>JAAYSJ010000004.1 GCA_012518395.1 Clostridiales bacterium
GCTTTCTAACCATAGTATTAACCCCACTTTTATTCTTCTCTATGGTTAGTAGCTTACTACAAACATACCAATAAGGGTTAGATGTAATTTATTCCATGGTGGAATGTTCCTTCATGCTTTCGCCGTGAAGTATTATTGATAAAAACACCAAAAATACTGATTATTATATTGATACATTACTAATATTAAGGTTTTAGGCTAATCTAAAAATAGACCACCATAATAATTGAAAACCATCCACATTAAAATCATTGAATAATAATTTTATCGCTATTTTTAAAATATATAGCAACACATTCACTAAATATTAAAATCCTATCAACCCTATCCCTAACTATCTCTTCATCATAAATCCCATCTTCACAAACATTCCTTGCTAAAATTCCCCTAATATATTCCTCATCCAATGTAGGAGAATCACTACACATATTCCTTCCCTTCTCCATTCTCGTTCCACATCTCCAAACTACCTTCCCCCTCTCAGTTCTTCTCCTATAAGCTGCTCCGCAATATCCACATTCGAATATGTTACCTAATAAATATTTACTATTGTATCTTTTACCTGTCTTCTCAACTGTACCATCTTCTTTATAAACTATCATTGCCCTTCTGTCCATCTCTTCCTGAACTTTATTAAATATTTCTTCTGATATAATAGCAGAGTGACTATTTCCTATATAATAACTAGCTACTTGCCCGATATTTTTTACCTTTTTTCCTGTCATAACATCTTCTACATAGGTCTTTTGTAGTCTACTGTCTCCCTTATATTTTTCATTCTTAAGCATCTTCTGAATGGTAGATGGATCCCAATGGTCATTTCCAGTTGCAGTTTTTATATCCATTGATTCTAGATATATTTTTATTTGTGCAAATGATAGGCCACTTAAGTACAGTTCAAATATCTTTCTAACTACTTCTGCTTCTTCAGGAACAATTACCATCTCTCCACCCGTACATGTATATCCCATGAAGTTTTTATATTTAGTAAATATTTCTCCTCTTTCAAACTTTCGTCTAAATCCCCACTTAATATTTTCACTAGTATTCTTACTTTCCTCTTGTGCCAACACACTCCTTAGTGTAATTTCTAATTCATTTTCTAATTTTATTGAATCTAAGTTTTCAGTTTCAAAATACATATTTATTCCCCTTTCTCTTAAAGTTCTTATTATTTTTAAAAGTTCTAGGGTATCCCTAGATAATCTAGAAATAGATTTAACCAAAATATAATCTATTTGACCCTTATATGCTTTTTCTAGCATTTCCTTAAGACCTGGCCTTCCTTTTTTTCTTAATCCACTTTTCCCAATATCATAGAAAACACCAGCAAGGATCCAATCTGGATTTTCTAATATCATATTTGTGTAATGGGCTATCTGACAATCTAGACTTTCTCTTTGAATTTTACCTAAGGTACTAACCCTACAATAAGCTGCAACCTTTATTTTCTTGTACTCTGGTGGTTTAGCTGGTATAAATGTAATTTTCTTCATGGTCTAATTCCTCAATATCTATATAAAATGATTAATATCATATCTTTTCTTGTATTTAAAAAAGGATATAAGAGTTTTTTTACTCTCATATCCTTAATTTTATCTCATTTTTCTATAACTTTCTTACTTAACTACTTACTTTTGCAACAGGATTATGGACTCCGTATGGCTCGTTTGGGGGAACATATCCACTGGCTGGACTTCTACCACCTTATATGCCTTTTCCGATAGATATTTTAGATCCCTAGCCAATGTGGCGGGGTTACAGGATACATAGACTATCCTTTTAGGCTTTGCTTTTACTAAAGCATCTAATAGCTTTGAATCGCAGCCTTTTCGTGGTGGATCAACCACTGCAACATCAATTTGTAAGCCTCTGCCAATCATATCAGGTACAACTGTTTCAGCTTCACCGGCGATAAATTCTACATTGCTAATGTTGTTTTCCAATGCATTGATCCTGGCATCCTCAACAGCCTGGGGTATAGTCTCAATACCGTAAACTTTCCTTGCCCTTTTGGCCATGAAAAGGGATATAGTGCCGATTCCGCAATAAGCATCAATGACCACTTCTTCACCTGTCAGGCCTGCAAATTCCACAGCCTTATTATACAAAACGGCAGTCTGAATGGGGTTTACCTGGTAGAAGGATAAAGGGGAAATCTTGAATTTTATATCCCCGATAAAGTCTATTATATGATCTTTACCCCATAGAACAATGTTTTTATTTCCTAAAACAGTATTGGTCTTTTTCGGATTTATATTTTGGACTATGCTTACTATACCCGGAACACCTTTTCTCAAGGCCTCTATCAGCTCTTTCTTATGGGGCAAGTTGGTTCCATTAGTTACGATTACAACCATAACTTCACCGCTTTGGAATCCTGTTTTACTCACCACATGTCTAATAAAGCCTCTATGAGTCAATTCATCATACGGTACAACACCAGAATTATCTGTATAATTGCGTACAATTTGGACTATTTGATCGTTAATTTCATGCTGGATATGACACGAATCGATGTCTATTATATTATGGCTTCTAGGGGCATAGAATCCGATAGCCAATTTATCCTTCTGTAAGCCCACAGGAAATTGCATCTTATTGCGATACCCCCAAGGATCTTCCATTCCGATAGTATCATAAATTACGGGATCATCTATGCCTCCTATCCTTTCTAATGCATCCTTCACCATTTGCTTTTTAAAGTCCAGTTGCAACCCATAGGACATATGTTGCAGCTGACAGCCCCCGCATCTACCGGAGAATCGGCATTTGGGCTTAACCCTATCTTTAGAAGGTATTAAAACTTCCAGCTGTTTTCCGAACCCATAATTCCTTTCAACCTTTACCACTTTAATCCTCACAGTTTCACCGGGCAGAGCACCTGAAACAAAGATGGTATATCCATCAATTCTTCCAACACCTTCACCGTTCATACCTAAATTATCTATTTTTATTTCATAATCCCGATTTTTTACTACCGGGATCTGCTTTTGTTTATCTCCCAAGTCAAATAGCTCCCTTGTCTTCTGTAATTTATCACCAATAATAATGTTGTTTTCCATACCATTATATACTTCATACATAAGCATCTCAAACTAATTTTATTTGATGTTCCCCTTTGATCTTCCGGTCATAAAATGATTTTTGCCATATTTAAAAACCAACCGCTTTAAGATAGCTCCTTTAAATCACTGGATAATATGGGGTATTGTAGGGGAGGATAACTGGCGACCACAGGTCGCCCCTACAATCCAAAATATATTTCTTCTTTCTTTTGCTTGTCCGATTTTTCCTATCTGATAAGGCCGCTATGCCCTTAGTATTTCCAATCGCATATACAATACAAGAATTTCGTTAAATTGGTTATGCTAAGATAAGACAATACCCATTACTATGTGAATTGTTTGTGAAAGGTGGAATATTGTGTATAGACCAAAGACTATAGCCTTGGTTTTGCTAATTTGTATTGGGATTTTAGTTTCCTCAGGCTGTGCTGTAACAAAAAAGCCCCCCTCTAAAAAGGGTGAAACCCCCAAATCCAACCAATCGGAAAAGGCCCCTACGGCGGAAGAAAAACAGGAACAAACCCCGAACGCCCAGGACAAGCTAGATGGACCAACCACTGCCAAAAATGTTAAGGATGGCAAATATGAAGGTAAAACAGAAAAAGATGAACGGGGGAACTACGGCATAGCCAAAATCACAGTAAAAGACGGAAAGATCTCTGAAGCAGAATATACTGAGTATACCGAAGACGATAAACCAAAAACAAAAGAAAGCGGGTATGATTACCAACAGGCAATGGATGCCTTCGACAAACTTCCCGATATATTAGTAGAGAAACAAGATCTGACTGCCATTGATACCTATGCCGGTGCCACAGGTAGTACCAAAACTTTTAAAGCAGCAGTAATGAAAGCCCTGGAACAGGGGTCAAAAAAATAGTATGGGGGGTATCACCCCCCCCCCAGCTACAATCTAAATTTCTCCTACACACCTTGAAAATATCTGTGATAACTCTTGATCTGTTTTTTTGATATTGACTGGCCTTAAATTTCTATCTGTAATAGCATGAACAGTTTTCCCTTGTGCCAATAGACAATTATCCGATTCACGGATAACCCTATATTCCAGGACTACACGAGCACCAGTAAATCTAGTCATAGTTGTCTCTACTATCAGCATATCATCGTATAGGGCTCCTTGTAGATACTTGCAATAGGTCTCCGTCAAGGGGAGCATAAATCCCCTTTCTTCCATCTGCCTATAGCTCAGTCCCTGTTTTCTCATATACTCTGTTCTGGCTGCTTCAAACCAAACATAATAGTTGGAATGATGGACTATACCCATCTGGTCTGTTTCTTTGTACCTTACCCTAATTTTTGTATCTACTTTTATCAGCTAAATCATCTCCCGGATAGCTATCAGCTCTAAACCATAGTTTTTATATTGACAGCACCATAGATATATCAAATAATTCATTATCAAAAGCCTTTTCCATAGTCAAAGCCTTATTAATATCAATATCTGTTATGTGATTATTCTTAATGCATATAACCTTATTACTAATTCCATTCCTGAGAAGGTTAACAGCATGATAACCCATTCTACTGGCCAATATTCTATCAAAAACTGAAGGATTACCACCTCTTTGTATGTGGCCGAGTACGGTTGCCCTTGTCTCTATACCTGTTTTCTCCTCGATATCCAAACAAAATTCATTAACATTGTACATTCCCTCGGATAAAATTATAATATGGGATTGCTTGCCTCTGTCTTTGCCCTGTATTAATCGTTTACACAGATCATTTAGATCAAAGGAAACCTCGGGAATAATTATGTGTTCTGCTCCCCCCGCTACACCTGCATACAGAGCTATGTCACCTCTGCCCCTGCCCATTACCTCTATTACATTGGCCCTCTGATGTGATTGTACAGTATCCCTTATCTTGTTTATAGCGTCTAATACCGTGTTTGCAGCGGTGTCAAAACCAATAGTATAGTCCGTACAATTAACATCATTATCTATGGTAGCCGGAATACACACAACGGGAGTTCCCATTTGAGCTAAGTCTTTTCCACCCTTTATGGTACCATCGCCCCCAATTACCGCTATACCTTCTATTCCGAATACTTCTATTATATTTTTAGCCTTTTTCTGCCCTTTTTCCGTCTTGAATTCTTCGCTCCGGTCGGTATGTAGTATAGTGCCCCCCCTATGTACGATATCCCCTACAGAAGTAATATCCATTTCGAATAGATCGCCATATATAAGGCCGTTGTATCCTCTGCGAATGCCCATGACTTTAATATTATTATATATTGCTGCCCTAACAACTGCGCGTATGGCCGCATTCATTCCCGGGGCATCTCCCCCGCTTGTTAAAATTCCGATAGTCTTCATCCTAGGTGAACCTCCAAGCATTTATACGTCTTTTGTCTTCCATCACTTTTCAGGCTTTGAAATGATTTCTCCATGCTTTGTATATACGACAGCCCTTCCACGAATCTTTATGGCAGAGGTATTCTCTGTAAATTGGGCTACTAAGACCTCACCATTATCCAGCTTTTCCGTATGATGAAATTTGGTATCCCTGCCCCTGGTAAGGCCAATGATACTTACACCATCCTCTTTAGCCAAAATACAAATATAATCGTTTGATACCTGGCCTATATCCATTTATAAAACCTCCCCGATAGCGCGTCATAAGTTAATCAAAATATGCACCAGTATCTTATTGCCTAATTATACCACAATCTGTAATGCCATAGGTACTATGTCGTTTATTAGTTATACCAGCTTAACGCATTCGGTACCCAAGAGCTCAGTCAGTTCCGAAATTAATTTTTCGTCCTCTTTAATCCATAAATCTCTGTCTGCTAAGCTCCTTTTCCTAGAATCTTCAAAATATAGGATAACCGGGGTGTCCCCTTGAAACTTTCTCAATACGGGGCTTAGCTGAAGCCCTATATCTACTTTGCTATTATTAGCTATTTTAAGATATAATTTTTTGTTTACTGAAGAAGATAACAGGGCTACCTCATCACATAAAATTTTAGGTTCCTCTTCTTCCTTGAGGCTTAATTTACCTTTAATTATAACTGTACGATCAATATCCAACAGCTGAGCGTATCTTTTGTATATCGTAGGAAAAACTATAATTTCAATAGTACCGTAAAGATCCTCCAAAGTAATAAAGGCCATCATGTTATTATTTCTGGTGGTCTTGCGTTTATGTTCTGTAATAATGCCCCCAACCATTACCCTTGTACCATCCCTGAATTTAATACCAGAAGTAGATGTATCCCCCTCAAAATCATCAGGCTGTAGATCGAGGGTTGTAGTAAGCCCCTCTAAAATCTCCTTATATTCTGATAGCGGATGCCCGCTTATATAAACCCCTACAATTTCTTTTTCCATTTTTAACAATATATCCTTGGGGAATTCCTTAATATTTGGCAATATATCGAAATCCATAGGCTGTTCCTCTTTTACCAAGGTCTGCTCAAAAAGTGATATCTGACCATCTACATTCTTTTTTCTGTCCTGAACTACACCATCCAGAACCTTTTCGTATACCGCCATAAGCTGAGACCTATATGCACCAAGTGAATCAAAAGCGCCACATTTTATTAGGCTCTCTAACAGTCTTTTATTGATGCTGCCAGGATCCACTTTCCTGCAAAAATCCAATAGGCTAGTAAAATTGCCCTTATCTTCCCTGGCTCTTATTATGCCTACTATAGCCTGCAAACCCACATTTTTAACGGCTGCCATTCCAAAGCGTATCCTATCTCCGACAACAGAAAATTTTGTGTGGCTCTCATTTACATCTGGGGGCAGTATCTCTATCCCCCTTTTTCTGCAATATTGAATATAGCCTGCTACCTTACTGCTATTATCCATGACACTGGTCATGAGAGCTGCCATAAATTCTACTGGATAATGATATTTTAACCAAGCAGTCTGGTATGCTATTAAAGCATAAGCTGCCGCATGGGATTTGTTAAAAGCATACTTAGCAAATTCCATCATCTCATCAAATATCATATTGGCACGTTTCTTATCTACTCCATTACGAAGAGCACCGGGAAGTACCATATTGCCCTTATCGTCTTCCAGACCATAAATGAAGTTACGCCTTTCCATTTCCATAACATCCGTTTTTTTCTTGGACATTGCCCGCCTGACAATATCAGATCTGCCTAAAGAATATCCTGCCAATTCTCTAACAATTTGCATTACCTGCTCTTGATAGACCATACAACCGTAAGTGACCTTCAATATGCCCTCTAAGGATGGATCTGTATACCGGATAGAATCTGGATGGTTCTTATTATCGATATACCTAGGTATTTGATCCATGGGTCCAGGTCTATATAATGAGATGCCGGCAATGATATCTTCAAAGTTATCCGGTTTGAGCTCCTTCAAAAATTGTCTCATTCCTGCGCTCTCCAGCTGAAAAACACCATCGGTGTCAGCCCGGCTCAACATCTGGTAGACTTCGGGTACATCTAGTGGAATATTGTGGATATCTATATCTATACCTTTATTCTGCTTTACCAGCTCTATAGCATCGCGGATTACCGTTAGAGTCCTTAATCCTAAAAAATCCATTTTTAAAAGGCCTAATTGTTCGAGTACACCCATAGAAAACTGAGTTGTTATGATATCATCGTTCTTTTGCAAGGGGGCATGGCAGGTAATAGGATCCTTTGATATTACTACCCCTGCCGCATGGGTGGATGCATGCCGGGAAAGCCCCTCCAGGCTTCGGGAAGTATCTACAAGTTTTTTGATCTGCGGTTCACTATTGTATAGATCCCGCAATTCGCCGTTTACTTCCAATGCCCTGTCTATGGTCATGCCAAGTTCCAGGGGTATGGCTTTAGCGATTTTATCTACATCCTGGTAGGAAAGATTTAAAGCCCTTCCCACGTCTCGAATCGCAGCTCTGGCCGCCATAGTCCCAAAAGTGATTATCTGGGCAACCCTGTCGTCCCCATATTTCTTAACTACATAGTCTATTACTTCCTGCCTTCTCTCGAAACAAAAGTCTATATCTATATCAGGCATGCTGATTCTTTCGGGATTTAAAAATCTTTCAAACAGCAGATTATATTTTAGAGGATCTATTTGGGTTATATCCAGAGCATAGGCAACCAAGCTTCCGGCTGCACTGCCCCTGCCCGGGCCTACCATTATCCCATTATCTTTCGCAAATTTTATAAAGTCCCACACTATGAGAAAATAATCGACATAGCCCATATTCTCAATAGTATTAAGCTCATACTCAAGCCGTTCTTGTATTTGTTCTGTCGGGGCATCGTATTTCTTCTTGATACCTTCCCCGGCAAGATATCTTAGGTAACCTGATGAAGTGTAGCCTTGGGGGACTTCATACTTAGGTAGATGCAGGGTATCAAAATCAAAATCCACATTGCATCTTTTGGCTATCGCTACTGTGTTCTCAATAGCCTCAGGATATAAAGAGAATATACTACGCATCTCTTCCGGCGATTTCAAATAAAATTCTTGAGAATTGAACCTCATCCTGTTCTCGTCTTCTACTGTTTTTCCGGTTTGAATACAAATGAGTACGTCGTGAGCCTCTGCATCCTCCTTATCTACATAATGCACATCATTGGTCGCGATCAGAGGTATACCGGTTTCATAACTTAGATCTACGATGAGTTCGTTTAATCTTGGTTGCTCCTCTAATCCATGATCTTGGAGCTCTAAATAAAAGTTGTTTTCCCCGAATATTTTTTTCAATCTGAGAGCCAAATCCCTAGCTTGTTTTTGCTGACCTGCCAGTAGCAATCTGGGTATATCCCCTGCCAAACAGGCACTAAGACAAATTAGGCCATCACTATACTTGGATAATACATCATAATCTATTCTGGGTTTATAATAAAAGCCCTCTATAAAGCCCATAGAAACTAACTTAACCAGATTTAAATAACCCTTCCTATTTTCCGCAATAAGGACTAGATGTGCATAATTGCTGTCGGTATTGGATTGTTTATCAGTCATGGAACGTGGCGCTATATAGACTTCACAGCCAATTATAGGTTTTATGCCTCGAACTTTGGCCTCCTTGTAGAAGTCCACTACTCCGTACATTACACCGTGATCAGTAATGGCCAAACTATCCATCCCCAGATCCTTACACCTATCCAGTAAATCAACAATACGCCCTGCCCCATCCAGCAAGCTATATTCCGTATGGGTATGAAGATGTACAAAACCTGCCAAGCCCATCACTCCTCTATCTATCAAGGCCGATTAGTGAATATATGATAAGTCCTTTCTGTCATTCTATCATTTTTCGACCTTGGGTACAATTGTATCATGGGGTGATTTGGATCTTATATCGTCTGCTATCTGATCTAATTTTCTTAATCTATGATTCACCCCGGATTTTCCGATGGGGGGATCCAGCATTTCGCCCAGTTCTTTTAGACTTGCATCAGGATTGCTTAACCTGAGTTTGGCAACTGCCTTAAGAGGTGGTGATAATTTGGACAAACCATAGCGGTCTTTTAAATATTGAATATTTTCTATTTGCCTCATTGCTGCGTTTATAGTTTTATTCAAATTTGCAGTCTCACAATTAACAATTCTATTTACATTGTTGCGCACATCTTTATAGATCCTAATATTCTCCAAATCTAAGAGAGCTGAATGGGCACCTATAACATTCAAAAATTTTGCCACATGTTCCCCATCTTTGAGATATATAACGAAATTACCCTTTCTCTCAATAACCTTGGCGGGCATATCAAAACTCTCTATAAGGCTCCTTAGGCTATCGGCATAGATTTCACTGTGAGTAACAATTTCCAGATGATATATCTTTTCAGGGTCACTAACCGAGCCCCCACCTAGGAAGGCACCCCTTAAATACGCCCTCTTACAGCATCTTTTCTTAATAAGACCAGCATCAATTGTGTAGCTGATCCATGTATTAGCCTCTGCTTGGCCTTTTATTATTCCCATATCTGATAGAACATCCATTACCTGCCGTCCATTAGCTAAAACCAAGAAATAATTGTTTCCTTGCCTCAGGCGACGATTCTTTCTGTACATAACCTCAGTCTGAATATCATAGACTTCCTTTAATAAAAGATATACCCGTCTGGCTATCCCCGCATTTGCAGTGTTCACCCTAAGGGCAATTTTCCTCTTTCCACCAAAATGGATAGTGCCACCTGACTGAACTAAAGCTGCTAATTCAGCTTTTTTGCAGCAAAAAGGCTGCTCTGTGATTTGACATAATTCGTTCTTAGCCCTCGATGAAAAGGACATTTTTTACACTCCTTCATGTGTATACATTGATAAGGCAATAGCATCGTTTACCCTTCTATATTGGCTAGCTTCTCAAGGTTGGTGTTAGCTTTCCAAAGATAGTATATCTAGCATTATTATACTCATAGGTACAGGTACAATACCCTTATCATTGGTTGCAGTAGTTATATAGTTGTATTGGCTATAATCTTCTTCTATTATCTCATAACTAGTGTCTGGATCTAGACCCATAATAGTTACACTTTGGTCATGTCCCAAGAAAATACTATCTCCACTTATTTTCACACCGTCTTCAACGCCATAACCAATATATTCATAGTTGTTCCTTCTGAAATATCATGCCCTGCATTGTCAAAGGTTGCCTTAAATTCGAAAACATCATCAAGTTTAGCCGCATTGCCTGCTATGGTCTTTATTACAGTGAGGCTATCCCTTGTATATATATTTTCAAAGCTAATTTCTTCCCCTTGGTCTAACTCCACGAGCTCCCCATCGCCCTTTTCTCTTTCTTTGGCGCCAATCTCTAGCTTTACCAAATATTCTGTAGAGTCATAAGCATAATGGTATGCATCCCCTTTTCTTCATACACAAGCCAGTCAGAAATGTATTTTTGTCTGTCCTTATTATAATAAAGATATAGCAAAAAGTATGGCAAAAACAGAGATATTTGTCGATATTATCAGTCAGATATATCCCTGTGACCAACAGAAACACGATAACCTTTATTTTGTAATGTTTCATGGAGGGCCTCACTAATAGCCACAGATCTATGCATACCGCCGGTGCATCCTATTCCAATAATTAATTGGCTTTTCCCTTCCTTCTGATAATAAGGGATCAAAAATTCCAGCATATCCATAGTCTTTTCCACAAATTCTTCAGTCTCAGAAAAACTGAATACATAATCCCTGACTTCTGTCTCTTGGCCTGTGTGGGTTTTTAGCCTGTCTATATAAAAAGGGTTAGGTAAAAACCTAACATCAAAGATCAGATCCCCATCAAGTAATATACCGTGCTTAAAGCCAAAAGATATAACTGAGATGATCAATCCCTTATCCTTCCGATTATCAAAGAGCTCTATAAGATTCTCCCTTAATTGTTTAGGATATAGGTTGCCCGTATCTATTATGTGATCTGAAATGTTTTTAATCTTCTCAAGCTTCTCCCTTTCTTTTTGGATCCCTAATACGATTCTTCCCTCTTTATCCAAAGGGTGAACTCGTCTGCTCTCCTTATATCTCTTTATTAAAACGCTATTCTCTGCCTCCAGGAACAGTATCTCATATGAATGGCCTTCTTCCTTCATCTCTTCCAGACACTCAATTAAATCATCAAAAAACCCCCCGCCACGGATATCCACCACTATTGCTACCTTATCTATTCTTCCGTCAGATTCTTGGCAAAGCTCTACAAATCTGAGTATCAGCTTCGGTGGCAAGTTGTCAACACAGAAGAAACCCATATCCTCCAGATACCTTATAGCCAAAGTTTTTCCCGCCCCGGATAACCCGGTCACTATTAAAAATCTCATCCTTAGCGCCTCCTAGTACAACTAGCCTACTTCACTTGTGCTTATTCTTCACCAATGATTCTTACCTCAGGTTGCATCTCTACACCATATTTATCTTTTATAATACCCTGTACCTTACCTATAAGCTCCATAACGTCTCGTGCAGTTGCACCACCCAGATTAATGATAAAACCTGCATGGAGTTCTGAGATCTGAGCCCCACCGACTCTAAGCCCTTTTAATCCGCAGTCTTGGATCAGCTTTCCTGCATAATAACCTACAGGCCTTTTAAAGGTGCTCCCTGCGCTGGGATAGGTAAGAGGCTGCTTTTCCCTTCTCTGTTTGGCTAATTCAACCATCAATTCCAGGGATTCTTGTTGATTCCCGGTTTCCAAAACTAAATCTACCCCAAGCACAATTAGTTTGTCAGTCTGAATACGGCTAGTTCTATATCCAAACTGCATCTCCTCAGTAGAGTACGAATAGGAATTTCCTGTACCATCCATTGCGTTAACATTAACTATCACATCTTTAAGTTCTCCACCATAGGCACCAGCGTTCATTGTCGTTGCCCCACCAAGGGTTCCCGGTATTCCGCTTGCAAATTCCAAACCCTTTAAGCTATGCTGTACAGCTGCCTTAGCCAATGCCGATAAGGGTATCCCCGATTGAGCCTTAATAAGGTTACCTTCTACCTGGATGTGGCTGAAATTCTTAGCAATCTTTAAAACAACACCCCTTATGCCCTTATCCCTTACCAAAAGGTTAGAACCGTTACCCATTACAAAAACAGGTATTGAAAATTCAGTACATATTTTCAAAGATCTTTGAATTTCAATATCGTTAATAGGCAGTAGTAAAATATCTGCTGGACCGCCTATTTTAAACGAGGTATGATTTTCCATGGGTTCATTTAATAACAGTCGCTGCTCAGGAAAAATCGCCTTCAGCTGTTCATATGCTTCATTACTAATTGTCAATTTATATCCCATCCTTTTAAGGGACTAACCCATTACTTATTTAATCCTACAACTATTCTATTCAAAGTTTTCCCAGCAATGCAGCTCCAATTATTCCTGCATCGTTACCCAGAATTGCAGTAGTTATTTTTGCATAGGGCGCAGTTTTGAAGAAAATATGTTTTTTTACCTTTTCCCTTAGGGGAATCAACAGAAATTCTCCCGCCTTTGCAACACCGCCTCCAAAGGCTATAACCTCCGGATCAATTGTATTTATTATATTTATAATACCCATAGCTAAATAAAAAATATATTGATCAAAAACCTTTAAAGCAATTTTATCCCCTACTCTAGCGGCATCAACTACTGTTTTTGCAGTTATTTGATCAATATCACCGTCTACAGACCTATAGATTAGCGATTCCGGATTGGCCTGGGCGGCTTCTCTGCC
>JAAYSJ010000005.1 GCA_012518395.1 Clostridiales bacterium
ACTATTGGCAACATAACTATCTTAAATATTGGAAAAAGAACTTGGGCTTCACAATACCTTAAATCAATAAGGGATGCTTAAAACTGTAGATAAAGCAGGGGGATATTCTTTTTTCTAAAAACCCATAATATCTTGACGCGATCGGCATGTCCTATTAAGTGGATATTTATGTTATAATCATAGTAGAATATTTCATTTGGGGGTGAAAGCAAATAGACTAGAAGGAAGTAAGAAACCCCTATCCAAACCAATTTGTAAAATTCAAGGTATTGAAGTCACATATTAAAGAAGATCGTGAATACGTTGATGAGATAGCCTTTATAAGTCCGGTTACCGATGATGAAGCAACAAAAGAACTTTTGGATTCCAGGGACAATGAACTCGTTTATCATACTTCAAAAGAAGATATTATTGTATAGCTAAGGACCAGAATCGGTTTAAGGAGATTATACAGGAATGCAAGATGAAAAAGGTTATTTTGGTGATACCCAAGTTAAAATTCAATGCCCCGTTAAAATGGTATACTGCAATTGCTTTAGGCATGATAATAAAATTATTTTTGATTTAACTGAAAAAATCCGCTTGCTCAATCGTCATAGTTTATGAGAGGAGGTCGGGATATGGATGCTAAAGAGCTTGCCAAACAATTTTCTAAAGTGCGTAGTGGGGATAAAGAAGCCTTTTCAATAATATACCACGACATGAAAACCCCCATCTACGCTGTTGTCCTACGTATTGTGGGTTCAAGGGAGACCGCGGAGGATATTACACAGGAATTGTTTGTAAAACTTTTTGTATCACCACCCGATACCTCAATAAAAAACCCCAGAGCATGGGTGTTTCAAATGGCGCGCAATTTGGCACTCGATGCTTTGAGAAAGAAACAGCACGCAGAGCTGGATAATAACGCCTCTTCATCAGATATTCCGGTAGATGAGTGGATGAGTATGCAATATGACATTGAAAAGGCCATAATGCGGTTGTCTACTGAGGAGCGGGAAATAGTCACATATTATCTAACTATTGGTCTATCCTTTAAAGAAGTTGCGAGCATAATGGATTTATCTCTTTCAGCGACATACAGAAGGTATAGAAAAGCTCTTACAGTTTTACGTGAACATTTACAGGAGGTTTGAAATGAAAAAAAGTCTTTTGTTTGTATTGGCAGCACTGTTAGTGCTATTTGGGGGTGCTACTGCCCTTGCGGCTGAAACAGGACAAAAAGATATCGAACCAATTGAGCCATTGATAGAAAATGAAGAGGCCATTGCTGAGGACATAAATTCGGAAGACTTATCTGATGAAAGAGCGGCTGATGATTCAGCCCATAAGACAATAACAGACGACAAGAAGTTTCAAACAGCAGATGACCTTTTTCAGTATTGGCATGGTAACCATATTGATAGCGAAACAAGCCCATATCCACCTTATATTTGTGGTGTATACAGTACCGATGGGACGGGAAAGAATCTTACATTTGCTGTAACGAAAGATGAAGCCGGGGAGGCGGGAAAGGCAGAAATACTTGGCCTGGTTACCGATAAATCAACTGTATCCTTTACCTATCAGAGTTATTCCTATGCCGAACTAATGGAAGTGCAGCTCGAACTGACCCCATACCTAGGCGGTGAAGCTGGGGTTAACGGTCTTGGTATTGATGATAGGAAAAATGCTTTAATTGTGGGGATTGAAGAAGGGAATAAGAAGGCAAAAGATTTCATGCGTAGTAGTTTTGAAAAATACGGTGATAAAATTCAGTTTGAACTAAATACAGGAGCAGTTCCTGGGGATTCTAATTTCCATGAAATTCCCGATAAAGTGATGGGTGGGCGCAGAGGTCTGTGGTATCTTTTTATACCCCTCGCATTGGTAATGTCCATGACCATACTTGTAACTTTTCGTCATCGATGGGTACCTTTGATGCAGACAAATATGGGCGGAGTCGCTACCAAAAGGACGATTAGTACCCATCAAGTAAAAGAGATGGTAAAAAAAGTGAAACTCATCCCACCTACAGAGCTTGATGAAAAGGTTTTTACGGAAATTAAGGAGAAGTAATTATGGTTAGCCCACCTAGTCTATAGGAAATTGGAACCTCCATCATGGTAGCCAAAAATGTATATTTAAGTGCCTACACTAATGTGACATAAAAGGGAACCGTAGACTTCAAATAATAGTTTGCGTTCTCTTTTTTGTTATGGTGAATTCCGGTAGGATGATACATGGATTATGGGACCGCTTCACGGGATATAATACTTTCAATAGACCATATACTACGAAGGAGCCAATAATATGACTAATTCAGATAAAGTGCCAAATAGATTGATAAACGAGAAATTGCCGTATCTACTACAACACGCCCAGAACCCCATAGACTGGTATCTCTGGTCTGATGGGGTCTTTGAAAAAGCCAAGGCAGAAGATAAGCCCATCTTTCTGTCCATCGGTTATTCCACCTGCCATTGGTGCCATGTTCGTGAAATAAACTACCTGTAAATGAGTTAATATGATGGGCCCTAGGACTTTATAATATCTTTCTTATACATATTATACGCTTGAAATATTAGACCAGGAAGTCTAGTCCTTGGGAACTAGTGCAGCGATTCTATGGCTATATTATTTTCTAATGTCTTCCCATAGACATTATCTGGTATAATGTATTCATAATACGGTGAAACAGGATAATATGTACTGTGATATTTATAGACATAGGTAAGCCTCCAAAAAGGTCAATATTTATAAAAAATATTTAGGGTAGATTATATCCACATTGGTACATTTATATTTAGGCAGGGGAATATAAAAGCTGTTGTCATATGCAGTCCGGGGTATGATGGGGGACATATTCTTTTGTCAGCTGAACTAGATACAATGTATTGGAAGTTTCCTAAAAAGTAGTTAAAAAGGCTATTAAAAGTGGCACGTTCCTAGATAGTATATAATACTTTCGCTGGCAAAGGACATTATGGAATACGCATCTTCTAATGGTTCTGGACTAATGGATAGTTCTGTAGATATCTTTTTTGGGAGGGTGAAATTAGTGGATGATATTTTTATATTGCCATATTCTTTGTATGACCTATCCTTTTTTAGGGTGATTGAAAATGCCATGCGAGGATACCATATTCAATTTGATTTTGCTAAGGAAATTGATCGGACTGAAGAATATATTAGACATATCGAAGAAAGTTTCCGAGCAAATGACGGCAAAGATACCTAGCTACCGTTGTTGGCCATAATATTTAAGTGTATGATATGGAGGGAAAAATAAATACAACGCTTATTTCAATTATCCTTTTTTGTTTTGTAACATTTTAACCTATTGTTTGTTAACCTCATATGCTATAATTAATTAAGCAATGGTGTTCTTAATATGAAGAGGAGGGATGTGTTAATTATGAACTATATCTCTAAACTCAATGAAGATAGAAGCATAAAAATACCGGAGGAAATTTTAAAAAAGTCTGGTTTAAAGCCGGGTATTGATGTTATATGGCTGTACGATGAAGATGCTGGACAAATATTATTAATGGAAAAACCTAATAGTTTTGCAAAGGCTATGAGAGGGTTGGGTAAAGGATTGTGGGGGAATACCGATGCTAATGCTTATATAAAAGAGGAAAGAGAATCATGGGAATAGATAGCAGGAAGCACATATTATTGGACACTAATTGCTTTATATATTATTTTGAGGACAACCCCAACTATTCAGACAAATTGGAGAAAATGTTCACGGATATTCAAAATGGAAATTGTGAGGCATTTATGTCGATAATATCTTTTATGGAGATCTTGGTGAAGCCTAAAAAGGAAAATAATATATTTATAGAGAATAGATACAAATTAATGTTAACTAATTATCCGAATCTTTCAATTATCAATGTTGATTATAAAATTGCAGATATAGCATCAAGACTACGTGCGGAACATAATATTAAAACCCCAGATGCGATAATTCTAGCCACAGGCATTTCCAAGGACGTGAATTTTTTTATCACAAATGATATAAGACTAAATGATATATGTAATAAAGTGGGGGTAAAGGGAATCATTTTAGAGAATCTAGTAGATTAGGGATTATAAATTTGTAAAGTTGGTAGCCTACCGTAATAAGGCTACTGGTTGTTTGGGCAAAAAACTTTCTTATGTAAATCAATTTAGCCATTTTAGCAAGTGACTTTTAAAGGATGCCATTTTTGCAACTCATTACAGCCGCCGCTATATGCCCATTATAATAAAACGAAATAAAAAGGATGCCTAGATGGCGACCCTAGCACGAATATATCCGGATAGAACCACCACCTTCCTGGGTATAATACTATCAATATACCATAGAGGAGCCTAATAATATGACTAATTCAAATAAAGCACCAAATAGATTAATAAACGAGAAATCCCCATACCTATTGCAGCACGCCCATAACCCTGTGGACTGGTATCCCTGGCCAGACGAGGCCTTTGAAAAAGCCAAGGTGGAAGACAAGCCCATCTTCCTACCCATCGGTTATTCCACCTGCCATTGGTGCCATGTTAGTAAAATAAACTAATGACAGCCCAAAGGATTCGAGAGTTATTCTCTATATCTCTTATATACATTATACGCCTTAATAATGAGCTGATGTATTGTTTTAATATGTTTAATTCTTGGTGGTTATTTGAGATAATACATATATTAATAGAAGAAAACAATTTGTCGGAGGTGTTGCAATACTATGATTGTTAATGAGATAAGGGATTCCATAAAGGATATAGTGGCTAAGTATCCAGTAAAAAGACTGCAACAATATCACATAATGTGCGTCATAATGTATGGGGTGATAAAATTAAGAATTGGGTGTATTTCCTAAGTAATTCTGTCTGATGATGTTTATTGGGCATAAAGTATGAACGCTATATGTCTGTTACAACCGTAAAAACAAAAAACAGAGCAAATAACAATACACCGCCCCAGATAATTATACCAAGGGTTCTTAGTAAAACATTCCTGCTTTTTGATAGGGGGAAAAACCTCCAGATGTTTCGGTAGTTACCTAACCATAGGGTCCCGGAAAGAAAAACTAAAAAGGAGAAAATACGTTCCATTAGAAGTTCCCCTGCTGCAGCATCTTCTACTTCCATAGAGAAACTAATGAATACAATAAACATATACCATAATGCAGATAATAGAATAATCCAAACATTTTTGCCTCTAAACCCCGGTGGAAGCCATGTACGTAGGGTCGACCGTGTTTCAGTATATACCCCCATAGCCGCATCTATTCCCAGCAAAAGGTCATCGACGCTTTGATATCTATTGCTAGGATCCATTTCCAGACATGTTTTTATTACGATCTTTAACCTTCCGTCATACCCTTTATGATTTGGCAATTGTCCAGTTAGCAGCTCATTAAGGAGCACCCCAATAGCATATATGTCGGTGGCAGGCTGTGAAACGGAAAAACCATATTGCTCGGGAGCGGCATAATCAATTGTTCCAATTAGTATTGTATCTTTCCTTTGATTATATTTGCTTTCTTTCGCCGAATTAAAATCTATCAACACCAGCTCCCCATCAGCGGTAATGAGGAGGTTGCTCGGCTTTATATCTCTATGGACAATAGGTGGATCAAGTCCATGCAGAGGACGCAGAATTGAACATAATTGCCGGATTAGGGATATAGCCTCGGTTTCGCTATACGCTCCCGACTCATCGAGTTTATTGCGCAGAGTAATTCCGGAAACATACTCCTCAATGACATACAAAAGATCATTGTCTTCTATTAATTCAACTATTTTCGGTATCCCCGGTGAAGGATTCTCAGCCAGATATTCATATACCTTAATGTCGTAAACCTCATGTATCTTCATAACGAAAATTCTGTTGTTTTCCACGTTCTGGACGAGGTCGACAGAGTGGACTTCATCCACTACGGCAATCTTACGATAGTATGACAAGCGCACTTTATTTTCAATTTGCATTTTCTCACCACAGTTTCCTGCTAATAATAGTCTTTAACAATGAGATGTGTTATCATTATATCATCCGATGTATATATATGTAAACTGGAGGTGTTTGGAGTATATATGAGATATAAAAGCACTTCAAGGTTATTTGATGTTCTAAAATCCGCAGATAAAGATAATATTGGTAAGTATCAAAAGGATTATCTAGCCCATACATTTTCTGGATTTGTTGCATATATGGATTGGCTCATTTCTGACAAAAAGCTTAAACGGAAGGATATTTTTCAGAAAGCAGATATGCCGCAAAAATACGGATATAAGCTGTTGTCAGGAGAAAGTCGTACTATTGACAGAGATAAATTATTACGGATATTTATTGCCATGAATATGACACTCAAGGAAACACAGCGAGCTCTGACACTCTATGGCATGTCAATCCTTTACCCAAAGCTTAAGCGGGATGCAATCATTATTATTGCATTAAATAAAGGTATTTCATCGGTGGATACCGTTAATGAATGGCTTATCGAGCATAAAGAGCCGGCATTATCCAGAAGCCCGGATTAAATTTCCCCCAATTTAGGGGAAAAATACTGTCATATACCCCTTATAATGCTAAGTGTAATTAGCTAATTGCAATTAGCAATGGGGGTATTATTTATAATGGAAGCTATTGAACTAGCTACAATCTTATACCAAATGTATAACAATGCAGACCGAAATGAGGCTACCTGCCAAATTCATTTGTTTGGAATTATCTATGCTAGTGAACTTCAAAGTTGTGGTCATCCCCTGAGACATATCGTAAAGCTCTCAGGTATCAGCATGGGTTATCTTCCGGAAATCAGCAAGGGTATAAAACTTTCCAAATATGTTCAACTGAAGGAGAACAATTAGCGAAAGTCATTATACCAGGGTTTATCTATGCAGAAATCTTAGCTTACCCCCTTTATTCTGTTAAATATGAATATAAAAATGATATGAAGGCTAAGGGATCTATATAAAGTCATAAGACTATACTCAAGTTGTAGAGTGAATCCATTAAGGTTTTGGGAGGGTTGATTTAATAAACAAATTTATTTGTTCGGGTATGGCAAATAACTGAATAATAGGGGTTTCAAATATCCGATTGAATGGACGTAATTTCAGGAACTTCTTAATGGACTGAATTTTTGAAACTCCTTATTAAATAAATTAAAAGGGAAGGAAGTATAAAATGAAAACGGCAAAACTTATTATCGGTATAGTCAGTATTGTACTTACATTTCTAATTCTGTTTCAATCGTGTGCGGTATCTATTGGTGAAGCATTGGAAAATGAGGGTGGAGGAACAGGTGGAGCTGGAATATTTGTAGCAATTTTGATGCTAATTGCAGGTATTGTTGCAATAGCCGCGCGAAATAGTAAGGGCGGCGGGATTTTTTGCTTGGTTCTGTATGGGTTGGCCGGCATCATCGGCATTACATCAAAGGGCATTTTTAAAGATTTGGCCATTTGGGGAGGGCTTTGTTTGATCTTCGCAGTTTTCTTTCTTGTCAGCACAATTATGCATGATAAACTTAAAACTGTGAAGGCTACAAAACTGGATGAAACAAAGGGGGAGGCATTATGAGAACGAAATTCCTTTTAATTATTATCAGCCTTACATTGACGTTAAGTTTCCTATCGGGGTGTGGAGAAGCGCCTACAAGAAAATCGATAACTACCGGTGGTGAAATTGAATCACAACTACAAAATACGGAAGAGGACGGTAAAGAAGAAAATAAAAATACGGGGGATAAGGAAGACCAGGACAGGGCACTGCCTACTATAGATACCACAGTTTTATTTGAGAAAGATGGTCTGACGATGACGGCGCAGGAATTAGTCGAAGATCCCATCTGGGGAATAGGTATCAAAGTCCTTATTGAAAATGATTCGGATAAGAATTTAGGAGTACAATGTAATACTCTAGTCGTAAATAACTACATGATTTCCGATCTATTTTCTTCTTCAGTCGCCGCAGGGAAAAAAGCCAACGATACGATCCACCTTTCATCTCTTGGCCTCGAAGCGGCAGGAATTAGCACGATTGCCGAAATTGCAATTAGTTTTAATGTTTTTGAAAGCGATAGCTATGATACCTTGTGGGATACCGATGAGATAGAATTAAAGACTTCTGCCTATGGCACAGTAGAGCAACCTATAATGGACGATGGGAGAGAATTGGTCAATCAGGATGGTATCCGCATTGTTGGCAAATACGTTGAAGAGGACAGCTTTTGGGGTGCAGGAGTACTTCTGTACATAGAAAATAATTATGGGGAAAATATTATTGTGCAAAGCGACAACATGTCAATAAATGGGTTCATGGTAACGCCGCTTTTCTCTTGTACCGTAAATGATGGACGTATGGCATTGGATGACATCACTATTATGTCCAGCGATTTAGAAACAAACAGTATCGAATCGGTAGATGATATCGAATTGACTTTCACCATTATCAATCCTGATACCTACCAAAGTATTATCGAGACAGATCCGATTGCCTTTAGTACAAAATAAGTAGATGGGTGGGGATTTGCATGGAGGTCGTATCCTTGCTCTTCTCCATATTTTACATGGGTGTTGATTTTCCTGGGGCTACTCCCGCACTAGAAATGTAGGGGGCAGCCCTTACCTTAGTGATATGAACGTCAAGTAGTATTCACACCACATTACCAATATGACATTACCTCATAAAGTAGATAATATGGTATAATAAATGCATCAAGAGAATAAAAACAAACGATTACCATTTATATGAGAAAGGGGTATATGGGGTGTCTGAAAGAGGAGGTCATACACCCATTTTGCCGGTCAAAGCCCGTTATTTTCCATCCCGACTTTTAAAAAAACTAGGGGATGTATTAACCGTGCCGGTGACCGTAATTGAAGCACCCGCAGGATACGGTAAAACTACGGCGCTCAGGCATTATCTTGAGAATAGCTCTGCTAACGGCATGCCTGTATATTGGTGGACTGTAGACGGGATCGATCATGTAGCTTCTTGGTCGAGGCTATGTAAAGAGTTATCTTCCATTGATGCCAAGGCCGGAAAGGGTCTTGTATCCTTGGGCTTTCCTAAGACAAGCACTGCCTGGGAAGCCGCCGAAGTTATAGGAGGCATAAATTGTGACAGACCTTGTATATTGGTACTGGATAATTTTCAGTTTATACAGCAAAAACTGCCCAGTTCACTTATCTCTGCTCTGTTGTCTTATTCCGGGCTTAATCTTCATATAATAATCGTTACCCAAACCGTAAGGCCATATGAGCGTTCATTCTTTAAACAACATGGAGTTTATTACATAGATACAGAGGATCTAAGGCTGCAAATATCCGATATAAAATCTTATTTCCGGCTTTGCGGGGAGACGATATCCAAATCTGATGCCGGAAAATTGTATCATTATACTGAAGGATGGATTGCGGCGCTTTATCTTATTATGCTGCAAATAAAACGGGGGGAAGGGTTTGAACCGGGACACGACATTATTCGGCTTATGGATAGTATTGTATGGGGTAACATACCAAATTGCCATAAGAATATGATCTTATACTCGGCTATTTTTACTCATATTTCCCTTGAACAGATGCAATTTTTTAGACGAGAAGGGGAGCCCCAAGTGGATGTGCTTGATATTTTGGATGAAATCCCCTTTATCAGATATGATACCAATAAGGGACTCTATGCCCTGCATTTTATTTTGCGAAAAGCCCTCTTAAGAAGGCTGGAAGCCGCAGATAATTATATCAAAACCCTGTGTTACAGCCGGGCAGGTGATTGGTTGGCAAAAATAGGACAGGCAGAGGGGGCTTTCCATTGCTATTATAAGGCAAATAATCATGAATCTGCCCTTTCCCTGCCCCTTAGCAAATTGACTTTGATGCGGGTTGAAGGATTACCTTTTACGGAGCCGGCTTCTAGATTATTGGCCGATTGTCCTCCAGAAATTATGCGCCGACACCCTATAACTCTTTTACGCATTGCTTATGCATTTATAGGGGCCAATCAGCTGGAGAAGGCAGACTCATTGCTTAAAGAACTTAAAAGAATCATAGAAGAATTGGAAGATGAAGACGAGCGCCGACTTCTGCGGGGGGAGTGGCTTTTGGTTTCGGCTTTCAGAAGATACCCAAATATCTTGGAAATGGAGTTTATGCTCAAAGAAGCTGTGTCTAAAATCGGCGGGAGATGCCGGACAATTACCCAAGGGGAGCCTTTTGCCTTTGGATTACCTCTGATGATCTTCTTCCTTGGCAGACCCGGGAAGATGGAGGAGGAGTCGGAGGCTTTAACAAGAACTATAGAGTACCTCACCGATCTCACAGGGGTGTATAGCGGCGCTGATGTCCTTTTGAAAGCCGAATGTGCTATCTATAAGGGTAATCTTGACAAGGCTGAACCCCTATGTCACCAGGCCTTCTATTTATCTGATAGTGCTGGCCAATGGGCTGTTAAAGCAGGGGCGATAAATCAGTTGGCCCAGATAGCCTTCAAGCGGGGGAATATAAAGGATCTAAATCATTATATAAAGGAACTCGCAAAATCTATAGGGGACGATGCTATGGCCCCTTGGGTCAGTCAAATGCTCCAAGCCGATTATTATTCATGGATGGGTCTTACAAAATTGACAGCACCATGGATAAATAAGGGGGAAATACCTTTCCCTGACGCCCCCGGTTGGACTAGGACATATCTTCGTTATGCCCATCTGGCAGCTTTAATACAGGGGAAGGAATATACCCGTTTTCTTGGGGCAGCTGAGGCGGCACTTATAGAATGTCATAACAATGAGCATTTGGTGATGAGGATATACATACACCTTCTTTTGGCGCTGGGTTATTTGAAGATGGGGGAGGGGGAGCAGGCCTTAAATCATACAATAAAGGCTCTTAGTTATGCATTGCCTGATCAAATCTATTTACCCTTTATGGAATTTAAATGGATGCTGGACGACCTGATAGAGAAAGCTTTTGCCTCGTTGGACATAAAAATGCCGGAGGAAATAGTTATTAAGGGGAGGATGGTGGAGGGCAGCCAGAAGCTTTTAATGAGTACCGCATCAGCAGACAATACTCTTCCCTATGATCTGACAAGAAGAGAAATGGACGTGGCCGGCATGGCTTCAAAGGGTATGAGCAATAAGGAGATTGCAAGAAAATTGCACATATCTGAAACCACCGTCAAGTTTCATCTGCGTACCGTGTTTTCAAAAATGGGCATTGATCGGCGAACCAAGCTGCCGGGGCTTTTAAGCGATTAATTTTCGACAAAAAATTGTATAAAACCTATCCTTTTGGACGGGGCGGTAAAAGATATATTGTCGTATTATAAAAATGTGGCAATATTTTTTTGTCCCCAAAAAACGCGGTGACAATACCTTGAAAGAATACATATTGACGCTATTATTAACAAGTATTTTTACTAAATTATCTGGCGAAATAGTTTATTTCGGCAAACCGGCATATCGTTACAGAAGGGCGGCTTTTTACATTGGTTGGCTAAAGCTGTTGTATGCTCGCATGGGCGATGTGGAAATGGGGGTTTTAAAATGTCTTTTAAAATATTTGCGGTGGGAAAAAATAATCTTTTCAAAAGATCTTTTTCAATAATTCTAATACTGTGCCTCAATATCGGCCTTATAGTTATGCCGCCGGCGGCGCCGAAGGTATATGCTGCCGCTGGAAATATGCCTGTGGCAACCGATGATCCGGCTACCGAAATCCCTATGCATTTTGAATCGAAATCACGTGTTTCCGAGATAGAAGATAACATAGCGGCGACTAAGTTCTTGAACGTCAGTAATATACCAATGGACTCTTACCTCAATAGGATTACTGTGGATATCTGGTTATCATCCTATGACCCAAGGAGCCCTCTTGCACTCTGGATTCAATCGCCTATACTGTCCTCATACCTCGATGGCTATAAATATCCAAAAGGAAAAGTATATACGCTTAAAAAAAACGGAACAGGTGTGGGTAGCGGGGGTCTGGGTATGGGCAGCGAATACAACCAAAGGATCATCTTTGACGATAATGCCGAGCGTAGCATCAATACAGAGAATCCGAGTGATTCGTATATAGGCAGCTACAGAAGCCACGAATCTCTGGCAGATCTTGAAGGGAACAGAATCGGTGGGTCATGGGATTTATATGCTAAATATATGGTGACAGGCAAACGGGCCTCCTTGGTGGACTTCGGTTTAACTGCGTGGCTTCGTCTGGATCGTGATATCAGGTATGAAACCTATGGCTCAAGGCCCTTGACAGTAAATAAAGGGGACGGTGTTTTAATAAACGACTGGGACCCCCAGGGACGTGCGCTAACCGCAGAATTAGTATCCCAGCCGCCTGGCGGTACTGTAACCCTTAACCCCGACGGCTCCTTTACATATACCGCAAAGAGAGAAACCAAGGGAATTGATACCTTTTATTACAGGGCTTATAACGGCAGTCATTATTCCGATCCTGCCAAGGTTCTTATCAATGTAAAGAACAGAAAGCCCACGGCCAAGGATCATACCTTTACCGTCTATAAAACATACACCTTTGAGCGCCCCCCAAGATTTATGCTTGAGGCGCCGGGCATTTTGGTCGGCTCCCAGGATCCCGATGGCGATGTACTTAAATCATATTTTAATTATGATCCGGTTATTTCGGAAAAATGGCGCATTGGAATATTCGCTGACGGAGGTTGTGACATTCATCCACAGGGCATCTGGACTGATACTGATATTCGGGATACTAAGGAGGTAACATTCCAATATGTCGTGCACGACGGTAAAGAATATTCTGACCCGGCCAATGTAAGAATCCTGATCAAGAACCCGCCGACTATCAGCATAAAGGCTCAGCCGGAGGATAAAGTTATAGGCCTTGGTAGTAGCGTATCTCTGACCATGGGCGACATTTTCAGCATCGACCCAGCCGACGAAAGGTTGACATTTACCAGTGATCTTGGCAGTATCGCTGTAAACGAAAGTGATTGGAAAAATACCCTTTGGAACTATACGCCTGACGGGGTTGGGGTGAAACCAGTCATTTTAACTGCCCGTGCGGCCAATGGCAGTACAGAATCCGTAAGCTTTAATGTAATGGTGCAGGGTAATATAGAAAGCGTCCCCAATGTTGAGGTTACAGTACCCTTGGGTACAAGCCTAAGCGAAGCTATAGCCTCCCTAGGTTCTGAGGCGCCGGTTATCCTGGAGGGGGGGATTGAAGCCTTAGTCCCCATAAATTGGAGCCAGAGTTCCAACCCGGCATATAACTCTTCCATAGCAGGGAATTATACTTTCACAAGCAGTTTCGGTGATCTACCTGCCTGGATAAAAAACAGCAATAATATTGGGGCGCCTTCGGGAATAGTAAAAGTCGCCCCAAAGACCATATTGGAAATAACCGTCCCCATAACCCCTGCTAAAACTGGTACACCCTATGAATTGATCGTCACCGCAAAGGATGGCAAGGGCCAAATAAAGACCGACTATACCGGCACAGTACATTTTTTTGGTACTGAGGGCACACAAGGCTTGCCGGGTAGCTATACCTTCACGGCTGCCGATAAGGGAAAGCATACCTTTAACGTCACCTTTGAAACCGGAGGCCAACGTACCATAAAAGTTTCGGAAGATGACGGATTAAAAGGGCATTATACCTTTGACGAGGGGAGCGGCACTGTGATATCCGATTCGTCGGGCAACGGCAATGCCGGAACAATAACAAGCCCTGACGGCTGGAGTACCAATAAGCCGGTGCTGCAATCTGGGAACGGTTCCAGCCTTGATTTAAATAGTGCTGCCTATAAAATCCCCAGCTCGACAAACGCCTTGGATAATATCACCCTATCAGCATGGATTCATCCAAATGGCGATATCAAGGATACCTTCCTTTATAATGGGAACAGCAGTTCATCGGGGTACGGCTTAATGGTGAAAAACGATCATTTAACTCTTCTTTGCGGCGGTGTAGCTGTAGCGGAAACCTCTGCCCATTTGATCCAAAACAAATGGCAGCATGTGGCTGCAGTAAGATCCAGTGGGGTTTGGACCCTGTATTTAGATGGAACTGCCTATAGGGTGGCGGGAAATCCCACCCCGAATTCTATAACAAACGGTCAATTTCTTTATGGGAATAATAATGGCTGCTTTATAGACGATGTGCGTATATACGCTCGTCCATTATTGGAAAGGGAAATCGGGCTCCTTGCCCTGGGGCACCCCTTAACGGTATCAGCCTCCCTTTCGGCTTCACCCTTATCCGGGAAAGGCACTAAAGAAGATCCCTATATCATTACTACTGCTGACGAATTAGACAGCATCCGAAATCAATCGGGGGCTAATTATAAATTGGGTGCGGATATCGACCTTTCTTCCTATGGTTTGGATTATGACGGGGGAAAAGGCTGGCTGCCCATAAACGGCGGGGACTACTGGTTTACCGGCAGCTTAGACGGGGTGGGGCATACTATCAGCGGACTTAAGATAAATCGACCCGATACGGAGTTCGTTGGACTTTTTGGACGTATCGGCTCCAATGGGACAGTCAAGAATATAAAGCTTAAAGATGTTGATGTAGTGGGTGGAGTAAATGCCGGCGGCCTGGCAGGCCAAATAGTCGGGATGCAACCTATCACCGGGGCAAGGGCTGATATTCAAATGATATCTGTCACAGGGAAAATTAAAGGAACACAAAATACAGGGGGTCTTGCAGGCTCTGCTTTCAGAGCGGATATATCCCAGGTTTTTTGTGATGTTGAAGTGGAGCAGGCGCCGAATTATAGCGCAGGCGGCATAGTGGGGTTCTTGGGCGACAGATCTGTTATTTCTAATTCCTATGCTGTGGGAAGCGTGACAAATACTGGCGGAAGAACGCTGGGCGGCCTGGCGGGTCACATTGATGAACAACAGTCTTCAATTAAAAATTCCTATGCCGCAGTTTCGGTACAGGGAAGAGAGAGCGGGGGTTTAGCGGGTATTAACCAGGGTACTGTAACATCTTCCTATTATGATAGCGGCATCGCGGGGGTGACAGCCGGTGCGGGAACCCCTCTAAGCACCGCCCAGATGATGAAACAATCAACATTTGTAGACTGGGATTTTACAAATATCTGGCGCATCGTCGAAGACGGTACATATCCAATCCTTAAGTATTTGCCCGTGGAAACAGCAGAAATTGATGGCATGGTCAAAGCTGATATGAAGCATTTAAAAATCGGTTATACTGACGGTGATAGTCAAAGCAGCGTAACCTCCAATCTGACGCTGCCCACAAGCGGTGAATACGGCACAGCTATCAAATGGGCTTCTTCCGATTCTTCTGCAATTACAGCAAAGGGCATTGTCAATCGATTGGTAGGGAAAGATCAAACCGTGATCATGACAGCGGAGGGAAGTAAGGATGGGGGAATCACACTCACTAAAACCTTTGATCTCACAGTTTTAGGCATCCCCATTGTGCCCGCTATTGACGGACCCATGGAAATGATCCTGGAGCGGGGGTACAGTGCCTGCTCTACCGAGGCCTATACTGTCACGGGATTTCCCCTGCCGACGGTGTCAATAGTTTCGGGGAATGAAAGAGTCACTTGGAACGATACGACAAAAAAACTGTATATCGGGGAAGGGCTTGCACCGGGGGATTACGAGATTATATTAAAGGCTGAAAATGGTACTTCACCAGATGCAATGTTTACCTTTAAGCTGACAATAGCCTCAGGCTTTGCGGGGGGTAATGGGGCCCTAGATGATCCATATCATATCCAAACGCCGGGGCAGCTTAATTTGGTACGCGATTATTTGGATAAGTATTTTGTCCTGGACAACGATATTGGCCTGACTGAGGCTTGTGAGCCAGGCGGTGATTATTATAACAATGGCGACGGCTGGCTGCCCATAGGCGATGGGAAAAACAAATTTACCGGCAACTTAGACGGAGCGGGGCATACCATCAGTGGGCTTAAAATAAACCGGCCTAATACAGAGTTTACTGGTCTTTTCGGATGTATCGGCTCCTATGGGACGGTTAGGGATATAAAGCTTAAAGATATTGATATAAGGGGCGGGACAAATACCGGCGGCCTGACAGGTCAAGTAGCCGGAATGCAGCCCACCCCAGAAGCAAGGGCTGAAATTGAAATGATATCGATTACAGGGAAAATTAAAGGTGGCCAAAATACAGGAGGCCTTTTGGGTTCTGCCTTCAGCGCTGATATATCCCAGGTTTTCTGCGATGTCGAAGTGGAGCAGGACATAAATCCGAATGCAGGGGGTGTAGCAGGGTATCTAGGCAGCGGCTCTGATATTTCTAATTCCTATGCAACAGGAAAGATAACCAAGCGCAGTGAGGGTGAATGGGGGGGTCTGACAGGTCAAATTGAAGGCGGGGCTTCCGTAACAAATTCCTATGCGGCGGTAAAGCTTAATGGGAACGGTGGAGGGGGCCTAACTGGTGCCAATAAAGGTGCTGTAACATCTTCCTATTATGACAAAGATGTTGCGGGGGTAACAGCGGGAGCAGGAACAGCCCTATCTGCTGCTGGGATGAAACAACGAGCGACATTTAAAAATTGGGATTTCGATAATATTTGGTACATAGTTGACGGGGTTATCTATCCGATTTTACGGTTTATGGTTCCGGGAATGGAAGAAGTAGATAGTGCCATCAAAGTCGATTTAGACGATTTAGAGATTGGCTATAGCGGGGACGATAAGGCGGACAGCGTGACAGAGGATTTAACACTCCCGAATAGCGGGGAAAAAGGAACCACCATCACCTGGCAATCATCAGACCCCGAAGTGATAAGCGATTATGGAAAGGTCACTCGAGTGGATGGCATGCACAACACCGTCACTTTAACTGCCACACTGAATAAAGCGGGTGGGAACCCACGTACAAAGTCCTTTACCCTTACAGTCATGGGTCACCCCATTCCGCCTTCCATTGTCGGACCTACAGATATGACCCTGCCCCAGGGCTACGATGCCTGTTCCACAGGCGCCTATACCATTACGAGTTTATATGATGCCACGGTAACCAAAGTTTTGGGCGATGAGAACTTCACATGGAATGACGAAACAAAGAAACTGGATATTGCGGAAGGGTTGGCCGAAGGGACTTATCCCGTTGAGCTAAAGGTCAGCAACGGAACAAAGCCAGATGCGACACTGACTTTTACCCTGACTGTTATTTCTGAGTTTGTGGAGGGATATGGTACCCGAAGGGAACCCTACCATATCCAAACGCCTGGGCAGCTTAATAATATAAGAAACCATCTTAATAAGTATTTTATCTTGGATAAGGATATTGATCTCACGGAAGTGTGTTTACCGGATGGAGATTACTATAACGGCGGCGCCGGCTGGCAGCCCATAGGGGATTCGGTAGGCAAATTTACCGGCAGCCTGGACGGAGCGGGGCATACTATCAGCGGACTTAAGATAAACCGGCCTAATACAGAGTTTACTGGCCTCTTCGGATGTATCGGCTCCAATGCGGAGGTCAGGGATATAAAGCTTACAGATGTTGATATAGCGGGCGGGACAAATACTGGCGGCTTGACAGGTCAGATAGCCGGAATGCAGCCTATCCCAGGGGCAAAGGCTGATATTCAAACGATATCTGTCATAGGAAAAATTAAAGGTGGCCAAAATACAGGGGGTCTGGCAGGTTCTGCCTTTAGCGCTGATATATCCCAAGTTTTCTGCGATGTCGGGGTGGAGCAGAACGAAAAACCGAATGCAGGGGGCATAGTGGGGTATCTGGCAAGTGACTCTAATATTTTTAATTCCTATGCCATAGGAAAGATAACCAAGAGGAGTGGAACAGAATGGGGCGGCCTGACGGGTCAAATTCGGGCAGGGGCTTCTATAACAAATTCCTATGCGTCAGTAAAGCTAAGTGGGAACGGAGGAGGAGGCCTGACCGGAACTAATTACGGTACCGTGACATCTTCCTACTATGATAAGGATGTTGCAGGAAGAAATGATACAGAAAAGGGAACACCCAAAACCACCCAGGAGATGAAACAAGAGGCGACATTTGAAGGTTGGGATTTTGAAAATACCTGGCGGATTATAGACGGCGCCATTTACCCGGCCTTTCTATGGCAGCCTTACACCTACAGCGAGATTAACGGAGTTATTAATTATTTTGCTGGTTGGGATTATATCGGATTGGACAATTATTCACCTGAAAACATAACAGGGGATTTTAATCTTCCTGAATCTGTTGCAGATGGATTAGAAATCACTTGGGAAACTGACAGGCCTGATCTTTTAGACCCTAATACCGGAACTGTAACAAGACCGAATATAGATACAGACGTCAAACTGACAGCCTACCTGCATTTTGGCGATGGAGAGCCGTTAATTAAAGAATACAATGTTGTCATAAAGTCTGCTGCACCGGTTTATACGCTAAGATTGAACGGTAATGGGTCAGGGGAGGACGAAGTCATACAAAGTCTTGGGCCTGATAATGAGTTCATTTTGACGGATGATCAGTTTACCCTTCTGGGCAAAGAGATTATTGGGTGGAACACTATGCCGGACGGTTCCGGGGTAAGCTATCCGGTGGATGAAACGATTTCCATGCCTCCGTATGATTTGACTTTATATGCTATATGGAGGATATACATGGACGGCGACGGCAGCAAAGATAACCCTTATAAGATAGGTTCCCCTTTGCAATTAGCAGCAGTTAGGGACAGAATGATTGAGAACGGCGGTGATGTTTACTTTGCCCAGACGGAGGATATTGACCTTGGCGAAGATGGAAACTGGACACCCATAGGGAACAGCGACAGCCCGTTTATGGGAACCTACGATGGTAATGGGAAAATTATTTCCAATCTAAAAATCAGTAGTGTCCAATCTGCGGATGCCGGGCTTTTCGGTTTCATAGGGCCCTCTGGGAAATTAGAGAACATCAGATTGGACGATGTAGATATCGACTTAAACAAACCGAATATACATGTGGGAGGTCTTGCCGGCACCAATCAAGGGACCATTAAAAGTTGCAGCAGTGATGGAAATATATCTGTTAATGTTAATGATCGAATGGAAGCAGATGTCGGGGGCTTAACGGGAATTAATGAAACCATGGGAATCATTACCGGCTGCACCGCCGGCGGAATAGTGAAGAGCAATGTTGACGGAAGTTTTATTGGAGGCATCGCGGGTACATCCGGCGGAACTATCAGCGACACTAATAATACGGCCAATATAATCGGGGGCTTATATAAAGGCGGTTTAGCAGGGCGTACAACAGCAGATCTAAAGATAGAGGACAGCTGCAATACGGGTGATATAAATACCCTTACTAGCAATGCCTCTGGGGGTTTGGTTGGTTATACCTATGATAATACTATAACTACGATCAACAACAGTTATAATTTTGGTGATGTAAGTGGGACTTATAGTGGCGGCCTGATCGGTTACACAGGTAACAGTCAAGTGTCGATAACCGACAGCTATAATTCCGGAAACATAAGTGGTACTTATAGCGGCGGCCTAGCGGGCTATACTGATACAGGAACTCTTAATATCACAGGCAGTTATAACTCCGCCGCCATCAATGGCATTAAAGGTTCTAGCGGGGGTTGGGCCGGCGGTTTGGTTGCTTACATCAAGCAAGGCTCTGCTGCTATTGATTCAAGCTGGAATACTGGGGAAATAACGGGGAATTTTATAGGCGGCCTGGTGGGATATCTATACGAGTCACCGGCAAATGTTACCATAACTAACTGTTATAACTTAGGGGAAATCAGAGCCGGCTCTATTGGGGGCGGCCTTACGGGTCACTGTTACCAGGGTTTTATCTATATAAGTAAAAGCTATAATTCTGGTGAGGTTATAAGCTCGAACTATGCCGGTGGATTGGCTGGCTATATGTACGATGGAGAGATATCAAATAGCTTTAATAGAGGAAAAGTATCTGCAGTAAATTTTGTGGGCGGCTTGACTAGCCAAATTGAAAAGGGACAGATAACAAATGCCTATAATGCAGGAGTTATAGAGGGTGGTAACACTGCGAAAGGCGGATTGGTGGGTAGGAAGGATAATGGCAGTATAAGCGATAGCTATTATGATTCCGAAACTAGCGGCCAAGACGATACGGGAAAAGGAAATCCCCTGAGCACCGTCCAGATGAAACAGAAGACAAGCTTTGAAAATTGGGATTTTGAGACTATATGGGCTATAAAAGAGGGTATTTCCTATCCATATTTTCGAACTGAGATCCACGAGATAACTATTTCCTGGGGCAGTATGGAATTTACCTATACCGATGGTGCATGGAATCCAAATACCCATGAATACGATGATGGTGGTTGGACAGCGGCTGAAAATGCCAATAGGATATCCATAATTAATAACACCGATAATCCAGTGACTATATCCTATTCTTATACAAGGGAAACCGGTTTTGAGAATATAGCGGGCAATTTTACAGACGGAACTAACACTATACGACAATATGAACTGCCAGCCTGGGATGATTCTCCCCAGTGGTTTGATGTATTTTTAAATCTTTCCGGTAAACTGCCGGAAATAGCCGACAAAAAAATCGGATCTATAACCGTTACTATTGACGGGCAGGAAGGGAGCTAACCATGAAAAACAAGAAGTTTTTTTTGCTCATAATAATACTTTGTGTCGCTACAGCCATATCTTTGACGGCTACTTTAATTCTGCTCAACAATAAAACAAAACCCGTCGATGTCTCTGATAAGTATCCCCCGGTAATGACAGACCCTGAGGCTGAGCCCGTAGAAGAAGAAACAACCCAGCCCCCACTGGAGAATCCTGAGGGCGGGGGTGCGGTATCGCTTACTTATTCCGGACAGGCTGTTGCCCCAAAGGGCGATGGTGTAGCGGATATTATGTTTGAAAACCCGGCCAAATCTAATCAAGACGTCATAATTCAACTTCAGATTACAGATAAGGAGCTGATAGAAAAAATCGGTAAGACAGGCAGGACTATGGCAGACAAAGCTAAAATAGAGGATGCCGAGGATTATGACAGCAAAGATTACCGTATGGTCGTAGGAGAATCGGGGCTTATTTCTCCCGGGTACAAATTGGAGTCCATTCAACTCAATGCCCTACCGGATGGGACTGTTTTGCCTAAAGGCATCTATAATGCAATATATTATATTTCGCCTTATGACAAAGAGACCAACGAAAGAGCCATGGTTAATGTGCAGATCCCAATTATGCTTGTCATAGAGAAATAAAGATTTATAATTATTACTCGTACCATCAGCCTACTGTGGAGTGCCCCGATAAAGATGGGCATACATGGCAGGGTTTGGATACGAATAATATAAAGAATATTTATGGAAGGAAGAAGAATCATGAAAAAAACAATACATGTTCTCCTAGTTCTCGTTTTGGTGCTATGTATGAGCGCGACTGCTTTTGCCGAGACTATTGGGGGAGAAGGGGGAAGTACTACCGTAGATGTTAAGGGGACATATAAACAAGGAGGAGCCGAAACCATTGTCTATAGCGTAGATATTATCTGGGGCAGCATGGAATTTACATACACCAGCGCAGGCGCTGGTACTTGGGATCCCAGTACCCACAAATCCGATGGGCAGACGGATGCGGCATGGTCTTGTATAAACGATGCCAATAAGATTACAGTCACAAATCATTCCAATACGGCTGTTAAGGCAACATTCGCATATGCCTCTGAACCGGCATACGAGACTGTAAACGGTTCATTCGGTAATTCCCCGCTAAACCTGGCGACTGCCATAGGAACCCAACTGGGGAGCGCACCATCCGGTAATGCAACCCTGACTCTCTCAGGTTCTCTGGCACAGAATGTATCAGCAAAGACTAAGGTAGGCACAGTCACTATCACTATTAACAAGGGCAATTAAGTGCGGGTAAAAAATGGCCGTGGCTACAGATAGCTGACATAGGCAGTATATATCAAAATTGGTTTTACTTTAGACACTATTCATGGCGGTTCTATTCGTATATTTTTGTGGCGTGGTTGTAAATAAAATGCGAAAACGTAGGGAACGACCCTTGTGTCGTTCCCTACCACATTTAATGTCGCGCCTGTTTGCATAGGCGACCAGAGGTGCGCCCCCACTGCAATTACGGTATCAATAGGAAATGTGACATCAATGCCATTCCCCTAATGGGTAGGGGCGACCTGTGGTCGCCCGGCCAAAGACTCTTGCCGAGGGCTTAAGGTCTTTTTTATTACCCAATATCATATCGTAATAACATTCGGATAGAACCGCTATCTTCCAGGGTATAATATTACCAATATACCGTGGAGGAGCCTAATAATATGACAAATTCAGATAAAGTACCCAATAGATTAATAAACGAGAAATCCCCTTATATGCTCCAACACGCCTACAATCCAGTTGACTGGTATCCCTGGTCAGACGAAGCCTTCCAAAAAGCTAAAGCCGAAGACAAACCAATCTTTCTATCCATCGGTTATTCCGCCTGTCACTGGTGCCATGTTCGTGAAATAGACTAGTGGCGACTTAAAGAATTCAGGGATTATCCTTTATATCTCTTACATACACATTATATGCTCAAAACACAGAAGATACATATGCCTAAAATATTGGATTGATACATCTGTACAGGATTACAAGATCATGTTAAATATATATAAAAGCAGAGATTATCATTGGAATTTATTATTAGGACATTTTAAAAGCTATGCGTTTTGGAGTTGGGGATTCTTGCTTCATCGGGGTCGCAACATGTCTGTATCCGTAGCTTGTACAGCATCTGGCAATATTGGGCAATTTAAAATGCCATGAAAGATAAAGGAATTGGGTTTATAAGCTTAGGGAGGACAATATTAACAATTTGTTCATAGTTTATTAAAATTTATCCTTTATACTATAAATCAAGTATAAGGGAGGTGAGAATCCACTTAGGGATTATTATCGATGAGGTAAACACGTGTTTACGTATAATTCAATAATTAATTTTTAGGAGGGTTTTCTATGAAAATCAGAAAAATTATTGCATCTATGTTAACCTTTGTACTACTCCTTATGGTGGGCTTGACAGCCTGCTCTACCCCTAAAGATAGTGATAATGGGGATGTACCTGGAGAAGCTAATAGTATAGAAAGTGAGGATTCAGGTGATATAACAGATACAGAGGCAGATGAAGTAGAAGATGGGGTCGATGTATCTGACCATGAAACAGATTCGGGAGCAGAAAATGATGAATTAGGGGACGACAGTGATACCGAAGCCCTTGATTCCGACTTAATTGATAATAACACAGAAGAACATGGGGATTAATAAATAACACAGGTGTGAATTGCGGCTTGATTGCCGCAATTTTCATTAAACAACAGGTTTTAATAATCATTTGTATCAAAGACTAAAAAGTGTTTATTATATTCCTTATATGTACATTATGCGCAAAAAATTCATATTACTTACTTGCTGGCCATGGTATAATTATGACACGCTGAGATAGCTGAAGGGGTATTTACGGGATGATCCTGTAAAAACATATAGGGGAGGGACCTTATGTTTAAAACAATTGAACAGTTAAAAGAATAGCTAGAGCAATATAGGCCACTGACCAGCAAAGTATTGGATGTTGCAAATAATATAAAGGGGTTTAACAATGAAGATATACTATAATTCCAGTTTATGGGATAACGGAAAGGGATTACCCGGTGCTTCCCCAAAGGGTGAACTGGGAATTTAAGTACGCGCGAAACAAATGCTACATACCCATGCTATATCGATTTTCCATAGAAATGAAATAGAGATTTGTGCCTGTCGCAGCACCCTCCATCGGTATCATCGGTGGAGTGGATGGATCCACATCTGTTTTTTTGACAACAAGCAAAGATGCAAAAACATCAAAAGGTTCAAAGGGGTTGCCGTTTTATAACTGTCTGTCTATACCGAGGTTCCAAAAGGGGGATATGTCATATTTTATCCTTCCGAGGGCTTAAGGTCTTTTTTATTACCCAATATCATATCGTAATAACATTCGGTAGAACCGCCATCTTCCAGGGTATAATATTACCAATATACCGTGGAGGAGCCTAATAATATGACAAATTCAGATAAAGTACCCAATAGATTAATAAACGAGAAATCCCCTTATCTGCTCCAACACGCCTAAGATATTGGAGGTTGACGGAGAACTAAATAAAGGGGAATTTCTGTTACTATACTAAAAATAGGAATTTTGTTTATAGTTTATTGAATTTATATGCTATAATTAATTTAGGAAGCATATCTTATTAAGACAAAATTCCAGAAATGGATTGGAAACTCAAGAAAAACTAAATTCCATAGTTAAAGGTGGGAGACACAATGGATAAAAAAGAAATAATAAAATATTGGATTGATACATCTGAACAGGATTATAAGACGATGCTAAATCTATATAAAAGCGGAGATTACCATTGGTGCTTATTTTTAGGACATTTAGTTATTGAGAAATTACTCAAGGCCATTTTTGTAATGAATGTAGATAGACATCTGCCAAGAATTCATGATTTACTTAGATTAGCAGAGCTATCAAAAATTGAAACATCTGAGAAGCAGAAAGATGTCCTAGATTTAATTACTACTTTTAATATAAGTGCAAGGTATCCTGATTATAAACAGAGTTTTTATGAAAGATGTAATAAGGAATTTACATCGGCTAATATTGAAAAGATTAAGGGGTTGAGAACATGGTTGCTTTCACTAATAGGGAAAGAATAAAGGAGATTGCGGCAAAATATGCTGAGTTATTGAAAAGGGAATTAGACATAGAAAGTGTATATTTAGCTGGCTCTTATGCTAAAGGGACAAATACGGAAGATAGCGATATAGATATTATAGTTGTTAGTGATAGCTTTAGTGGTGATTTAATTAAAGATATGTTAAAGTTGATGAAAATTAGAAGGGAACTTGATTATAGAATAGAGCCCCATCCATTTACAAAATCTGAGTTCAATCCTTCCAATCCCTTTGTGGAGGAAATCCTCAATACCTCGATTAGAATCATGTAATCGACGTGACAGGGTCATCGTGCATCAGATTTAATTAGCTAATCGCGAAGTGTGTCCTACTTGTAAATAAAATGCGAAAACGTAGGGAACGACCCCTGTGTCGTTCCGGGTTTCTATATCGTCTATATTTGCGGAACGACACGGGGATCGTTCCCTACCGCATTTAATGTCGCGCCTGTTTGCATAGGCGACCAGAGGTGCGCCCCTACTGCAATTAGGGTATCAATAGAAAATGTGACATCAATGCCATTCCCCTAATGGGTAGGGGCGACCTGTGGTCGCCCGGCTAAAGACACATTCGTTTATATAATGCGACATGAGAATTAATAACAATGGAAAAGAGATTTTTATTGAAGGCCTAGCACCTGTCAGGTACTAAGGTCTTTTTTGTTATCCAATATTGTACCATAGCAATATTCGGATAGGAGTACCACCACCTAGGGTATAATACTACCAATATACCATGGAGGGAATTAACAACATGACTAATTCAAATAGAGTATCCAATAGATTGATAAACGAAAAGAGCCCTTACCTTTTGCAACACGCCTATAACCCCGTTGACTGGTATCCTTGGAGTGATGAAGCCTTCGATAAAGCCAAAGCTGAAGATAAGCCTGTCTTCCTATCCACCGGATATAGCACCTGTCATTGGTGCCATGTTCATGAAATAAACTACATGGAAATGGGCTAATATGGGGGACTTTAGGACTTTACAACATCTTACTGATGCACATTATACGCCTAAAATGATATGGATATATTATTGTTACAAAGCTAGAAAAATATCGCGGGATTAGTTAATACTTTCCTGTAGGGCTATTGGCATGTTAGAGGTTTTTAACGCATTGAATCTTTGTATAAAATTGGGTATAATTGAATTAAAAGAGTATAGAGAATGGGGTGTGAAACTTGAGTTTAGCTGAAAGGTTTTTGAAAGAATTTAACGGTCTTCCTGATGACAAAAAAGAACAAGTCATTGATTTTATAGAATTTTTAAAGGCAAAGGATAGAAATGAGCTTGGGGCATTAATGGATACAGTTATCAAAGAGAACCAGCAAGCCCTTAAGGAATTAAGTCAATGAAGATGATTGGTACAGAAGAAATTCTGATTTTTCATAAAAAAATTATCAAACAAACTGGGGGTCTATACGGGGTTAGAGACATTGGGCTGATTGAAAGTGCGTTAAATCGGGCCTCTGTCACTTTTGATGGTATCGAACTATATAAAAGTATTGAAGACAAGATATCTGTTATAACCTATGGATTGATAAAAAATCATGGGTTTGTTGATGGGAACAAGAGGATTGGTGTATCAACAATGCTACTGTTATTACGAATAAATGATATTCAAATTCACTATACGCAGAATGAATTAGTACAACTAGGATTAGGTATAGCTGATGGATCACTTGATGAAAAAGAAATAAACAAATGGATAAAAAACCATATATTATAAAGGGGCTCCTGATGTAGGCACAGTTTTTTTAGGAATGTTCTGGAATGATAGTAAAGTGGGATCTACCTTAGGATATATAACGTATTAGTATAATTATGTGCAACAGTAAAATTGCATTGAACAAGGAAAACTAGTGAAAGATTGGGAGGCATAATGAATGGAATGGGAAATGGGATTAACTCTTAGTCCAAAGCAAAAAGAATTTAAGTGGAAATATTCTAAATCTGATGGTCTAATAATAACCCGTACCTTTAAGAGTGGTACTAATAAAACGGAATTTTCCAATGGAGATATAGATAAAATTATAAATTTCATAAAAGGAAAGGGAATAGTGCCTCTTGCTAACAATGTAGAGAAACTATCAAATGCAACGGAGAAGGAAGGCATCGGTAGCTTTATATATCAAAATATTTCGAGTGATATGGCTAATGCCCAAGCAGCCAGTCAATTAGTATCCATACTCTATAATGTAGGAGCACTTGGATATAATGGTGCAGCCCGTGGAATGGAATTTTGGGTATTAGAAGAAAACTGGAAGGAAAAATTAATAAAATAGCATAGGAGAAGAGCATCAATAAAAATTATATTAGTGTAATTTTACATTATCCAAGAAAGTGAATAAAGCTTTGTATAATCTTTTTTGGATTAGGAAATAATGTCGAGGGAATAAATGACTAACTCGTTCTTTTTATAACACGATATAAGAACCAATAACAATGGGAAAGCAGATTGTTGATTAAGGCCTAACACCTGTCAAAGTCTAAGGTTTTGTATTACCCAATATCATGTCATAATAACATTCGGATAGAATAGCTTCTCTCCGGGGTATAATATTACCATTATATCATGGAGGACCTTATAATATGAATAATTCAAATAGAGTATCAAATAGATTGATAAACGAAAAATCCCCGTACTTACTACAGCATGCCTACAACCCCGTAGACTGGTACCCCTGGGCAGACGAAGCCTTTGATAAAGCCAAAGCAGAAGACAAGCCAATCTTCCTATCCATCGGTTATAGCACTTGTCACTGGTGCCATGTCATGGAACGAGAATCCTTTGAAGATAACGAAGTGGCAGAAATATTGAACAAGTATTTTGTGTCCATAAAGGTAGATCGGGAGGAAAGACCCGATATAGATCACATTTACATGACCGTATGTCAGGCCATGACAGGGAGCGGGGGCTGGCCCCTTACCGTTATAATGACCCCTGATCAAAAGCCCTTCTTTGCTGGCACCTATTTTCCTAAAAAAGGCAGAAGGGGCATGATGGGGCTTATGGGACTACTTGATAGGGTTAGGAAAGGCTGGCAAGATGATAGGCAAACCATGGTGGATTCTGCCGATTCCATAGTTGAGAGTATGAAACCGCATTTTGCCATGGGGGAAAAGGACGCTGAACTAACAAAAGAAACAATAGATGAGGCTTATAGGATGCTGGAGGCCTCATTTGATAGTAACTATGGCGGATTCGGGCATTCACCTAAATTCCCGACCCCCCATAGTCTATCCTTTCTTCTCCGGTATTGGAAAATTGCCGGTGAGAAAAGGGCCTTAGAAATGGTCGAGAAAACCCTGGAAGGTATGTACAAGGGCGGCATATTTGACCATATAGGATACGGTTTTTCAAGGTATTCAACGGATCAGAAATGGCTTGTACCCCATTTTGAAAAGATGCTCTATGATAATGCCCTATTGGCCATAGCATATTTAGAAGCATACCAAGTTACGGCGCAAGAAGGATATGCAGTAATTGCCGAAAAGATATTTACCTATATACTCCGAGATATGACCCATCCTGAAGGGGGGTTCTATTCTGCCGAGGATGCGGATTCTGAGGGCGTAGAAGGTAAATTCTATGTTTGGACCCCGGAAGAGATAAAGAGTATCCTGGGGGAAGAGGATGGTAAATTCTTTTGCAACTTTTATGGGATTACCCCTAGAGGCAATTTTGAAGGGAAGAGCATAGCCAATAGATTACATGACAAGGTTGCATGGAAAATTGGCAAAGACGGGGATACCAATAGCGATGGTAGGCATACAAGCGTTGATACTACAGATATATCAGCCGGTTCGGCAACCACAAATTTGGATTTCGCCGATGGAAGAATTGCCGAATTAAGAAAAAGAGTCTTCGATCAACGGAATGAAAGGATCCACCCCCATAAAGACGATAAGGTATTGACCGCCTGGAATGGACTGATGATAGCTGCTCTTTCTATAGGTGCCAGAGTATTGGAAAAGCAGGATTATCTTGATGCAGCGAAGAAGGCCTTGGATTTTATATTTTCCCATTTGGTTAATGAGGATGGCAGGCTACTAGCCAGATACAGGGATGGAGAAGCGGCTCATCTTGCCTACCTGGATGATTATGCCTTTTTAACATGGGCTCTGCTTGAAATGTATCATACTACCTTTGAATCCGGATATCTTAGTAAAGCTCTCAAACTGAATGAAGAGATGTTGACTTTATTCGATGACGAAGAAAACGGTGGAATGTTTCTGTACGCCAAGGACGGTGAAGAGCTTATAGCTCGGCCTAAGGAAGTGCATGATGGGGCATTGCCCTCAGGCAATTCGGTAGCAGCCCTTAATATGCTCAGGCTGGCACGACTGACGGGGGACAGTGGGCTTGAAGAAAAGGCATACAGCCACCTTAACGCCTTTGCAGGGGAAGTACAAACCAATCCGGCAGCCTATACCCATTTTCTTATGGCAGCAGTTTTCGGTCTATATCCTACAGGCGAAATAGTATTGGCAGGTGACAGCAAGGATACCGGAATCCAAAGGATGATAAGCCTTGTCCATAAATCCTTTCTCCCTCAGATTACAGTCCTTCTAAACGATACAGATTTACCGGAAGAACCTGCAGAAGATCAACCGCCCATTAGGGATTTAGCACCCTACGTTATGGGACAACAGGCTGTAGGTGGCAAACCCACCGCCTATCTATGCGAGAACTATGCCTGTAAGGCACCTATAACTGACTTTGAAGAGTTTAGAAAAGCACTGAATTGACAGTCAAACAAAGGATATCTGTAGTGGGCAAAATCAGGTAATTGGTGATTTTCAGATGACATTTTCACTTAAATGTCTTATAATATGATTATTGTATATGTTATATTGATGGTTATCACTTACAGGGCAAATTGAACTAAATCCCATCCGATATTTATTATCATTTTTAGTCCTGCCGATATTTGATATGGGGTAAGAAATTCAGTTATATGTTCTTTGGGGTGAAACCATGTTGATAGTATAGATATGTAATATAAGAATTAAGAAAATGTTTTGTGCTATACCAACAAGATACAAAATAATGGTTATGATATTGACAATAAAACTATTTCAATGATGGTTTCATAGTCATTATATATATGTTTTGCATTAAATAACGATTACGCTGTTCCTATGGAAATGGAATTTTTGCCTGCTGCATAATTGTCATTTTATACTCGGATTGTATAATGCAAAACATATTTTTTGATTCATATATAGCGTGAAACATATAGAAGGGGGAAAGTGTGTTTGGCTAAGGACAAAAAGGTGCTTAAGCGTTTTGTATCCTATTATAAGCCTCATAGGAGGCTTTTTATTATAGACATAATTTGCGCCTTTACTATTTCAGTTATCGATTTGTTTTTTCCTGCCCTGACAAGGCAAGTCTTGCAGACCGTTATACCTAACGGTCAAATCAATATATTTTGGATATTTATAGGGACAATGGCTCTTATGTATATTGTGAGGACCTTTCTGCAATATGTTGTTAATTACTGGGGACATATCCTGGGGGTAAGAATCGAATACGATATGAGAAAGGATCTATTCTCCCATCTGCAGACACTGTCTTTCAGGTTCTTTGACAGAAACAGAACAGGCCACCTTATGTCCAGAATGGTAAACGATCTGGCCGAGATTGCTGAGCTTGCACATCATGGGCCGGAGGATCTGTTCTTGTCACTTGTGATGCTCATAGGATCTTTTTTTATGCTGGTAAGAATCGAATGGAGATTGACCCTTATGGTTTACGCCTTCGTTCCCTTTATGGTATGGTACGGTATAAACAGGCGTAAGAAAATGAACAAAGCCTTTAAGGATATGCGGGTAAAATTAGCAGATGTAAATGCCCAGTTGGAAAGCAGCATTTCAGGGGTCAGGGTATCAAAATCCTTTACCAATGAAAGGCATGAAAAGGATAAATTCGAAAGGGGAAACCTTAAGTTCCGTGGATCCAAGTACTGGGCCTACAAATTTATGGCTTTTTTCCATACGGGAATAGAGTTGATGGCAGCCCTTCTCAATATAACGGTAGTAGCGGCCGGCGGGTATATGATTTTTAAAGGGACTATTGATATAGCTGATTTGCTAGCTTTTATAATGTATATTGGCCTATTTATGCAGCCCATCCGACAATTATCAAATTTTGTGCAACAGTTCGAGTCGGGGATGACCGGTATTGAAAGGTTTGTCGAGATAATGGACGAGAAATCCGAGATAAGCGACTCTCCCGGTGCCAAGGAATTAGTCGGTGTCAGGGGAGATATTAAATTCCATAATGTAAGCTTTTCTTATGATGAAAATGAGCGTGTTCTGGAAAATATCAATTTAAGGATAGATGCAGGCAGGACTGTAGCCCTGGTGGGTCCTTCAGGTGGGGGCAAGACTACCATGTGCCACCTCATCCCTCGTTTTTATGAGGTCAATGAAGGCTATATATCCATTGATGATAATGATATAAAGGACTACACCATAAAATCCCTTAGGAAGAACATCGGTATAGTCCAGCAGGACGTCTTTTTGTTTGCCGGAACTATAGGGGAGAATATCCTTTATGGTAATATAGATGCCACTCAAGAAGAGGTTATACAGGCTGCTAAGAATGCTAATATTCACGATTTTATCATAGGCTTGCCAGACGGTTATGATACCGACGTAGGTGAAAGAGGCGTAAGGTTATCCGGTGGACAGAAACAAAGAATATCCATCGCCAGGGTATTTTTAAAAAACCCGCCCATCCTCATATTGGATGAGGCTACCTCTGCCCTTGACAACGAAACGGAAATAAAGATACAGAAGGCCTTGGAGAACCTATCCAAAGGCAGGACCACCTTGGTCATCGCTCATAGGTTATCCACTATAAAGAATGCTGACTGGATATTGGTATTGACAGAAGATGGCATTAAAGAGCAAGGCAGCCATGAGGCTTTGCTGGCTGAGGGCGGCATTTACTCCAATCTTTACAGTGCCCAATTTAAAGGGATAGATCTTGAAGATATGTTAAAACCCGAGGCAGGTTAATATATGGATGCATTTACTGAAATAGCAGGGTTTAGTCCCTGCTATAAAACATAATTATTGCGAGATAATCATAGGTAAGGGGTACAAATTATGGATCAATTCGCGCGAAAGCATAAAAATATTTTGGGTATAATAATTTTTATAATCCTCACAGTCATATTATTTGGGTGTGGTGCAACTCCTTCCAGTACGACTCCCATAGTTGAGGGGGTTCCCGATACATCAAAGTATGTAAAGCTTGCCATGGTTCTGGCTGCTCCGGCATCGGAAGATACAATAATGGGCTATAGTGATACTGTAAAGGAACTGAATTTAAGCTTAAGGGAGAAGATAAACGCTAATGTGGAGATAACTTTTATGCCCGTGGGCGAATCCGATACAGAATACCTCTTGGCCTTTGATTCAAAGGATTCCCCAGATATTATTTATGGGAGCGCAGGGGGACACCCGGGATATTTCAGCCTGATTAAGCAAGACATTCTTATGCCCCTTGATGAGCTGCTGCCTGTTTATGCTAAAGGGATATGGGAGGGGATCGACCCCGATCGTTGGGAAGATGTAAAATATCAGGGTAAAATATACGGTATCCCCTTTGGTAGTGAAGAATATTGGGGTAACGGGTTTTTCTATCGAGAAGACTTACTTATGAAATATGAGATGGAGCCCATTAAATCCATAGAAAATCTGGAGACTTTTATGGATATTTTATTGGAAGAAGAGCAGGATATCACCCCGATAGCTATGAATGAGGACGAGGCCGTAGGGCTCTATAATATGCTTGTTGGTCTCCATGAAAACTGGATTCCTGCCCCCGGCCTGCCATTAGATGGCTTATACTTGGTGGCAGAATCACAGGATGATATTAAGAATATAATTCACCCCGCCTTTAGCAATGAATTTTTACAATTCGCCGAGAAGACAAAGGAGTGGGCAAATAAAGGTTATTGGGCTGAGGACGTCTTATTAGCAGGGGATGAGGTAGTGGATGGCCTAGAAACAGGGAAAACGGTCTTGGCGTTTGGCAACCCTGATCGATATGCGGATTATATTAATGGGATTGAAAGCCCCGGGAACGGGGTAAAAAAGGATTTAAAATATTTTTGTTTTGAGAATGAAACCAAAAAAGTCATTAAGAGTAGCGCAGCCCAAAATGTTTTTAGTATTAACAGTGAATCCGAAAATGCAGAAAGGGCATTGATGGCCTTAGATTATATATTAAGAGACAAAAGATTTGAAGAGATAATGGGGTATGGGTTCAACGGTTCCGTTAATCCTTCAACCGATGGCGATGATTTAGAGGATTTGATCGGAGAGTATACCAAAGATGCAATAACGGATCCTTTCGCAAAGTTTGAGCTTGATCTTTCTTCAGTGAAAAAGGAGATTGAGGATACCAATAGGGTAAACAGCCAATACGGTATACCTATCCTCTTGGGGCAGGTAGAAGATCCTCAGGATGCGGTTAGAAGATATAGGAGGGAATTGGGGGATGCCGGCATACAAAAAATTATTGAGACATTGGGGGAACAGCTGAGACCATAGGATATTTTCTATTGACAGATAGTGTCGACAGGGTCTATGATGGTTATATAGAATTTTGGATAAAGGGGAGTAACTCGTCGCTTTTTTGCGATTATCCCGGCCGTCAATACGGTGGCACAGTCACCCGGTCGTGATTCAAATATTTATTTGGGAGTGAGACTTTTGTCTGGCTTTTTTGCCGGACAAAAGTCTTTTTATATTATGTTTGTGATGGGGGAAAAACGTGGATAAATTATTAGAGGGATTGGTCAATATGACCTGGCAGCAAGGGACAATGATTTTAATCGGCCTGGCTCTTATCTATCTGGCAATAAAAAAAGAGTATGAGCCGATGCTTCTTTTACCGATTGGCTTTGGGGCTATACTCACCAACATACCCATGTCTTCAGCGGTAGGGGAGGGTGGCTTTCTGACAATTCTCTATGGGGCAGGTATCAGTACCGAGCTTTTCCCCATACTGATATTCATTGCCATAGGTGCGATGATAGATTTCAGTCCCCTTTTAAAGCAACCGGTGATGATATTCTTCGGGGCGGCCGCTCAACTTGGGATTTTTGCAGCAATGCTTCTAGCGGCATCTACCGGTGTATTCAGCTTAAAAGAGGCGGCTTCGATCGGGATAATTGGTGCCGCCGACGGGCCCACCTCCATCTATGTAGCCAATCTCTTTGCTCCTGACTTATTGGGTCCTATATCGGTAGCGGCTTATTCTTATATGGCTTTGGTACCTTTAATACAGCCCCCTGTTATACGGGCGCTTACGACCTCAAAAGAACGCAAAATTCGTATGGATGCGGATTTTGATGTGAAAGTCTCAAAGAAGGTGCTGATACTTTTCCCTATAATTGTGACCTTGGTGGCTGGGGTTATTGCCCCTGTTAGTGTAGGCCTTATAGGATCATTGATGTTTGGAAATCTGGTAAGGGAATCTGGTGTACTGGAGAGGCTTTCAAAATCAGCCCAAAATGAACTGGCCAATTTGGTGACATTGCTGTTGGGGATAACCATCGGTTCTACTATGGTGGCCGAGAAATTCCTGGCTCCTGCCACCCTATTAATCATTTTTATTGGGTTTTTAGCCTTTGTCCTTGATACGGCGGGAGGAGTCCTCTTTGCAAAGTTCATCAACCTCTTCCTAAAGAAAAAGGTCAACCCCATGATAGGGGCGGCGGGCATATCCGCCTTTCCCATGTCGGCAAGGGTGGTGCAGAAGATGGCTCTCAAAGAGGATCCCGGCAATTTTATCTTGATGCAGGCTATTGGAGCCAATGTATCCGGGCAGATTGGATCTGTTATTGCCGGCGGGATATTATTGGCGTTGATAGGCTAGAAGATCATTATGACTGGTTTAATAGGAAGAGCTAGCAAGTTCGAAGGTCGTGCTGGCGGATTAGGGGGATATAATGAATCAGGTTGTTGTAGAATCTATTAAAATATTGGGTATGGGTATGGGGACGGTTTTCGTGGTATTAGCTTTGTTTTATGCCATAGTAAAGGGGCTTAATAGGCTATTCCCTTCAAATTAGGGATTGGGCGTAGGGAACGACCCCTGTGTCGTTCCCTACAATATTTAGATAATAATTTGATCTGATATAAATTCTATTATCATGGGGGCACAGCATAATCGTTATTTAATACAAAACATATAGGTAAAGGAGCATAAACGATAAAGGCTATGAAAAAAATTAAAATATTTAGCAATATCACATTTTTCGCCACTATAGGACTGTCTGCTTATCTCATAATAAACTTTTTTATTACCCGTAGAGGCCTACCCCCGGGGGTTTGTCCCATTGACAACAATAGGCCGCTTTTGTATGTAACTATTGGGCTGGCTATCATATCATTTGTCCTCTCTATCTTAGAGAGCAGATTAAAGAAGGACTGATTAGTAGCCGACTCAGCCTAACAATCAATTCTTTTTTTCACCCTACAGAATATACATGATAGTGTTATCCATTATCCTTAATCTGTTAGGGGCGATTATATGAAAACTTTATTTACCAGGAAGAGGATCTTTATAGGGGTTATTGTGCTGGTTATGATATCTGCCTTGACTATCATCCTGCTTAATCCTTTATTAAAAGGTAAATACCCCTTCTTTTTTTACCGTAAGAATCTGACCCAATACAGTATCGATGTGGCTTTTAGCCCCAGGGATCATAGAATTGATTGTAGTCAACAGGTTAGATTTATCAACTCACAGGATACAGACCTTTGGAATATATATTTTCACCTTTATCCCAATTCCTTTAAATATGAAGAAAAGCCAGTCTTTCCGCCAGAAGAATTTGACAGGGCCTATCCAAAGGGATTTTCTCCGGGTTTTTTAGAGATCCATAAAATATCCCTTGGGGGAAAACCCATACCCTATACTACAGAAGGTTATAGTGAAGACATATTGATGCTATCCCCTGAAAAGGCTATTAAGCCGGGTAAGGTCATAGATATCCAGCTGGACTATTCCGTAAAACTGCCTAATTCCCCAGGAAGATTTGGATTTTGGGATAACACTTACAATATTGGTAATTGGTATCCTATAATCTGTGTATATGATGAAAGAGGGTGGAATACCGAACCCTATTATCCTTTAGGGGATCCGTTCTATAGTGATGTAGCCGATTATAAGGTAAGTATTACTGCACCAAAGGAATTTGTCATAGCCTCGACTGGAGATCAGGTCAACACCGCGGAGGATGGGGATCAAACTATATGGGAGTTGGAGGCACCATCGGTCAGGGATTTCGCTTGGGTAGCCAGTGAAAAGTTCCGAACCTTATCTAAGAAGGTGGGCGAAACCACCGTCCATTCTTATTTTTACGATATCGATGGAGGACAAAAGGTGCTTGATTATGGTATAGCTGCTCTTGCAATCTTTAATGGGATGTTTGGCTCATACCCCTACAAGAATTTATCAATAGTACAGACGGATTTTTTTATAGGGGGTATGGAATACCCTAAAATAGTTATGATAGATGGAAGTCTATATGGTATGGATGAGGATGATTGGCTGGAGATAATAACGGTTCATGAGGTTGCCCATCAATGGTGGTATGGCCTAGTAGGCAACGATCAGATTCATGACGCTTGGATGGATGAAGGCTTGGCCGAGTACTCAACAGTGTTATACTACGGGAAATATTACGATGAGGCTAAAGAACGCCGTATGTATCAAGGTCTAATAGATATCGGGAAATACCAATTGTATAAAATTTATAGGTCTGATGAGAATATTGATGAGACCATTCACAGGCCTCTCTATAGTTTTGAAGATTGGGCAGAATATGATGCTATGGTTTACGGCAAGGGAGCCAAAATGTTTCATCAGCTAAGGCAGGAAATGGGGGATGAGGCATTCTTCCAGGTTCTAAAAGAGTATTTTGAGGGGAATAAATACAAAAATGCCAAACCGCGGGATTTGTTTGAAGTATGCCAAGAAGTCACAGGCCAGTCCTGGGAGAATTTTTTTCAGGAATGGCTCTATGAAGAAAAATAAAACCAGAAAATGCATGATGAAGTTTACATAAATAGATGCTATAATATAGCAGGGGATTAAATGAGACAATGTCTTTTTTCACGCCTGGGAATATTTTAATGGAATTTATGAAATTAAACGCCCTTTTTAATGAAATATTGTTATAATAGTGTTATAATGATTGCGTTCGTGTGTAGAAGTGGGACTGAAGTGCATCAGAGAAAAGCCCCTGGACAATAACAGGGGAGCAGGGGGACATGAAGTGGAAAAACTGCGTATATATGGTGGTAAAAGTTTAAAGGGTAGGGTCAAGATCAGTGGTGCGAAAAACGCTGCTGTAGCAATATTGCCCGCAGCACTGTTGGCAGACGATACCTGCGTCATAAGTAACCTGCCCTATATTGATGATATTACTGTATTGGCTGACATTTTACATGAGATGGGTGCTCATGTCGAGCTGGATAGAGAGGGTACAGTAAGGATAAACGCCCTGGAAATGAATGAATACAAGGCACATTACGATATGGTAAGGCGGATGAGGGCGTCCTATTACTTGTTAGGGGTTCTTCTCTCCAAGTTCGGCAAAGCTGAGGTATCCTTTCCCGGGGGTTGTGCCATAGGGACAAGACCCATCGATCAACATATAAAAGGCTTTGAGGCCCTTGGTGCCCAAGTTAACTTAGAGCACGGTGTTATCAAAGTATCTGCTGATAGATTAATAGGCAATGAGATCTATTTAGACGTGGTCAGTGTAGGCGCTACAATTAATATAATGTTGGCCGCCGTCAAAGCAGAGGGAACCACTACCATAGTAAATGCAGCCAAAGAGCCCCATGTAGTAGATGTAGCCAACTTTTTGAACACCATGGGCGCAAATATCAAGGGTGCAGGGACGGACATCATAAGGGTCATGGGAGTGGAGACCCTCTCAGGTTGTGAATATGCCATTATCCCAGATCAGATCGAGGCCGGAACATATATGATCGCCGCCGCAGCAACGGGTGGTGACGTTACAGTAACTGATGTCATTCCAAAACATATGGAAGCTCTGACTGCCAAGCTTTTGGAAATGGGTATGGAGGTCTTGGAAGGTGACGATGAGATTAGAGTCATTGCAGGGCAAAGACCCCGCAAGGTCAATATTAAGACCCAACCTTATCCAGGTTTTCCCACAGATCTGCAGCAGCCCATTTCAGCTCTTCTATGTATAGCTGATGGAGTCAGCGTGGTTACCGAAAATGTTTGGGAGGCTCGATATAAGCATATGGATGAGATAAGCCGTATGGGAGGAAAAGCCAAGATTGAGGATAGGGTAGCAATCATTGAGGGTGTTGAAAAACTGTCTGGGGCTCCGGTAACAGCAACCGACCTCCGTGCAGGGGCAGCCCTTATAATAGCAGGTCTTATGGCTGGTGGTATGACAGAGATCAGCGATGTGGAGCACATCGACCGGGGATACGAGGAGATTGAATACAAACTGGTAGCCCTGGGGGCAGATATCGAGCGTGTCGACGAGAATGGTAAAGCACGCAGATTAAAATTGATCCAGTCTTCTTATGGGGAAAAAGCCAGAGCCATACTTTAATATTGACTGCGGATAACGGGCTTATATAATTTGTTTCTAATGAATCGATGGCGATAGAACCGGAGCTAATCATCCGATTTATCGCCTTTTTAATTTTATATTTGAGGAGGTGTCTTGTGGGCTTTAAATTTTGCTCACTTTTTAGTGGCAGCAGCGGAAACTCAAGCTACATCGGGACAGATCAAGCCCATATTTTAGTAGATGCCGGGCTGACAGGTAAGGCCGTAGAAGCGGCTCTTAAAAAGCTGGATATTGGTGCTTCAGTATTGCAGGGTATTTTGATTACCCATGAGCATGATGATCATATAAGGGGTGCCGGTGTTCTGTCCAGAAGATATAATATTCCTATCTATGCCAACCAAGGTACTTGGGAGGCTATGGAATCTAAAATAGGTAAAATCAGTATCAATAATATTAGAGTCTTTGATACCGATAGGGATTTTTACATAAATGATATAAATGTACACCCTTTTGGCATTCCCCATGATGCAGCGGCTCCGGTGGGATTCTGTTTTTTTAACAGGGGCAAAAAGATTAGTATAGCAACGGATTTAGGGCATACTAATTCCAAAATCATAAATACCGTCATGGATTCGGATTTAGTAGTCCTAGAAGCTAATCATGATCCTGAAATGTTAAAAGGAGGATCCTATCCCTATCATCTAAAAAGACGCATAATGGGCAGAAAGGGGCATCTGTCCAACGAAGATGCAGGCTTGGCTCTGACTAAGATTATGAATGGAAAGTTGATCCGTGTTTTGCTGGCTCATTTAAGCGCTAAGAACAACATTCCTCAATTAGCATACCAAACTGTAGTACAAATGCTGGCAGCCCAGGGTATTGTGAACGGACGGGATATAGTGGTAGACATGACCTATAGGGATCGGATAGGCAATTTTTATCATATAGGTTGAACCTCAATTCAGACATCCATGGCCTGAGGAAGTGAATATATCCTGACATGAAAAAACCTTGCCGGATTATATTTGGAAGTTTGATTTTACTGACAGTATTAGTAGGCGCCAATGGGTGCGTGCAAAGGGCACCCACCGAACCTGGTGAAAATAGGGCAGAAGGAATGGAAGCCAGACCCCAGGGAGAGCAGATCGGGGTCAGGGACAGGGTGTTGACCAGCGGTACTATAGTGGAGGTGGCGGATAGTGTAATCCCGGCAGTAGTAGGGGTATCCACCACTGAAATAACCCGGGAGTCCATGTGGGGTGAGCCAATTACCCTTAAGGGTGTAGGGTCAGGGGTCGTAGTCCATAAAGACGGATACATTCTGACCAATGACCATGTTGCAGGTGGAAACCCCGCAAGCATTAATGTTATATTCAGTGACGGGACGGATCTGGCAGGCAGAACCCTGTGGTCTGATCCTACCTTGGATCTGGCGATAGTAAAAATAGATGCAAAAAATTTGGTAGCCGCTCCTTTAGGCAGCAGTGAAAGCCTGGCTGTAGGGGAGACGGCTATTGCTATAGGTACACCTTTGGGTCTTCAGTTTCAGCATACCGTGACGTCCGGTATTATCAGTGCCTTAAATAGAACAGTAAAGGTTCCCACCGCCAGGGGAGAAAACTTTATGGAGGATCTGATACAAACCGATGCATCAATAAACCCCGGAAACAGCGGCGGCCCATTGTTAAACATTAAGGGTGAGATCATAGGGATCAATACTATCAAGGTGACCAGCGCTGAAGCTATTGGCTTTGCCATACCTATTGATGTAGCCAAACCTATCATCGAGCACTTTATTGAAGAGGGCAGTTTTACAACCCCCTATCTTGGAATCGTGGGTTTTGATAGGGAGATGGCCTCTTATTACGATAGAAATAATTATATCCAAGAGGGCGTCTATGTGGTAGATATGGATACAACAGGCCCAGCTTATCATGCCGGCATCAGGGTTGACGACATTATAACCATGGTGGGAGATCAAAAAGTAAATAAAATGTTGGACTTAAGAAGGGGCATCTATTCCTATGGTGTAGGGCAAAATATTGACATAAGGATTATCAGAGATGGGCAAGAAATAATACTTAATATGACCTTAGTCAAGAAGCCGATCTAAGATCGGCTTTTTAAC
>JAAYSJ010000072.1 GCA_012518395.1 Clostridiales bacterium
ATGCTGTCCTTGGAACGCTCCCATAAAATGTTTGTCTCTCTTTCAATGTAGTCCGGTTTTTGTCTGGGATAGAGCAATATAGTTCTTGGAAGTCTCTTGCAGACTTAATAACCAAAGCCTTCAGTTTAGTATATTCATTTTGACCCAACGGCAATTTTTCAGTCCCAAAAATGATGTCTGAATCAGCGTCACAAATCTGTAGGTCGCTAAACTTTTCTTGAATAACGCTTATTTCAATTGGCTCATTTTCCGGAAACTTGTTGCCCGTTACCCATAAAAGATACCTCTGAATCTCACCCTTGAGCTTTCCCAATGCTTCCGCTTTTATCCTCCCGCGGGTATAGGCTCCGCAGTAATTATCAGCGTATACTAAAAACCCGCTATCATTGTATTCAACTACTGCCTTAATTAAATGCATATCGACAATCCCCATTATCATAACTACATCCTATTTAAAAATTTTAAAACTGTTGTATCCCTATCTATCCAGGGATTTACTCCCGAGTTTTTCCCCTCTAACAAGGTCATATTTTGAGTTATGGCCTCATTTAGATTGATCCAAGCTGGACAAAAATCCTGTTCCGATTCGTAGTCATCCAGTCGCTGGGATCCTTGTTCATCAGCTATTTCACACAGATAATAACGTGACAGATGTTCAAATATCAAATCCCTATCGTATTTATCCGGCCTTCTTTCTATTACCTCGCCCAATTTTTCGATAACATCTGTAACTATGTATCCTGTTTCTTCTCTTACTTCCCTCTCCAATGCACTTATATAATCTTCACCTTCTTTTATCCCCCCACCGGGAAACTTATAATCCCCTTTCTTCGTATGTATCATTAGGATTCTATCATCCTTCACAATTACGGCCCTAACTGCATCACGCCTGAGAATATTCATTTTCCCGTCCACATCCTGAATCCCTAATATCAAGCTGAAATCCATAATCGTTCTTCCTGCCCTCCCCATACAAAACCGTCAAATCTTCCCCCTTATCCCTAATTTTCTTTATTCCCATCCCATATATGTTTTTTAACCACAGACTATTTAATTCGCCATAAATGGTCTTATCTATTTCCATATGTTCACCCCTTATATTGGTATATTTATTGTAATCAATATACAGTACTAGCGCAATTTAGCATCCTATTTATTATAAAGATTGGCAAAGGGTCTTCCCAGAATTCCCATAATGGGATAGTAAACCAACTTAATATAATATAATATTTTATTGACTCTTAATTAAGTTTATCAATTTTTCGACATCTCTTTCTACCGTTGTATCTATTTCAACATCCCCTTTTACGTTTTTCCATTCCTCATACTGTCTATCAAGCATTTTTTCAACTGGTTCAGGTAGCCTTCCATGCATTCTTTGCGCAAATCTAGATTTTATCACTTCAATCGTGGCAGTAAACCTTACCTTATATGAACCCTTGATATTAATTATCCTATCTAATTGCTCTTTTTCAGCTATTAGATAAATAATGGACTTTTCTAATGAATCCCTATTGGAGGCTGCATCTGTCAATTTCCTATAGAATAATTCCCAAGCTTCTTTTTCACCTTTCGCCATCCTCAAATAATCTTTGCCTGCGTATATTTTTGCGCCTATAATCTCTTTAACTTTATTAGCCATAGTTGACTTGCCTGTGCAACTTTGTCCCATAAAAATATATAACATAACATATCCCCCTCATATTAGATCATTACTGATTTATACTTCATGTTCTGGCCACATTATTATAGTTCACCCAAAATGTAAATTATCTTCGATATTTATTTTACAATGTAAAGAATTTTGCATGGCGTATTCTATAAATAATGCGTATTTGCCCGGGCGACCACAGGTCGCCCCTACCCATTAGGGGTATGGCATTGATGTCACATTTCCTATTGATACCGTAATTGTAGTAGGGGCGCACCTTTGGGCGCCTATGCAA
>JAAYSJ010000073.1 GCA_012518395.1 Clostridiales bacterium
AACCTTTTTGATTTTACATCCTGGATTGATTACTCATATTCTGTAGAGTTTGAAAATAGAGAATTTAATGAAGACATTTTAGGGCATAATGACCAACTAAGAAAAACATCCCAAGAAAAACAGGATCTATTTGATATTCTAAATCAAAAGGATAGAAGATTAGAAGAGGTCATTGAAGAAAACAAAAGACTTAGGAAAAAGAACGAAGAAAAGCGGAAAGGGAATCAAAAACGAAGGGACTTCAAGGTAGACGAGATATCAGAATTCGAAACCCGGAAAAGATATATTGACCTGAATCTAGAATTAAATGGCTGGCAGATAGGCAAGGATTGTTTAGAAGAAGTGGAAGTACATAATATGGATAATTCGTCTGGAATAGGTTTTGTGGATTATGTTTTATATGGAGATGACGGGAGTCCTTTGGCTGTAGTCGAAGCCAAGAGAACTAGTTTAAGCCCTAAAATGGGCAAGGTCCAAGCAACGATGTATGCTAATGCCATAGAAATTTCAACTGACATCAGACCTATAATATTCTATACCAATGGAATTGATTATTATATCTGGGACGATCGATCCTATCCTGAGAGAAAAATATCTGGTATCTATAGCAAAAGGGATCTGGAATCCTTAATCTTTAAAAAGAAGAATAAAGCCTCATTAAAAAATCACGATATTAAAGACGAGATAACCAATAGGCCATATCAAAAGGAGGCCATAACCAGGGTTCTGGAAGCCTATGAGAAAGGTCATAGAAAGGCTTTATTAGTTATGGCTACCGGTAGCGGAAAGACAAGAACTGCCATCTCATTGGTAGATGTACTGACAAGAAAGAATTGGGTGAAGAACATACTATTTCTGGCCGATAGAACTGCCCTCGTAAGGCAAGCTAAACAAAGTTTTAATGAACACCTGCCGGCCCTTTCGCTGTGCAATCTTCTTAGCAATAAAGATGATATAAATAGTAGAATGATATTTTCTACCTACCCAACAATGCTAAATTCCATTGATTCGGTTAAAAACGAAGAAAATCACCGAATGTTCACAAATGGGCATTTTGACTTAATTATCATCGACGAAAGCCATAGAAGCATCTACCGGAGGTACAAGGATATTTTTGATTATTTTGATGCACATCTCATTGGGCTGACGGCCACACCGGTAGATGAAATAGATAGAAACACCTATAGGGTATTTGAATTAGAGGACAATAACCCTACATTTGCCTATGAGTTAGAAGAGGCAATCGATGAAGGCTATTTAGTAAACTATGAACTTCCTAGGGTCTCGCAATCAAAACTTATGCAAGACGGTATTAGATATAATGATCTGTCTGAAGAAGAACAAGAAGAATTTGAAATGACCTTTGATGATACAGAGGATATACCCAGCGAAGAATTAAATAAAAGCTTGTTCAATATAAAAACTGTGGATATAGTGATCCAAGAGCTCATGGAAAAGGGACTTAAGGTCGAGGGTGGGGACAAACTGGGTAAAACCATAATCTTTGCAGCTAATCAGCCCCATGCTGATTTTATAGTGGAAAGGTTTGACGCCCTTTATCCGGAATACAAGGGGAAGTTTGCCCAAACTATCTACCACGGGATCAACTATGTGGAAAATGTAATTGACAAATTCAAAGATAAGGATTCCTACCCCCAAATAGCAATTTCAGTTGATATGCTGGATACCGGTATAGACGTGCCTGAGATATTAAACTTAGTATTCTTCAAAAAGGTGAGATCAAAGGCCAAGTTCTGGCAGATGATAGGTAGAGGCACCAGACTTTGTGGGGATTTATTTGGCCCTGGCCTTGATAAAGAAAAGTATTTTATTTTTGATTACTATAACAACTTTGAGTTTTTTGATGTTAATAAGAAGGGGACAGATGGCAAGATTCTCAGGTCTCTAACAGAAAACATTTTTAACATAAGGGTTGATATAATCAAGGCCTTAGAGCATTTGGACTATCAAGAGGAAGAGTTTATAATCTATAGGAACGAACTCATTAAGGGAATATTAAAGGAAATATCTATTATTAATAGAGACAGATTTAGTGCTAATATGAGGCTGCACCTAATAGACAAATATTCAAATATCGATGCCTTTGGGTCTTTAAATGGGAAAGATGTTCAAGAGCTGAAAGATGAGATATCACCTTTGATAATATCTCTGGATGAAGATGAATTGGCAAAAAGGTTTGACTATCTAATGTATACTATTCAGTTTGCATATTTAGATAAAAGGCCAATAGGAAAGCCAAAAGGAAGGGTAATTAATACAGCGGAAAAGCTGGAGAATAAGGGAAGTATAGCCCAGGTAAAAGTTCAGGGGGGATTAATTGGGAGAATCCAAACTGAAGAGTTTTGGGAAGAGGCGGATGTATTTGATTATGAAATAGTTAGACAGGCTTTGAGGGATTTAATTAAACTTATAGACAGGGATCAAAGGGAAATATATTATACCGATTTTAAAGATGAGGTAATAGGCTCTAAGGAGCCCCACCCTTTTTATGATACGAATGATCTTGGCAGTTATAAAAGGAGGGTAGAGCGATATTTAGAAGAATATAAGGATAATCTATCTATATATAAACTGAGGAACAACGAAGAATTGACCGAATCAGACATAAAGTTTTTTGGGAAGATTCTTTGGGAAGAATTAGGGGATAAACGCCAATATGAAGAAACATTTGGAGGGGAACCACTGTTAAAGCTGGTGGCAAGTATAACCGGTATGGAGAGAGCGGCGGCAGAGCAGGAGTTTTCAAGGTTTTTAAATGATAAGAGCCTTAATGCAAACCAACTGGACTTCGTGGATAGTATAGTAAACTATATCGTGAAAAATGGATGCATAGAAAAACCTGTACTTCAAACCTATCCATTTAACAAAAATGGGGGAGTACTTGCATTGTTTAAGGATAATGTTAATATCGTAAAGGATATAGTTTCAGTTATAGACAAGGTAAACAGTAGATTGAGCGTATAGTTTGTTTAGCATCCTTTGGTTACTACAAAAAATGCCATATGGGGAACGACTAAAAAGAATTTCTTACCCCCTATAAATTATTCAATAGACAACAAAAAACCTAAAAGGAGAGAATTAAATATGTCTAATGGAGTTAACGGCATTCCCCAACCACCATATACTATCACAGAAAAGGCTGCTGATTATTTGGCAAAGATCGTGGAAACTATGACCCGGCTCGAACTGGGGACAGAATGGAATAAAAACTTAAGGCTGCACCGGGAAAATCGTGCCCGGTCTATTTATTCTTCTCTTGCAATAGAGGGAAATTCTCTTACACTTCAGGAAGTGACAGCAGTAATTGATGGCAGAATAGCGTCAAGTAAGCAGGTAGAAATCAAAGAAGTAAAAAATGCCTACGAGGCCTACGATAGTATTATGAAATTGGATCCTTATAAAATTGAGGATTTTTTAGCCGCCCATAAAATGATGACTCAGGGATTAGTACAGGGGTCAGGAGAATTTAGAAGGGGGGATGTTGGCGTATTCAAAGGTGATATCCCTATCCATATTGGAGCAAGACCGGAATTTGTCCCCCATCTTATAAAGGATTTGCTTACATGGGCAAAAAATTCTGAGTTACATCCCGTGTTAAAGAGCGCTATTGTACATTATGAGATTGAAATAATTCATCCCTTTACAGATGGTAACGGAAGAATGGGTCGAATGTGGCAGACTTTAATACTTGCAAAATGGAATAGATTATTTGAATGGATTCCAATGGAAACTATACTATATAGAAATCGATCCCAGTATTATAAGGCGATAGAGGAAGCACACAAGGACAATGATTCCGGTATATTCATTGAATTTACCCTTTCTGCCCTTTATGAGGCCATTGAGGAACAGAGAGGATATCAAGTAGAGTCTGGAGACAAGAATAAACATAATGAAGAATCAGGGCTTACACAAAAGCAAATTACTGTACTTAGGGTTCTTGAAAACAAAACATTGTCCCGGAAAGAAATGTTTGATGCAATAAAAATAAGAGGGGATTCACGATCTTTTAAAAGGCATATAGAACCCCTTATAACAGCAGGATATATAGAGATGACCATTCGTG
>JAAYSJ010000074.1 GCA_012518395.1 Clostridiales bacterium
TAAGAGAGACAACCTTAATGGATATGATGACGACGCGGAAAGGTTTGCATTTTTCAATCGAGCCGTTCTAGAGAGCCTGCCCAAAATTGCAGGGTTTAGACCCGATATAATACACTGCCATGACTGGCATGCTGCACTTATACCTATGATGATTGAGGAAGACTATAAAGATAATCCCTTTTATAAGGATATCAAAACCGTTTTGACCATACACAATCTAAAACACCAGGGGGTTTTCTCCCCCTTTATTTTAGGAGATATTTTAGGCATAGCTCCGGATTCTCCATCTGCTGACAATCTGGACTTTAATGGCGCTGTGAATTACCTAAAAGGCGGGCTGGTTTATGCGGACAGTATCACAACAGTTAGCCCTACCTACGCTCAAGAGATTCAAGATCCCTATTATGGGGAGGGCTTGGACAATATCCTGAGGGAACAGGGGGATAGGTTAAAAGGAATATTAAACGGAATAGATTATAAGGTGTTTAACCCACTTACTGATGCACACCTATCTGTTAACTACCGCAGCTCCCTGGAAAAGAAAGCCCAAAACAAGGTTGCCCTTCAGTCCATATTGGGTCTGCCCCAGAACAAAAGTGTGCCCTTATTGGGCTTGGTAACCAGGCTTGATGCCCAGAAGGGGTTGGACTTAGTCACCCGTATTATGGACGAGTTGATGGTCGAGGATCTGCAGATGGTAGTACTGGGCACAGGTGAAAAGGCCTATGAAGATTCTTTTTATTATTTTGCATACAAATATCCCGCCAAATTGGCCGCCAGGATAGAATTTGACGGCTCCTTGGCCCGGAAGATATATGCTTCTTCTGATATTCTTCTTATGCCTTCTCAGTTTGAACCCTGCGGCCTGGCTCAGATGATAGCGATGCGTTACGGAACTGTGCCCATTGTAAGGGAAACCGGTGGCCTTAGGGATACGGTAACGCCTTATAATGAATACACAGACGAAGGCGATGGCTTTAGTTTTGCCAATTTCAATGCCCATGAACTGCTTTATGTCATTAAGCGGGCAATGAGAATATATAGGGAAGATAAGGTAGAATGGAAAAAGATCGTGAATAGGGGTCAGAAGAAAGATTTCAGCTGGAAGGGTTCTGCAGGGGAATATATGGCTCTTTATGAGGAACTTGCAGGCAGATAGAATTGATTCCATTTTAGCAGGTGGTTTGAGCAATGGGTAGGGACAATATTGAGGAGGTAGGATGTATATATCAGATATTCACCATAATTCCCAAGACAGAAAATATAGATCGCCTTTTGGGGCTGTGGTAATAGGCACCACAATCAGATTGAGGATAAAGGTCAATAAAAATGTATCGTCTGATGGGTGCTTTCTTTGTGTTGCCCAAGAAGGTTGTCCCAAAGAGCTCCTTCCGATGGATTTTATAGAATTGGGACAAGACTATGGGGGAGAAGATTCGAATAAGGCGGCCGGGAAGGATAGCGGAGGTTTCTTCCAGATAAATTATAAAGTCCCGGAAAGCCCCGGCCTTATCTGGTACTATTTTAAATTAAAGATAGGAGACAACATATTTTATTATGGCAACAACGGGGACAACTTAGGGGGTCAGGGTCAATTACAGGATCATGAACCCAAGCCTTATCAGATCACAGTGTTTATTCCTTGGCAGGTTCCAGACTGGTATAAGCAAGGGGTTATGTATCAGATATTTGTGGATAGATTTTATTCAAGCAGAAAAGGGATTACACCCGGGATGGATAATAAATCTGCCCTATACTACCTGGATTGGTATGATACCCCCTTTTATATACGGGACGAAGACAATGGTATAACCCGATGGACCTTTTTCGGCGGGAATCTGGAAGGAATCATAGAAAAGCTGGATTACCTAAAAGATCTGGGTATAACCATAATATACTTAAATCCCATATTTGAGGCTTTGAGCAACCATAAGTATGATACTGCAGATTATATGAAGATAGACCCCATGTTCGGCAACGAAGAAATCTTTAGAGAATTGGCCCTTGAGGCTGGGAAACGGGGCATATCCTTAATACTGGACGGTGTATTCAGCCATACGGGCGCCCATAGTATTTATTTTAATAAGGATGGGGCTTATCCAGGCCTTGGTGCCTTTCAATCCAAAGATTCGCCCTATTACAATTGGTACAAATTTGAAAAACACCCCCATAAATATGAATCCTGGTGGGGTGTGGATGTTATGCCTAACGTAAATGAGATGGAACCCAGCTACAGGGAATTTATCTATGGCGGTGAGGATAGCGTCATTAGGCATTGGATGAGGGCAGGGGCAAAGGGCTGGAGATTGGATGTAGCTGATGAACTTCCCGGGGAATTCATTAAGGAATTCCGCATCGCATTAAAGGAGACCGATGAGGAAGGGGTTTTATTAGGTGAGGTCTGGGAAGATGCCTCAAACAAGGTAAGTTACGGTGAACGCCGGCAATATCTATTGGGACAAGAATTGGACTCCGTAATGAATTATCCCTTAAGGCGTATTTGGCTGGATTTCATTTTGGGGGAAGAAAACGCCCGATTAACCCATAAAAAGATAATGAGCCTATATGAAAACTATCCAAAAGAAAGCTTTTATTCTACAATGAACCTGATAGGAAGCCATGACCGTATCAGGATTTTAACTCGGTTAGGGGAGGCACCACCTGAGGATAGCCTAAAGGAAAAGGAGAAAGAACGCTATTTGCTGGATCCCGAGGCTAGAGAGCTAGCAATAAAAAGGCTTAAACTGATGACCCTGATACAGATGTTTTTCCCCGGCGTGCCCTGTGTATATTATGGGGATGAGGCGGGGGTGCAGGGTTATTCCGATCCCTATAACAGGGGTACCTATCCCTGGGGGCGGGAGGATCGGGATATTTTGATTTGGTATAAAAAAATTATCGGTTTAAGGAACAGCTACGGGATCTTAAAATCCGGGGGTTTTGAATCCTTCTATGTAGGTGAGGATATCTATGGATTTATCAGGGGGATTCAAAGGGAAAAAATCCTGGTATTAGTAAATAGGAACAGGCAACAAACCTGGCATGGTGAGGTTGACCCGTTAAAGGGACTGAAAGGTAACGGTCTATCACCTGGATACCGGGCTTGGGATATGATTTCGGGAAAAGATATGTCGGAGTCCTTGGAAACTGGTATACTAAGGATAGCTCCATTAGAAGGGCTGGCTATATATATTTCAGAATAAAAGGCATATATTATGCGCCTTAACCTTAATATGGTATGAAAGGAACACAGAGTATGAACACAAAAGACAGAATACTAGAACTTAGAAAAAAGATGGCGGAAATGGGAATTGACGCTTATATAGTCCCCAGCTCGGATCCTCATATGAGTGAGTACACTGCATCCCATTGGCATGGGAGGCAATGGCTTTCAGGATTTACCGGTTCAGCGGGGACTTTGGTTGTCATGCAGAAGACTGCCGGGTTGTGGACCGATGGCAGGTACTATCTGCAAGCCGAAGAACAGTTGGCAGGATCGGATATAGATTTATTTAGGGCTGGTATGGAGGGGGTGCCAAGTTTTACTAAATATTTGGCAGATAACCTGGAAATAGGAAGCCGCATTGGTATAGATGGGAGATTGTTCTCTGTTTCCCAGGTTAGGGAGATGGAAAAGGCCTTTGCAGGCAAAAATATAACTATAGATTTGGATCATGATCTACTGGTGGGCATTTGGAATGACAGACCCCCTCTTCCTGCAGAACCTGTATTTATACATGATATCGTTTATGCCGGCAAAACCGCGACCGAGAAAATCGGAGAGGTTAGGGAGAAGATGGCAGAAAAAAACATAGATTATCATCTCATCTCCGGATTGGACGATATCGCCTGGTTATTTAACATCAGAGGTAATGACGTGGAATATAACCCTGTGGCAATTTCATATGCTTTGATCTCAGATAAAGAAGCCCGGCTTTTTATAGATAGCACAAAGATTTCTGAGGATGCAGGACAAGCCCTGACGGAAGCCGGGATAATCCTGGAGGACTACGAATCAATTGGCAGCCATTTATCGGGACTTGGGGCAGATGATACTGTTTTATTGGATCCCTACAGGGTCAATAGTTTACTCCATGGGCTTATAGGAGATGATGTCAAAAAGTTAGAGGACGTCAACATAACCACCACATTAAAAGCCGTTAAAAACCGTATAGAAATAGAGAACTTGAGACAAGCCCATATAAGAGATGGGGTGGCCATGGTAAAGTTTCTATATTGGTTGGACAAGAATGTGGGAAAAACTCATATAACTGAAATAACTGCGGCGGATAAACTGGAGGAATTCAGAAGCAAACAGGAAAACTACATGGGATTAAGCTTCCCTACCATAGCGGGCTTTAAGGATCATGGGGCAATAGTGCATTACCTGGCAACGGAAGAATCTGCCTATGAACTTGATGCCGAGGGGATGATATTGATTGATTCCGGGTGTCAATACCTGGATGGGACTACAGATATCACCCGTACAGTGGTTTTAGGGCCGGTTAGTCAACAACAAGCCATTGATTATACCCTGGTTCTAAAAGGCAATATCAATCTGGCAAAGGCTAGATTTTTAAAAGGGTCTACCGGAGCAAACCTGGATATTCTTGCAAGGATGTACCTTTGGGAAGAAGGCATCGATTATAAACATGGCACAGGCCACGGTGTTGGATACCTATTAAACGTCCATGAGGGTCCCCAAGGTATCAGCATGGCATCTTCTAAGGTCAAATTAGAAGACGGGATGATCGTTACCAATGAACCGGGGGCATATCGGGAAGGCCAATACGGCATTCGTATAGAGAATGAGCTGCTTGTAAGGGAAGATATAAAAACGGAATTTGGGGAATTTCTAAGATTTGAGGTTCTCACTTGGTGTCCTATAGATTTAGATGCGGTGGTTGTCGATCTGTTAGGCGACGATGAAAGAGAATGGCTGAATAGTTACCATCAAAAGGTTTATGCTAAACTAAGTCCGTTCTTGGATAGGTATGAGAGTCAGTGGCTAAAGGAAAAGACCATGGCGATATAGTGGATCTCCGATCTTTAGGACAGAACATCTGATTTTTGTTTGCTTGTATTGATCCAAAATTTTAATAATATGTGGGATACTCGCAAATGTTTCTATTGCAGTTTTGCCTTATATGTAATAGTATTTAGCTACTATTCACTATTCTGTATGTAATACGATGGTTATCATCCATCGCTGTCATTACGAAAGCTAGTGGGGTGATATTTAAGACCCACGGGGAAACCATGGATCCCTCCTTTATAAAAGACAGGCCTGATAGATTTAATTGACGTCTTATATATAGTTAGAGAAGGAGGAGTTTAGATGAGTATGAAAATCGTTGCTGATAGCTGTTGTGATGTAAACGACGAGATAAGGGAACAGACCCAGGTTGAGTTAGTACCATTGACTATCCAGATCGAAGACAAGACATATAGGGATGATGATGGATTAGACATGGACAGCTTTATCGAAGATATGAAAGAATCTCCTGAGGTACCGAAGACATCCTGCCCCTCACCCCAAGATTTTATCGAAAGGTATAAGGGAAAGAAAAGTGTCTTTGTAGTCACCTTATCGTCTAAATTAAGTGGAACGTTTCAGAGCGCTATGTTGGCCAAGGAAATTTTTTTGACAGAGATAGGCAATAAGTTCATCCACGTTTTTGATTCTCTTAGTGCATCCATAGGGGAAACCCTGGTTAGCCTAAAAATCTCTGAACTCATTGGTAAAGGGTTGAAGGAGAAGGATATAGTGGAGAAAACGGACAGCTATATATCAGGGATGAAGACCTTTTTCACCCTGAACACCCTGGATACTCTGGTAAAGTCCGGCAGAGTGAGTCAGTTGGCAGCAAAGGTATCTTCCGCTTTATCTATCAAGCCTATAATGGCAGGCAACAAATTTGGGGAAATAGAAGTCCACGAAAAAGTTTTTGGAGCTAAAAGGGTTCTAAAAAGGCTTGTGGAGGTTATAGGCGAGCAGGGCATCAACCTAGAAGAAAGGGTGTTGGGCATAGCCCATTGCAATTGCCTTGAAAAAGCTCTTGCTTTTAAGGAGGAGGTACTAAAAAAGTACAATTTCAGGAAGATAGTTATAGTAAAGACGGCAGGCATAAGCACTGTCTATGCAAATGAAGGAGGGCTTATCATAGCCTTTTAAGCCTGCACCTGCCTTTCAGGTGAACTGTTATAGTGGAGCCCGATAAAGAATCACTTCCTATGTATGTAACCATTTCAGCCCGCATAGTTATAAAGGTGAAGACAATATAAAGGGGCTGTGTTTTATGGAAATAATTCCGTACCTTCTTTTTTTGGTAGGCTGCGTTTTCATAATCAAAGGTGGGGATTTTTTTGTCGAGGCTGCCATCTGGATAGCAAGGGTTACGGGGATATCCGAAGTCCTTATAGGCGCTACGGTAGTGAGTGTAGGGACTACATTACCTGAATTAACTGTATCCGTTATATCAAGTTACCAAGGCATGGCATCTATGGCCATAGGGAATGCCGTTGGCTCAACAATATGTAACGTCGGATTGGTACTGGCGATCAGTTGCATTATAAGACCCAGCAGGATTCAATCCCGTTTCTTTCACCTAAAGGGGATTATCTTGATTGTATACACCCTATTAGTATGGAAATTTTCCGTTAAGGGGGAATGGCTCAGCGCCAAAGATGGTTGGCTGATGCTACTTCTCTTTTTAGTTTATCTGACCCTGGACTATATTGTTGTTAAACATAAAGCCTCCATTAAGGTGCCTACCCTTTACAAACCCGGCGATTCTAAGGAATGGCGAGGGCACCTGTTTAGATTCGTAGTAGGTTTAGTGCTTATTCTTATAGGAGCCCAGTTGTTGATTAAGTATGGTATTGAAATAGCCAGGTTCTGGGGAGTCCCCGAAGGGGTTATCGCCCTTACCATTATTTCCATAGGTACCTCATTGCCCGAACTGGTCACTACTTTGACTGCAGCCATGAAGGGGCATGAAAATCTTTCCGTGGGAAATATCTTGGGAGCCAATATTTTCAATCTAACCCTTGTCCTTGGTGCATCGGCCTTGGCAGGACCCCTTAGTGTTTCACGTCAATCCATTGTCTTCGATATTCCGATTTCACTCTTTTTGGCAATAACTCTGGTAGTACCAGGAATCATTACAAAAACCATATCCCGGTTACGGGCATTTATCCTATTAGCAGGGTACGTAACATACCTGGCTGCACTGTTTTTTGTTTACGGGTGATATATAATTTGGTATATATAGGTTAGCGCCAAAGATTGACTTTAATTTGGCCGCATGGTACCTTATTCACATAAGTTGTGTGTAAGGGCTTTAAAACCATGATAAGAGACAGAACTTTTAGGGTGGCGGGGGGTAAAATGGGATGCCGTTTAAGAAAAAACTTGAACGATGGATCTATCAATATGATGAGGAGTTAATAAATAGTCCTAACCGTAGGAATCAGGACGCCTTTATAATTCAAATCATCTTTGCTAATGCTTTTACTATTTTAACAGGCGGAGAATTTATGACGGGGTTTGCTATACATTTAGGGGCTCCGGACACTTTGCTGGGGTATATACCCCTTTTGGGGAACATAGGCGGCATATCCCTCATCTTCTTTGGCGTGCTTTTGGAACAGTTTACCAGGCGTAAAAAGTTGGCTATAACGCTAAATTCTATTACCAAACCCCTATTAGTGTCCGTAGTACTGATTCCATTATTTGTACCCAAACACCTTCAGGCTACGGTTCTGTTTATTATACTCTTTGTGGCCTATACCTTGAATTCGTTTTTGGGGCTGGCTGTCAATAGCTGGTTTGTTAATATCATACCCATAGGTATAAGGGGCCGGTATTTTTCTGTTAGACAAATCTACGCGGTTCTGGTCATGGTGTTCCTCCCCGTAATAGGGGGTAGCGTTCTTGATGTTACCCACGATGTATACTGGGGATTTGTAATTGTATTTGCTGCAGCTTTTTTGTTCGGTGGTGGGGAAACCTTTGCCTTTTCCAAGCTGGAGGATGCAGTAGTCAAGAATATGGGTAAAGACATAAGGCTTTTAGATGTATTTAGAATCCCCATAAAAGATAAGGAATTTATGGGGTATACTATTAGAAGCATGATATTTCATATAGTTTTATATCTGTCTGCTTCCTACTCCCAGGTCTATATGATAAAATATCTCGGCCTGTCTTATACCTTTATAACTTCTATGATCATGCTAAATGCAGTAGTTCAGATGATAGCCTATTCCCGGTGGGGGAGAATAGGGGACAAGTATGGCCATGATTTTGTTATAGGGTTGTCCTTTTGGTTTTATGCAGCCCAGATGCTTTTATGGGCTTTAACTTCAAAGGGGAGTATGTATATAACCGTCCCACTGGTTCACATCATTTCCTCCTTTTCCAGCTCTGGATATACGGTGGGATCCTTTAATCATCGCTATAGCATTCTGCCTGAAAAAGGGCGATCCTTCTATGATGCTTTTTATTCTGCTGCTGTAGGCGTGGCTCTAATCATAGGCCCTTGGGCAGGGGGAAGAATAAAAGACTTTATGGGTGGGATAGACTTTATACAGACAAAGATTCAGTTCGGTGAATTTCGTATCATATTTGCAATGTCAGCTCTGGGGCTTATCGTACTTTCTTCTCTGATATTTCTTGGCTGGAGGAAGATGCGAAAGGAAAGCAACGAGTTTCTGTAACCTTTTCAGGTAAGGTCATCATAACAAATCAAAGGGCAAGCTATATATGTTGCGAAAAAGGCCTGTCGTTTCAAACTCAGTAGAACCATTTGATTTTGGGCGAAAGTAGTGTATTATTCATAACATATGGATCAAGAAAATGTTTTGCATTATTGCATCAGAATGCAAATGATAATTGTGCAGCTGATAAAAATTCTATTTTCATGGGGAGCAGCGTAATCGTTATTTAATGCAAAACATATAGGAAACAGGGGGAAATATTATGCCTGTATATGGTATTTTAGCCATCAATCCCGGTTCAACATCTACAAAGGTGGCGTATTTCAGGGATGTTCAGTGTCTGTCGTCCATAACGCTACATCATAAGGCTGATCAGTTTAAGGGGATTAATTCGGTTATGGGACAATACAGCATCAGAAAGGCAGCGATTCTGGAATATATAGAGCAAGCCGGCATCAAAACCAGTAGGATTGACGCAGTTGTGGGCAGGGGCGGTCTGCTAAAACCCCTAAAGGGCGGAACCTACACTGTGGGTATTCCTATGTTGGAGGATCTCAAAAGCCAAAAATATGGTGAACATGCAAGCAATTTGGGCGCTGTCATCGCCTATGAAATAGCCAAGGGGTTGGATAAACCCTCCTATATCGTAAATCCGGTGGTGGTTGACGAGCTGGAGCCTTTAGCCAGATACTCGGGTTTGTCCTTGATAGACAGAAAGAGTATATTTCATGCCTTGAACCATAAGGCGGTAGCAGTAAGGGCAGCTGCGGAATTGGGGAAGAGGTACGAGGAATTAAACCTTCTGGTAGCCCATTTAGGTGGTGGTATTTCCGTCGCAGCCCATAAAAAAGGTAGGGTTATAGACGCAAATAACGGTCTGGAGGAAGGGGCATTTTCACCGGAAAGGACGGGTCATTTACCCGTCTTGCAACTGATGGATCTCTGCCTTTCTGGTAAATACCCAAAGGAAGAGATAAAAAAGAAACTGGTAGGCCAAGGCGGGATGGCGGATTATTTAGGTACATCGGATTGCAGAGTCGTTGAAGAACGCATCCGGAAAGGGGATAATAAAGCCCGAGAGGTTCTAGAAGCCATGGCCTACCAGATAGCCAAAGAAATCGGCGCCCTAAGCACTGTTCTGGAAGGTAGGGTAGATACAATTATTATCACAGGTGGGTTGGCAAGGAGCCCGATGTTAGTTGATTGGATAATCCGGAGAGTGCAATTTATTGCTACAGTCAGGGTATTTCCTGGCGAAGACGAAATGTTAGCGATGGCAGAAGGGGTATACAGGGTTCTCACCGGGGAAGAGGAGGCTTATTCATATACCTAGTATCCTTGTTTGCCTTTATCAAGGATCAGATATAGGCGGGTGATCGCGGGTCGCCCCTACTTATTGACATCGTAATTGTAAGGGATGGCTTTGTCGTTTTACTCCACAGATATAATTCCATATAAGTTGGTATATATGAAATGGACAACAACAAAGAGGGACATATGAAAATGAATAAAATTAAGGAGGGAACATAAATGAAGAAGATCTATTTTATTACGGGAAGTCAGGATCTGTATGGGGAGGAAACCCTTAAGCAGGTGGCCGTCAACAGCAAATCTATAGCAGATTATATTGGGGAAGAGCTAAAAGATATTGTGGTCATAGAATGGAAACCGGCTGTATGCAGTTCTGAGGAGATTATTCAAGTCCTCCAAGGAGCCTCGGAAGATGCAGACTGTATAGGGGTTATCACCTGGATGCATACCTTCTCCCCGGCAAAAATGTGGATCAAAGGATTACAATTATTGACCAAGCCGCTTTTACATCTCCATACCCAAGCCAATGAACGGTTGCCCTACGATACCATAGACATGGATTTTATGAATTTGAATCAGAGTGCCCATGGGGACAGGGAGTATGGGTTTATTAATACCCGTCTTGGGATTTCCCGAGAGGTTGTTGTAGGGTATTATAAAAACCCAAAAGTCATTGACAATATACGTAATTTTGCTGAGGTGACCAGAGCTATAGCCTTCTCTAAAGGCCTGAGGGTAGCCATGTTCGGTAATAATATGAGGGAAGTCGCCGTTACCGATGGGGATCGGGTAGAAAGTCAGATAAAATACGGCTGGGAAGTAAATTATTATGCCATAGGCGATTTGGTAGAGCTTATATCTCAGGTAACAGACAAAGAGGTCGAAGAAAAGATTAAAGAATACAGGTCAATCTACGAGATTGCTACAGATGATATTGCTGCCGTGGAGGAACAGGCCAAATATGAGATTGCCTTGGATAGATTCCTTACCGAAAGGGGGACGGGGGCATATACCGATACCTTCCAGGATCTGTACAATTTGAAACAGCTGCCCGGGCTGGCTTCACAGCGTTTGATGGCCAAGGGCATTGGGTTTGGCGCTGAAGGTGATTATAAGACTGCGGCCTTAAATGCGGTATTGTTCGAAATGGCCAAGCATAGGCAAGGGGCGACAGGCTTTATGGAAGATTATACGTATGACTTTGCGGACGAATTGGTGTTGGGTGCCCATATGCTGGAGATATCTCCTGCCTTTGCAGCTACCAAACCCAAGGTGGAAGTCCATCCTTTAGGTATAGGCGATAGGGAACCACCGGCCCGATTGGTATTTGACGGGGTGCAGGGTAATGGTGTAGCAGTATGTATGACAGATATGGGTAATAGGTTTCGATTGATAGCAGCTGAAATTGAACTGGTTAAACAGCCCAAACCTATGCCTAACCTTCCTGTAGCCAGGGTAATGTGGAAATTGAAACCGGACTTTGAAACCGGCGCCAAGGCATGGATCTATGCCGGGGGCGGGCATCATACTGTTGTCAGCACCGCTTTGAATATGGATCATATCAGATTATTTGCAAAACTCACTGGGACGGAATTGATCGCTATTGACAAAAATACTGATATAATGACTTTGCAAGACGAGCTGGAAATGAAGAACCTGTTAGCCAGATTGAGATAGTAGTTACAGGCGGAGAAAAATAATTTAGAACATAAAAAAGCACTGCCGAAACAGTGCTTTTTGAGTTCTTTGAGTTATAGAGAAGGAACTACGTTGACGGCTTGGGGTCCACGAGGGCTTTGTTCGATTTCAAACTCTACTCTCTGTCCTTCCTCCAGGGTTTTGTAACCCTCGGTTTGTATAGCTGAAAAATGTACGAATACATCCTGTCCATCTTCACTTACGATAAAACCGAAGCCTTTTTCTGAGTTAAACCACTTAACTGTACCTTGCATAAAACATACACCTCCTTATGCATTCTATGACTCCATTTTGTTTCGATGCATATGAAAGTGTAGATTTTAAACGTACTTTCGGTAATGCATTTCAAAACTTTTAAAAATGAATTCATCTCATTATATATTATCCAAATAGAAAGTACAAGCTATACTTGAAAATATTTCAACTTTTTGCAGGATTTATTTACTTTGCTCCCGATATAGAATGTTTTCATCTTTTTAGCAGATAGTAATGAAAGACAGTTCATTCTGGAGGAAGGCCAACAGGCGGATATATTTTTAAGGGCGGTGGGAATATCTTTAGCAAAAAAAGTCTCATAGTATTGATCAGCACCTTGATTGCCGTGTCGGTTTTGATGGTATTGGATCAGGATTTAACTCAGATAGAAAGGGACAGGAAATTAGAATTGCTGGATGAGGGTATAAAGGGTGCCTCACCGGAGGATGCGGAAAACGAAGATCTGGGGATAGACATTTCTGGGGAATCAAAATCAGGGCAGATCTCTTCATTGCCCTGGGAGGGGGAGCCCGAATTCTCTGAAGCCAAGAAAATGAACAAAACAGGGGTTTTGATGGCTGCCTACCGCACGGTTTTGGTAGATCCTCTTCCAGGCGAAGAATATAATGTTCACTTGGCGGCAGAACTGATATCAGGCAGGGTAATTGCATCAGGCAGCGTTTTTTCCCAAAACAGGGAGATTGGACCCTATGATAAATCAAAAGGATTTAGGGAGGGTCCGACCTACGCAGGTGCAAAGCTTATTACTACTATTGGAGGCGGAGTATGTAAGATTTCATCTACTCTCTATAATGTGGCTGTTTTAAGCGATTTGGAGATCGTGCAAAGATATAACCACAGCATGCCCGTCCCCTATGTACCCTACGGCCAGGATGCAACTGTGGCCTATGGCGGGCGGGATTTTCAATTCAAAAACGATACCCCTTATCCGATAATGATATGGGCTCGGGGGATAGGCAATAATCTTTATGTGGCCTTTTATGGGCAAGAGAAACCGCCAAAAGTCCAATGGGAACACGAAATTAGTAACGTTCAGAAAGCTCCGGTAATATATAAGGGAAACCCAGGCTTAGCTTCTTGGGAAAAAAAGATAATCATAGAGGGAATGGATGGGGCTACAGTAAAGTCGAAGGTAGTTGTTACTAAGCCTGATGGAACAGTAGAAACAAAAGACATGGGCGTAAGCCGTTATCAACCCATGCCATATATAGTGGAAAGAGGGCGTTAACAGATTCGTGTTGAAAGGCTTTTTACTTGCTTTGCATCAGGGTATTTGGTGTATAATATAGGTAATCATTTCAAAAGAATATTTTTCGGGAGGTTTCATGTATGAACAATTTCACTTTTTACAGCCCTACATATTTCGTTTTCGGCCGGGGCACCGAAAATGAGGCAGGAAAGTATGTCTCTCGCTTTGGGGGGACAAAGGTTCTCATTCATTACGGAGGGGGTTCCGTAAAAAAATCAGGTCTTTTGGACAGAGTCAAAACTTCGCTGGACGGAGCCGGTATTGACTATGTCGAATTGGGCGGAGTAATGCCCAACCCGAGGAGCGGATTAGTATATGAGGGGATTGACCTTTGCAGACAAGAAAAGGTGGATTTCATCCTTGCAGTAGGCGGAGGCAGCACCATTGATTCTTCCAAAGCTATAGCTGCAGGCGTACTATACGACGGCGATTTTTGGGATTATTATTCCACAGATTTGCAAGTCACCGAAGCTCTGCCGGTGGGGACCATATTGACCATTGCGGCTGCGGGCAGTGAGGGTTCTCAGGGATCAGTTATAACCCATGAGGACGGAATGCTCAAGAGAAGCACAAATTCCGATGCTATCAGGCCGGTGTTCTCTATCCTAAATCCGGAGCTTACCTTTACCTTGCCCCCGGAACAGACTGCAAACGGTGTAGCCGATATCATGGCTCATGTCTTTGAACGTTATTTTACCAATACCAAAGAGGTAGAGGTAACGGACAGGCTCTGCGAGGCCATACTTTTAACCATGATAAAGGAATCCCCAAAGGTTATGGAAAACCCTTCTGATTATGGCGCAAGGGCAAATATTATGTGGGCGGGCATGGTAGCCCATAACAACTTGTGTGGTGTAGGCAGGGATCAGGATTGGTCCAGCCATGATATGGAACACGAGCTTTCCGCATTGTACGATGTAGCCCATGGGGCAGGACTGGCCGTGATGTTTCCCGCTTGGATGAAATATGTAATGAAACATGATATCAATAGATTCGCCCAGATCGCTGTCCGTGTTTGGGGATGTCATATGGACTACCAAAACCCGGAGGTTACAGCCTTAGAAGGTATTAAGAAACTGGAGGAATTCTGGAGATCTTTGGGATTACCAATAACCTTTGCCGAACTTGGGGCTAAGGAAGAGGACATTCCCTTTATGGTAAAGAATATTGGACTAAAAGAGGGGGAATCTATGGGCAGCTTTGTCCCACTATACAATGAAGATCTGGAAAAGATATATAGGTTGGCTCTATAAGGCGGCTTCCCCATGTAGTTTAGGAGAAGTTCGGGATAAACCACTTTCCGCAAATTACAGTTTCAATGACAGAAGGGGATTTTCGCAGTAAAATTACAGATAAATTGAGGGGGAATTAAAGATGTCAGTACCTACACCCCATATTGAAGCAAAATTTGAAGAAATAGCGGATACTGTAATAATGCCCGGGGATCCCTTAAGGGCAGAATTCATCGCAAAAAATTTTCTCGAAGATGCAGTTTGTTTCAACAATGTCAGGGGAATGTTGGGGTTTACAGGTTATTATAAGGGCAAGAGAGTATCGACTATGGGTCATGGCATGGGAATGCCATCGGTAGGGATATACACTTATGAACTTTTCAATTTTTATAAGGTGGAAAATATCATACGGGTTGGCTCTGCCGGGGGCTTGAGAGAGGATATAGGCCTCAGGGACATAGTTATAGCCATGGGGACTTGTACTAATTCCAATTATGTTCATCAATATAGTTTACCCGGTAGCTTTGCTCCTATAGCAAGCTATGAACTATTGGAAAAGGCTATGGTCACAGCGAAACAGAAAGGTATAGAGGTAAAGGTTGGCAACATACTCACATCGGACATCTTCTATGATGAATTCTCCCTTCAGAAGGAGTGGCTAAAGATGGGGGTATTGGCTGTGGAAATGGAAGCAGCTGCACTGTATATGAACGCAGCGAGAGCAGGAAAGAAAGCCCTATGCATATGTACCGTATCGGATTTGCCCTTTACCGGTGAATCCTGCTCCGCGGAAGAAAGACAGACCACTTTTACACAGATGATTGAACTGGCCCTAGAAATGGCGTAGTCCCCGGAATAAACCATTTTCCTAATGAGGTTCAATAACAATTATAAAATAGTTTTTGGATGTTTATAATATAGCAGTATAACATGTATATGTGATACTGCTATATTTGTGCAAATATTCTGAACAATTACTTGACATATTGTAAGCAAATCATATAATATTAGTAGTATTGATAATCATTATCATTAAGACAAAATTACAATATTTTTATTATAGATATATTATAGGATGTAGGGGGGGGCTGCGTTATGAGATTATTAGCTTTAGATTCCTTGATCGTTGGTGAAAAAGGTATTGTAAATACTATAAACGGGGGCAGAACAGCCTCGAGAAGGCTATATGAAATGGGTTTTAACAGGGGAAGTTCTGTTCAGATGGTAAAGAACGATATAGGGCCTGTCATAGTATCTCTAGCAGGCAGTAAAATAGCTTTGGGTAAGGGTTTGGCAAGAAAAATATTGGTGCAGCCGGAACAAGTCCGCTGATTATATATATGTTGCAAAAAAGACTTATAATTTCAAAATCAGTTAGATCCTTTGCTATTGGTTCGAAAATGTATTTTTGCAACATATAAATTATGGAAATGTTTTGCGCTATACAAGATAAATATAAAAAGATTTGTGCAAAACATGTATAGAGGGGTAGGGACATAAATAATGGACACAATAGCGCTGGTAGGGAACCCGAACAGCGGTAAAACCACCTTATTTAACGTATTGACCGGAACTAATCAACATGTAGGGAATTGGCCTGGTGTCACCGTCGAAAAAAAGGCAGGAAAAACAAAATATAAAGATAAAGAATATGCAGTTGTGGATTTACCCGGGGCTTATGGCCTGGGGGGATACTCTGAAGACGAGGCGATAACAAGAGATTTTGTGTTGGAAGGAAAACACGATATAGTTATCAACGTTGTAGATGCTACAAATCTGGAAAGGAATCTATATCTTACAACCTTGCTTTTAGAAATGGGAACTAAGTTAGTTATAGCCCTAAATATGGCAGACGAGGCGGAAAACCAAAACATCAAAATCGATCTGGCGAGATTATCTCAAGAACTTGGTGTTAAAGTTATTCCCACCGTAGCCTCAAGGGGAAGAGGAATAGACGACTTGATGAAGGCTACAGAAGAGACAATAAACCAGGAAATCCATAGGAACAGTATTAGTTACGGAGAAGATATCGACGGAAAGCTATGTTATATTGAAAATAGGATTGAGCAAAGGGTTAATAGTTCAAAATACCCGCCAAAGTGGTTGGCGTTAAAACTGCTCGAAAACGATAAACAGATCATTGACAGATTTTTAGAGGACAATGAAGATGGACAGGATTTGCTTAAAGAAATAAAATCTGCCGGTGAAGAGGTCGTTGCAGCATCGGGTATGGAGCCTGAGCTGGCCATTTTAGATAAACGATACGAATTTGTATCAAGAGCCTTGGAGAACAGTGTTTCAAAGCCCAAAGAAAATGGTGAAACTCTTTCAGATAAAATTGACAAAATAGTTACCCATAAGTTTCTTGGCATCCCGATTTTTGCCCTTGTAATGTTTTTGATATATCAGCTTACCTTTACTTTGGGACAGGATGTTTTGGGCGAAATGGCGGCAGAAGGTATGGCAAGCCTGGGTCTTTGGATTGGGAAATGGCTCGAAACAATAAATGCCCCGGGGATACTCACCCTTTTCGTTACAGATGGTGTGTTTGGCGGCGTTGGGGCGGTACTGGAGTTTATACCCATTATAATAGTAATGTATTTGTTGTTTGGTTTATTAGAAGACAGCGGATATTTGGCGCGGGCTGCCTATATCATGGATAGATCCATGAGAGCATTGGGTCTTCACGGAAAGACTTTTATATCCATGCTTATCGGCACAGGTTGTAATGTGCCGGGAATTATGGCAACCAGGACTATGGAAAATAAAAAGGATAGGATGATTGCCATCCTAATAAACCCTTTTATGTCATGCGGAGCCAGATTGCCTATATATATGGTGTTTATAGCGGCGTTTTTTCCAAAGCATGGTGGTCTGGTACTTTTTAGTCTATATGGCTTAGGGATAGCGATAGCTCTAATAATGGGCAAGATATTCTCAAAAACCCTGTTTAAGGGGGAGGAAACATTTTTTATAATGGAATTGCCCCCCTATAGGTTGCCGACTCTAAAGGGTACACTTATCTATATGAAAGAACAGGTATTGTCCTTTGTGAAAAGGGCAGGGACTGTCATTTTTGCCGTAGTAAGCCTTCTCTGGGTGCTGGCCATATTACCTTATGGAGTAGACCCCCATAGCGAAGTCAGTATCTTGGGTAGAATCGGAAACTTTATTGCCCCCATATTTAAACCTGCCGGCTTTGGTACCTGGCAGGCCTCTGTAGGTCTCTTTGCAGGGATAGCAGCAAAGGAAGTCGTGGTGGCAACTTTGGGGATGGTATATGCAGGCGTAGAGGAGGGAGCCAGGCTCATATCCACGATTGCCGGGGTATTCACCCCTTTAAGTGCCTATTCTTTTATGGTGATGACTCTTTTGTATACTCCTTGTGCCGCAACCATTGCCACTGTATATAGGGAAACTAATTCAAAGAGATGGGCAGTTTTTGTCGCGACTTATACTTTCGCTATCGCTTGGATTTTATCTACTTTAGTCTACCAGGTCGGAAGGTTGTTTGGTCTTAGTTAAGGGGGGTTAAGATAAATGAGCATGCTTATTGAAACTTTAAAAGAGATTGATAGTTCAGGCGCCTATTCAAAGAGTGGCCTGGCAAAAAAATTAGATACCCAAGGTGAAGTAGTAGACCATATCCTCAGTCAACTGGAAAGCATGGGATATATTGCTAAAGAGAATATAAATGCATCCGGATGTAGTTCATGCCCCAGTTTTAAAAACGGATGCATGGGGGTTGTTGCATGCAATCCCATATATGCTCTGACCGTTACTGGAAAGGGTAAGAAACTTTTAGAAAGACAACAGAATAGATAATTCTACGGCTCTCCCTTTATTATTATGATTTTAGTCCATCGAAAGAACAATAAGATTAAAATGCATAATAGTGGAAACAATATAATAGATTGGATTATGGCAGAGGTAATAGGCCAGCCAAACTTTTATGTAAAGGGAGAGCATTATTATGTCGGAAGATCCGAGGGACAAGATAGAATTTATGGCTATGATCACCGAAGCCAGAAACGAATGGCTCGAGGCTCAGAACTATTTCGAAAATGCCAGCGATCCCGATTTAGTGGATTACGCTATATACAAACTAGAAGCTGCAAAGCTAAGGTACATGTATCTTTTAAAACAGGCACGGATAGCAGGTATTAACAACGAGCTTGTTATACAAGACGAAACAGGGGAAACATTCAATTAGCGTTTAAAGTGTTATAAAAGGGAAGTTGGATCAATATATATTAACTAATGGATGAGCCTATTGTAATCGGGGCACCTATCGGCTATATACATTAAAATTGTATCATAGTTTTATCACTAATCCTGATTGGAAAAGTAGGTATAGGTACCGTTGCAGTGGGATCATGAAAGTACTCCAAAATGGGAGGGTTGATATATGGGTCTTAACATTCCCTTTGGTGTTATTGCAGGCTATGCAGCGGGTCTGGTGCTCTTGTATCTGGTGGGCTGGCTCCTTTTAGTGCCCTTAAAAATGCTCTTAAAGTTTATCTTAAATGGTGTTTTGGGGGGGATCATTCTATGGCTTTTAAACCTTGTTGGCGGACTAATACATGTCACCATAGCCATAAATCCCGTAACTGCGTTAATAGTTGGGTTTTTGGGAATCCCAGGTATAATACTGATATTACTTCTTCAGTTTATCCTGGGCTAAATCCCATACCACCCGCAGGCTATATGCCTCTGTTTGACATTAACGTTTCAATTTCATCTTCATTGATACCAACCATTGCTTCTCCTAAATCTTCAGATAGCTTGGCGATCAACCCGAAATCTTGATAATTGGCAATGGCCTCTACTATGGCTTTTGCCCTTTTAGCCGGATTGCCGGATTTGAATATTCCGGAGCCTACGAAAACACCCTGGGCTCCCAAATGCATCATAAGGGCAGCATCAGCCGGAGTTGCTACGCCTCCTGCAGCAAGGTTCAACACAGGCAAGGCACCATTTTCATGGACATATAGAGCCAAGTCATAGGGAACTTGGAGTTCTTTGGCGAAATAATAGACCTCGTCTTCCCGAATAGATTTAAGGCTTGCTATCTCTTGATTGATAAGCCGGATATGGCGAACTGCCTGAATAATATCCCCGGTACCTGGTTCACCCTTGGTGCGGATCATAACTGCACCTTCCCCGATTCTTCTAAGAGCCTCACCAAGATTTTTAGCCCCACATACAAAGGGTACATTGAAATCATTCTTGTTTATATGATATTTTTCATCAGCGGGGGATAAGACCTCGCTTTCATCGATGAAATCAATACCAATGGCCTCTAGAATTCTGGCCTCAAGAAAATGACCTATCCTTACCTTTGCCATAACCGGAATAGAAACGGATTCCTTTATTTCCCTTATAAGCTTAGGATCGCTCATTCTGGAAACTCCGCCTGCAGCCCGGATGTCTGCCGGAATACGTTCTAGGGCCATTACTGCACCGGCTCCGGCGTCCTCAGCGATCTTTGCCTGTTCCGGGGTGGTGACATCCATAATGACACTGCCTTCGAGCTTGTCGAGTAAGGGTTTATAAGTATTAAATTTTTTATTCATTTAACCATCTCCTGAAAGAAATATGTTTACGATATAATAATACCACAAAACCCCCATTTATAACAATATGCCAGCTTACAGGCTGCTTAAAATGGCCTTGTATTAGGTTATGGGTTGATGCTACAATAGTAAACATATAAGAAAAGGGAAGTGCCAAAGATGAAAGACAAGAAAATTATTTTTAGCGGTATTCAGCCCTCAGGGAATCTAACCTTGGGCAACTATTTAGGGGCTATTATCAATTGGATTCCCCGCCAGGATGAATATAATTGTATATATAGCATAGTGGATCTTCACGCTTTGACGGTGAGGCAAAACCCCGCAGAGCTAAGACAAAAGACCAGATCCCTTCTCGCTCTTTATATAGCCTGCGGGTTAGACCCCGATAAAAACGTTCTTTTCGTACAATCCCATAACGGTGCCCATGCTGAGCTGGCTTGGATTTTAAATTGTTATACCTATACAGGCGAGCTGAGCAGGATGACCCAGTTTAAAGAAAAATCCCAAAGCCATGCCGATAACATCAATGCGGGGCTCTTTACATATCCCGTACTTATGGCGGCGGATATCCTCCTTTATCAGACAGATTTGGTTCCCGTAGGCCATGACCAAAAACAACACTTAGAGATAACCAGAGATATTGCCCAAAGATTTAATAATATCTACGGCGAAGTCTTTACGGTGCCCGAGGCCTATATACCGGAGGTGGGAGCCAGAATTATGAGTTTACAACAGCCGGAAAATAAGATGTCAAAATCTGATGAGAATCCTAATAACTATATTTCGCTTCTTGATTCTCCTAATACTATCGTGAAGAAATTTAAGAGGGCGGTAACTGATTCCGAAAGGATTATAAGGTATGATGAAAAGGACAAGCCAGGCATAAGCAACCTTATGAGTATCTATGCCAGTGTAGTGGGAAAGTCCTATAAAGAAATAGAGGAAGAATTTCAGGGAAAGGGCTATGGTGATTTCAAACAGAGGGTAGGCGAGGCGGTCGCTGAAACACTAAAGCCCATCCAAGAGAAGCATAGGGAATTGATGGCGGATAAAGGGTATTTAGACAATATTATGAAGGATGGAGCCGAAAGGGCCGAAAATCTATCGTATCGAACCCTTAGAAAGGTATATAAAAAGATTGGGCTGGTTCCCAGAGGCTAGGGGCTACGGGCTTAATTCGGGGAACTGTAGTATAAGAAAAGGTAATGGATATGGATTTGTTAAAACAGCGACTAGTCGAATACGGAAGGGATCTGGGGTTTGACCTCATTAGAATGACTACCGCAGAGCCCTTGGAGTTATGGCATGCCCAGACGGCTGAAATCATAGCAAACGATCCTGAATCGGCGATACCGTGGGCTAATATTGAATGGAATCCGAAGGCAATCATGCCGGAGGCGAATTCTCTGCTGGTTGCTGTATTGGCCCACAAACCACTTAAGGCAGGCTCCTTTGGTGGCAGTGGCAGACTATCCTCCCATTACAGGGAATATCCCAAAGGACGGAAAGCGGCGGGAATGCTCAAAGAGTTTTTAGTGGGAATAGGCCACAAGGCAATTGTAGACCCGCCTTTGCCCGTCAAAGAGATTGCCCATAGGGCGGGGGTAGGCCATTTTGGGAAGAACTCCCTTATCCATACCAAGGATTACGGATCTTGGATAAGCATTCATATTATTATAACCGATGCCGCCCTTACTCCCGACGGCGGCAAGGATACAATATCCGATTGCCCGGAAAACTGTAACCTGTGCATAAAGGCTTGCCCTACGGGTGCTCTAAGAGATGACGGGCAGCTTATAGCCGATAGGTGTATGCGCCATCATATGCTGTCATCGGATTTTGTGCCTGTAGATATGAGGGAAGAAATGGGCAATAGAATATTGGGTTGTGATATATGTCAGGCAGTATGTCCACTCAATAAACAAGGTTTATCAGAAGCGACTTTTCCCGAACAGGAAGTGGTTGATCTTTTTAATATAGGAGATATATTGGCCGAATACTCAACGGGGTTAAAAAAGAGGATGAAGGCCATGGCAGGAGTTATAGGGAGCAACTATGCCAGGGCACAAAAGATTTTATCAATGGCAGCGATTATAGCGGGAAATAGCGGGGATCGGATCTATATACCAAGCCTGATTCAGCTTCTCAGCCATCCCCATCCACCCATAAGGGGTCATAGTGCATGGGCTATAGGCAAGATAGCGCCAGGCGATTACACAGACATATTAACCGAGGCTTTGGATAGGGAAAGAGATAATAGGGTAAAAGAAGAAATTAATAATGCAATAAAGGCTTGATTTGTTGTAGGTATATGGACAAGAAAAATGTCAAGGCTATATCTAATAAATCAAAGCTGAAGGAGCGGTGAGCTATATGGAATTTTTTGAGGATATGGGCAGGAAAGTCGGCGAGACGGTAAGAGCAGTAGGTGACAGATCCCAGCAGTTTATTGAGATGGGCAAGATAAATATTGAAATAGGCAAAGAGGAGGCTGTCATAAAGAAAGTCTATTCCCGAATAGGAAGGGCGGTCTATAATGCCCGCCATGGCGGGGAAGGTGCCGCTGAAGAAGTTGAGACTCTCTGTAAAGAAATAGAAGAACGGCATAAGAGGGTTCAGGATCTTAAAAATAGGCTCCAGGAGCTTAAATCCGATTAGCATTTTTTTGGTTTATCTCCACTTATATGTTTTAGGGTATGAAATTAGGGTAAGAATAATCTGTTAGAAGGTTTTTTGAAAAAATAATTAAAGGATATGGAGGAGTGTAGAAAATGCAAAAATACGAGTGTACTGTGTGTGGGTATATCTATGATCCGGAGCTTGGGGATCCGGATGGTGGCGTTGCGCCGGGGACAGCCTTTGAAGATGTACCTGACGATTGGGTATGCCCTGAATGTGGTGTAGAAAAGGATATGTTTGAACCCATAGACTAAATGGAAAGCATGGACGGCCGGCGATTTAGTCGGCCATTTCCCATTATAATGGATGTATTTTTAGTATAAACGGAAAATATGGCGGTTTATCCACGCCTGTATAGGGGGACAAAATATGTCAAAGAGATTTTTCTTTAACGATTTGGAAGCATTGAGAATTGCTGTTGATATCGAAAAAAGGGGAGAAAAGTTCTACACCGTTGCAGCGGACAAGTTTGGAGAATCCGGCATAAAGGAGATGTTTCTTGATCTAGCTCAGCAAGAAAGAGATCATGCAAGGACCTTTGAGAGGCTGTATGGCGAAGCCATATCCGTGAAGGAAAAGTATGATGATACATATTTGTTTGAGCCGGAAATATCCGCATACTTATCAGCGATGGTTGAGACTGCCATGTTTCCCAGCGATGAAAAGTTAATTGAGACTTTAAGCAAGGTAGATAAGGTAGAGGATGTAATTAACCTTGGCATCCGGGCAGAGAAGGATTCTATACTTTTCTATACCGAAATGATCATATATTCCAAGTTGGTCGAGGCTAAAGATGCCTTTAGGAAGCTACTTGGAGAAGAAAAACAGCACCTTTTAGATCTAATGGCAAAACTAAAGGAAGTTGGCGGAAAGTAAGGTTTGGATACTTTTCAGAACTAGAAGATGAGGTGAAAAGATGGGTATTATTAAAGAAAAATTCGGCACAGAAAAGGGGAAGGATGTTTATCTGTATACCATGTCAAACTCAAAGGGTATGACAGTAAAAGCCATGAATTTAGGGTGTCATATAATGGAGATAAACGCGCCGGATAGGGATGGGAATATTGAAGATGTAGTTCTGAGTTTTGATGACCTTGAGGCTGCAAAGAAGCAGACGGCTTTTTTTGGGGTAGTTGCAGGCAGGTGTGCAAACCGTATTAAAGGGGCGACCTTTGAGCTTAACGGCAGGACTTATAAACTCTTTGCTAATAATGGCGAAAACCATCTCCATGGCGGAAAAGAAGGCTTCGATAAAAAAGTATGGGATTCTGAAATTCTTGAAGATGGGGACGGAGTCAGGTTTTATTACCTCAGCCCCGATGGGGAGGAAGGTTATCCTGGCAATTTAAAGGCACAGGTTACATATTCTCTTACGGAAGATAACGAACTTAAAATCGAATATGAGGCTGTAAGCGATGCCGACACGATAATAAATCTTACTAACCATTCTTATTTTAATCTGGCCGGACATGATTCCGGGACCATACTGGATCATTATCTGAAAATGAATTGTGACGAGTATACGGAATGTGATAGCGATCGTATACCAACCGGTGTTATTGCTAAAGTGGAAGGTACCCCCTTTGATTTTAGGGAATATCACAGGATAGGTGAACGTATAGACGCTCCCAACGAACAATTGAAAAACGGGCGGGGTTACGACCATAACTTTGTTATAAACAATGAGGATGGAAAGGTAGTCCATGCTGCATCCTTGTGGGATAAAAAGAGCGGACGTATTATGGAGGTATATA
>JAAYSJ010000075.1 GCA_012518395.1 Clostridiales bacterium
AAGGATCCTTCCACCAATCAGATGCTTTCTCAATACCATACAAAACAGAGGTGGGGATGCAGGATTATTCTTTCGAATTTGGGCAAAATGCACCCTTGGATAGTTGGGGCTTGCAGAGACCAATAATATATGGCTTTGCTGTCCCGACCTTATCTCTATATGGATTTCATCCTTTTCAGGCTGATGAATTTTATCAATCCTGCCACCAATGATTAGATCCCTTAACTCTGCGGCAACACAATACAACATAATACCGTCGAATGCCATAACAAAAACCTCCTTACGGCTGTCTATTATACTATAGTATTCTTCCAATAAAAAGATATTTGGACAAGGGTCATTAAAAAAACCAGATAAATGCTGATAGGAATGATAAAAATCTTGGGTCATAAGACATACTCACTACAATTTTCTAATATAAATACTAACAAGATATTGGTAAGGGGGGAGACCATGTATTCTAAGAACTGGATTATTATACTACTGCTTGTATCTATTCTTGTATTGGCTGTATCTGGATGTAAAGCTTTTCGCAAGAAAGAACTTGATTTACAGAAGGAAAATGATGCTCCCGGTCTAGAGGAAGAAGGTTTGTGGGAGGATGAAGGAAATACTAGAGAAACGATTCTATTCTATCAGGATGATGCTGGTTACCTGGTACCAATAATGAGGAGAATAGAATGGGAAGAAGGTATAGCTAAAGCTGCACTTTTAAAACTGGTAGATGCTCCCGAACAGCAACAGGAGATGCTGGGAATGGGGCTGAAATCCCTATTGCCTGTGGATACCCAAATAAATGGGATATCTATTAAGGATGGCTTAGCAAAGGTCGATTTTAACGAGGCTGCAATGAATTATTCTGATGCCCTGACTGAAAGCAATATGGTCCAGGGGGTGGTAATGACATTAGTAGAGTTCCCCGCAATCGAAAGAGTACAATTGATGTTTGATGGAAAAATAGTTGATACCCTGAAATATGGGACTGAAGTTGGGGCTCCTATTGGACCTGAAAGGATAAATGTGGAATTATCATTAAATTCCCCTGGAGACGGTGCCGAGGTCACGGTGTTTTATTGTAGTACTTCTCCTAGCAGATATGAATACCTGGTGCCTGTTACCAGAATAACATCACAGCCGTCGGCTACCATAGAAACTGCCATGGAAGAGTTATTACAGGGGCCAAAGCCTGGTTCAAATCTTCACCTAGAAATACCTGAAGGTGTAAAAATGCTAGGGGTACAAATGGACGATGGGATCACATATTTAAATTTTAGCAAGGAGCTTGAATCTCTCAGACAATCAGAAAATGAAATGGCTGTTTTAAAGGCCATAACAATGACAGCAAGGGAATTTACAGGGGTATCTGCCGTAAAATTATTGGTGGAAGGAAATGAATATGGTGATGGGCAGCCTATGGTAATGTCTGCCTTCGCCAACGAATTTTAATTAAGATGGCCGGAGGCCGGATTGCCTAGGATTTAATGTGAGTATATAATGGTACTAAACTAAGAATAATACAGGGAATCAATCTTTTGTCCATAATACATTATGAAAACATGCTTCGAAATGATGACCCTGGAAAAATTTCATATGCAATATTTCATATAGGGGTAATCCAGTCCCCTATAGGTATTGTATATGATTTAGTTTAATCTGTTTACGAATGAAGGCAATAATAGGGTATAGGGAGAACGACAATGATAAAGGTGGTAATAGCCTCAAATAATCCTGGAAAGATAAAGGAAATAAAAGATATCTGGGGAGATAATAAGTTTAAATTTTTGTCTCAGAAAGAATTTGGATTCATTGAAAATATAGAGGAAGATCAGGATAGCTTTATGGGGAATGCCCTGAAGAAGGCTTTGAGTGTGGTAAGGGCTGTCAACAAGCCAACTATCGCTGATGATTCGGGGTTAGTGGTAGATGCATTGGACGGTGAACCAGGGATTTTTTCGGCACGTTATGCCGGTATAAATGCGACTGATGGGAAGAATAACGAAAAAGTGCTTAGGCTATTAAAAGATGTTCCCCCTGGCTTAAGGGGTGCCCAATTCTGTTGTGCAATGGTTTTAGTCTTGCCTGATGGAAAGACATTTTCAGCGGAAGGAAGATGCAAAGGGATGATAGCAGAGCAACCTATTGGTAACAATGGATTCGGGTATGACCCTATTTTTATACCCAATGGTTATGATGAGACTTTTGGACAGTTGCCGAACCATATAAAGAGGGGGATTAGTCATCGGGCTGATGCTATAAAAAACCTGAAAGAAAATCTTATGGCCAGCACCCATTATTTTGGAAATCTACTCCGGGATTAGTAGAAAGGCGATAAATAAAAAAAGTAGGTTGTGACGATAAAACACAACCTACTTAGCGTTTATGCAATTGAATTCAATTAGATATGAGTCTTTGGGGTAACTTACCTCTTAAGCTGTAGATCAAATTCTTCCATGTAAGCTTTTTCGTCATCGGTAAATTTTCTTAAGGTATCAATTACCTCGCCGTTATTAAATTTGCGATCGCCTACATCTTCTGTAGTACCCATAACAGTTACATTGACTTGCCTGCGGCGTGCACGCACATGATCCCAATCGATGAAATAGATATGGGCGAACTCGCCCCCGTCAAGTTTTCCGTCCTTGATGGTCATGGTTTCGCTACGACCAAAAAATACTGAACGGAGGTGGCCATCAGTATTCTTACTTGTATAATCTCCAGGTTCACCTACATAGCGGCCGAACTGTGAGTGGATGGGCCCGGGATGACGATATTGACCTTCCTCTGCAAAGTCGGGAATTAGTTCACGCATGATATCTAAAAGGTCATGTTGAAGATACTCAAGATCAAAGCTATCGATATCATGGGAGCTTTCCTGTACCATTACACTGCAGGTGGTATGGTGGGAAACAATAGCCACGGTACCATTTTTAACACCCGATGCCTCTACGATCTCAATGATCTCCTTAGACACATCGTGGAAAGTGGGGATCCAGCCCCTGGACTGTAATTCCAATTCCTTTTGAACAACTTTAAATTCCATTGAAATACCTCCCGTTTTATTATTTATTAAATTTGCTTAACTATGGACTTCATCCCATGCACGGCGTACAGCACTAATCATCTCATCAACCATAGCTTCTTTATTTTCAGCCTTCATTATTCCGCTGGTTGTGCCAGTGGCTTCCGCGCCTGATTTAATAACGTTATAGACATCCTGACCATTGCTGATTCCGGCTCCCTGTAATATTTGTATGTCAGGGTTTACTGATTTAACGGCTGCGATAGAATCTTTCATGTACTCATCGTCGCTAGTTTGACCAGTACCTATCAGTTCTGTAGGTTCGCATACAATGATATCTGGGTTTAGGTGGGCGATGGCAGTTGCTTCCTCTATGGAGTCAGAGCAAACAATGGTATAAAGACCTACTTCTTCAGCCCTTTTGATAGATGCTTTAAGCTCTGCCAGAGTAAGTTGCTTTTCAGCGTGGTTTAGCATAACCCCTACAGCACCTGCGGCCTTGACGGCTTCTGGCAATACCGAACCCAGCCCGCGGCCAATTTCCAGAGAATCCATATGTTGCGCAAATACCAGAATATTAGTTGTTTCCTGGGCTATACGATAGATATCTGTGTACTGGGGAGTTAGTATAATACGAACGTCATATTTCTTGGCCGCTGCATCCATCGTTTTGGCAAGGGCGACCATATCATCACCGTACATATATGCCTTTGGGCCAATTTCAAAAAATGGCGGTTCGATTCTTTTATCTTTAAGCACAGTAGCACCTCCTTTCAATTTATACTATCACAAACCTTTCACTATGTCTATGAATAATTTACACAATTCCTACGAATTGCTGTTGATATACTTTCGTTTTACAGATATAATATAGACAATGGTATAAATCATACCGCATAAAGCAAAAAATTATAATATATGGAGGCTGATTAATAATGAAAGAAAGATCATGGGAGTATGCACAGGATGCGTTTAGGATAGAAGGGGAGGGCATCAAGAGCGCTCTGGAATATATTGATAAAGAGGCCTTTGAAAAGGCAGTGGATGCCTTGGCAAAATCAACGCGTATTTCCGCCAGTGCTTGCGGCCATTCGGGTATAGCATGTCAGCATTTTGCCCATTTAATGTGCTGCATAGGTTTACCAGCCAGGTTTATCTCACCTTCGGAGGCAAATCACGGAGCAAGCGGTTTTATAAAAAAGGGCGATGTTGTTTTATTAGCATCCAGAGGTGGAAAAACAGCAGAACTACTTCCGATCCTTGATATAGCCCGTAAAAAAGAAGCAATTATAATCAGCGTTACAGAGAACATGGAATCTGAGCTTGCCCTAGGCGCAGATATAGCTATAAAAATGCATGTAGAACGGGAGACTGATAAGTATAACAGCCAAGGGACAACGAGTTTTGTTGTATTAGCGGCTATATTTGCTGCCCTGCAGGCTGCTCTGATTGAGGAGATAGGTTTTGTAAACGAGACCTTTGCAATTCATCATCCCGGTGGGGCTGTTGGTGAGCGCCTTAATAAATAGTTGATAAGATCGAGCAAATAATTAAATTTATGATTTCAGGAGGTATAAAATGGCAAAGGTAGCACCATCTATTCTTTCAGCGGATTTTGCAAATATGGGTAGGGATATAGGTAAACTAGAGTCATGGGGAGCATCTATGGTACATTGTGATGTAATGGACGGGGTTTACGTCCCCAATATGTCTTTTGGACCCCAGTTGATCAGTGCAATTAAGCCCTATACATCTCTTCCTTTGGATGTGCATTTGATGATTACACAGCCGGAGCGATATGTAGAGATGTTTGCCGAGGCTGGAGCAGATATTATTACTGTCCATCAAGAGGCTACAGTGCATCTTCATCGGACTCTTAAGCTAATAAGCTCATGTGGCCCAAAGGTAGCGGTTTCTCTAAATCCCGCTACAAGCATAAGCACACTGGAAAATGTTTTAGAAGACATCGATATGGTACTAATAATGACAGTAAACCCCGGGTATGGAGGTCAATCCTTTATTCCTGCTATGTTAGATAAAATTGCCGCAATGAAACAGATGATAGAAGAGAGCGGCAGAGATATCGACATTCAGGTAGACGGCGGTGTCCATGCGGGCAATGCGTCCGACATAATTCAGGCAGGGGCAAATATATTAGTGGCAGGAAGTGCCGTCTTTGGTTCTGATGACCCCCAAAAGGCCATAAAGGAAATAGGCGGACTATAGGTTAATAGTTAAAATCATTAGAGTAAAGGATAATGTTTATGTCCGAAATTAAAGATGCCGGAGTAGATAGACGAAGAAACAGGATACTGGAAATAGTAAATCAAAACGGCAAGGCGAAGGTGACCCAGCTGGCCAAAGAATTTTCCATATCCCATGTAACCATACGTAACGACCTAACAGAAATGGATAGGGAAGGATTGCTAAGGCGTGTACATGGTGGGGCGATTAGTATAGAAAAATCATACTATGATGTCTCATTAAATGATCGTATGTATATTAATAAAAACGAAAAAATTAAGATCGCAGCCACAGTAGCGAGCCTGGTGAGGGACGGCGATATATTGATGATGGATTCGGGAACTACAACATGCTATATCGCTCGGGCTCTTGCCGACCATAAAAATCTTACCATTGTTACAAATTCAATGCATATAGCAAGGGAGTTTTCTAATAACAATGCAGCAAACCTAATTATGGTGGGGGGCAATTTGGACATACGGTATCAATTCACCTACGGCAATGATGCTATTGAGCAATTAAAAAGATATCGAGCCAACAAAATGATTTTGGCTACAGACGGTATTAGTGCAGAGCATGGTTTGACTGCTTACCATCACCAAGAAATTGGTGTAAGCAGGCGAATGATAGACAGAGCAAATGAGATAATCGCTGTTGCAGACTATTCTAAGATTGGCAAAGAGGGATTTACCCATATAACTTCCCTAGAGAGTATAGATATTTTGATTACAAATAAAAAAGGCGCCAATCTCAAAGAACTAGATGCAATCCGCGGAAGGGGAATCGTTGTCAAAGAGGTATAACAGCTATATTTGTCCCCCTTTGTTCAAGAGTACAAGATATCGACATGCTATTGAATGGGATTTTTATTAAAAATGTTATTTGACTGGATATTCAATGCATGCTATAATTATACCGTTCTAAGGTGGCTTAGCTCAGCTGGCTAGAGTACCACGTTGACATCGTGGGGGTCACTGGTTCGAGCCCAGTAGCCACCACCAAGACCCGTATGGCGTAAGGCCAAGCGGGTTTTTGTTTTTTTAAAATCAAACCTTACCAATTGATTAACCGGCTCTTAAACCTTTGTACCAATGGGGAGAAAGCGTTCACAATATCCGTGATTGAAATATTTATGTTATAATCTATTTGCGTTGATAACTATTTATATAGGGGGACATTTCGGGTGTATGATAAGCGGGATATAGAGAGTGTTAAAACACAACTAAAAAAGATTATAGCCTTGCTGGTGATAGTCTTTATATTCTTTATGACGGTTGCAATAGTTGTAGCTCTAAATAAAAGCAATAATGGTGGAATGGTGATCATGGTAGCTGGGGTCTGCTTTTTGGTTTTTATTTGGGGTATGTATGTTATGCCTGCGTATATATACTACCGTTTTCTCGAAGAATTGATAATGGGTAGATCCAGGGAAATAAGGGGCATTGTTAAGGGACTGAGCCCAAACCCCATATATAAAGACAATAAGCTTCGCTTTTATGAATTAGTGATAGAAGAAGATGGGGTGGAGCGGGTATTGTTATTGGATAACCAGAAAGAATGGCCCCGAATAGAAATCAGCAGACCCTATTTAATTAGAATCCATGATAATTTTGTTGTCGATATATCCCAAAACTAGCCCATCCTTGTTTATGAATACAGACAAGGGGTTTCCTGACTCATGGATTAACTCGTGAGGGTAGAATTGGATTTCCAGATAATCATCTTTGTAAGATATGTCCTCGCCATACTCATTCTTACATATCAGGGACGATTGGGGATTCATATGGAGTAGTATATTTGTTTCTTCAAATACCAGGCTAATTCCGCAAGATTTTAGATAATCAGCACTTTTCTTAATAATTTCAAGGTCGGACATATGTAGGATGGAAACCGATTTTCGCTCAGTTTGTATTTCCGGGGACTCCCCCGATTTTAAGAAAGAATCGGATATTTGTTTATTATTGCAAATTATAATAAAAAAGATTAGAATTAGGATTAATATTAAGATTGCAAAAATTTTTTTCATACGGTATCACCCCTAATGAATGGTTGTGTATTAAGATATTGAATAATCTGCATACTGATTATATATATGCTAACCTGCCCGGGCTTTATACGATATTTAGAAAGCCTGTGATACATTATAATTGGGGACGATATTTGAGAAATAATGCCGATAGGATAGATTATATGAAAACAATCGCATTGGCAATTCTTATAGTTATATTGACTATAAGTCTTATTGGAATTTATACAGGAATTATTATAAACAGGACGGTATTCGAGTCCTCTTTCTTGATCAATATTTTAAAACACCAGGATGCTTATGCTCAGGTAAGACAGCTTATGCTCAGATTAGTTAACACAAGCCTGCCAAACAGCCAGGAGGGTATGCCATATTTGAGGGAGGTCTTGAAGGAGGATTGGCTGGAAAAGGAAATCAATTTCTTATTGAAAGAATTTTATGCTTTTGCCAAGTCTGAAAAAAAGGAACCTCCTGTTATCTTTTTTTCAGATCTAAAAAGACAGGTGGCGGATGCTATAGATAATAAAACAGACTATCAGGATAAAACTAAATTAGTTCAATTCTGGTTTGATCCTCTCCCTGACAGAGTACGCTTGGAAGATTTTATTTCTATAGATACCTTATGGCAAACCCGTAGGTCTACTGCAATAATAGGAAAGATCCCTTGGATCTTTGGTCTATTTGCCCTCGGGGCAGCGGCTATAATTTATTTGCTAACTCGCCAATGGGAACAGATGCTTCTTTGGGCAGGTGCGTCATGTCTTTCTGCAGGGGCTCTATTAGTCTTAGTTGGCTTTATACTGGAGCGATTACCCGATTATATGAGCATTGTAACGAATTTTGAAGATAGATTAGTTTCCTATGGTATCCCGGAAATGGGGATTAGGCTTTTTTTAGACAGTCTAATAAAGGGCGTTACCGGCCCTATGAATTGGATAGGCATTATGTCTATTTTAGCAGGGATTTCAGTAGTATTCTTTACGCCTATTATTGAAAAGGGATAAGCATATATATAGGTTAAATGGTGTTTCATTTTACTTCATTTTTAGAACAAACCTTATTCGTCCTTTCCTTTGCATGTATTCAAAGCATCCAAATCGCAAATACTTAATAGGACAAGAACCCGTACAAGGGTATCTATTTTGTGATTCCTACCATGCAAAGGGGAGAAAATTATTGGTTAAGCAAGATGATCTTTATGCCCAGGCAAGACATCTGGCCGAAAAATATGGGCCAACAAAATATAGCAAACTAAAAAAAGCGGGATTCCCAAGTATCGAAGGTGATGCCCGGGATTTATTTTTGGCCTATAAAAAAGTTGATGAGCAAGTAAAAGCAAAACAAAACATAATACCCGCTGCGGAATGGATATTGGATAACTTTTATATGTTGGAGGAGCAGTCCAAGCATATTCAATTAGAACGGCTTGACAACTTTGGAGAATTACCGACTTTGGAAGGCGGAAAACTGCGAATATATGCCTTGGCTGAAGATTTTGTTTCTTTCACTGATGGCAAGCTGGGGGAAGAAGAAATAATAAGCTTTCTTGAGGGATATCAATCTATCACACCCCTTGATAGTGGGGAATTATGGATTTTTCCTATGGCAATAAAGATTGCTCTCATTAGGAAAACAAGAGAAGTGGCAGTACATATAGTAAAGTTACAGGAACAGAAAAAGGATGGCCAAAGATGGGGAACATTGTTCGTTGATAGTATTGATGCACCAAAAGGGGAAATGCATAAGCTGATCGTGAATCATGACAGCCAAATAGACTATATGCCCGCCTCATATGTAGAGGGCATGCTCCTTGTTTTTCGTAACAGCGGGGAGAAAAGCGCTCATTTGATGACATGGCTGGATGGAAAACTGGCTCTGCAAGGGACAAATGCTGAAGAAATGATCCAATTAGAACATCAAAAACAAGCAGGATACCAGGTATCAATCGGGAATTGTATAACAAGTCTAAGGTTTCTATTATCTATCAGATGGGAGGAGATTTTTGAAGAGCTTAGCCTTCTAGAGGAGATCCTAAATAATGACCCTGCAAAATTTTACTCTGAAATGGAATTCGTATCCCGGGATTATTACCGAAATGAACTGATCAAGATAGCAAGGAAATATAAGGTCAGCGAGTTTGAAGTGGCAGAAGCGGCTATTAGATGTGCAGAGGAGGGGATAAGCTCTTCAGGAAAGGATATAAAAAAAGGGCACATAGGCTATTATTTGATAGGTAGGGGCAGGGGAAAACTCAGGGCATACCTGGGCGATGACCCTGGGGGTAACGGCTGGATCAATGAGAACCCTGGGGTATTTTATTTTGGTTCTATTGGGCTCATAGTATTGACAACATTAGGTTTCATGATGGGTTTCCTCTATAAGCTAGATACAGGTCAGAATATTTTTAAGGTAATTTTATCAGGACTTGTACTTTTGGTTCCCGTAATAACATTGGCAGTAGGATTTATGCATAAGATCATACCAAGGGTCGTAAGGCCCTATTACCTGCCTAAACTGGAATTAAGTCATGGGATCCCTGAAGAATACCGAACCATGGTTGTGATACCAACCCTTTTAACGGAAGAAAAGAGGGTATGGGAGCTCGCAGAACAGATGGAAGTATTCTATTTGGCAAACCAGGAAGATAATATACATTTTGCTCTAATAAGTGATTTTAAAGATTCTAAGAATGAAGAAGAACCTGGAGATGGGGCTATAATCGAGGCGGCTACAAGAGCAGTTAATGAATTGAACAATAGATATGGGCGTAATGGGGAAAGTATTTTCTATTTTTTCCACCGTCACAGAAAATGGGATCCCAAGCAAATGTCCTGGATGGGCTGGGAAAGAAAAAGGGGGGCTTTAGTAGAATTTACTAGTATGCTAAGGGGTGATGAGGATACGAGTTTTTCCACCAAGATTGGTGATTTGTCTATATTGCCAAAGATAAAATATGTTATAACTTTAGATGCCGACACCAATCTGCCCAGAGACGCGGCAAAAAGATTGATTGGGACTCTTGCCCATCCATTAAACAGGCCGGTTATTGATAGTTCTCGTGGCTTTGTAACAGAAGGTTATGGGCTGTTACAGCCAAGGATTGGAGTCTCAGTTGACAGCGCCAGCCGTTCTTCTTTTGCCTTAACCTTTTCCGGACAAACCGGGGTCGATCCCTATACAACAGCGGTTTCAGACGTATACCAGGATCTTTTTAGCGAGGGAATTTTTACTGGTAAGGGAATCTATGATGCTGATGTGTTTAATATGGTACTTAAGGAGGCTATTCCGGAGAACAGAGTATTAAGCCATGATCTGCTGGAAGGCTCCTATATAAGGGCAGGGCTTGTTACCGATATCGAATTGATAGATGGATACCCTGCTAACTATATTTCCTACGCTATGAGGCTTCATAGGTGGGTTAGGGGGGACTGGCAGCTTCTGCCTTGGCTTTTCCCTAAGGTTTATAACCGAAAGGGCATAAAGGTAAAAAACCCGTTAAGACCTATATCAAAATGGAAAATATTTGACAACCTCAGAAGAAGCTTGGTATACCCTTCTCTATTTCTGATGTTGGCTCTAGGCTTAACTGTACTACCTAGATCCGATTGGTTTTGGCTGGGTCTGTTCGCAATAACCCTGACTCTGCCCTTGATTATGGATGTGGCTGGTTCCTTCATAGCCCAGATGGGATCCTCCCATGGCCAATCTCTGGGGGATGTGCTATATGGGACTAAACACCTGGCTATGCAGATAATC
>JAAYSJ010000076.1 GCA_012518395.1 Clostridiales bacterium
CGGATGGTTGTGGATCAGGGGGGAGCAGTTGCCCAGATCACTCACTACTATCCCTTTGGAATGTCCTTTGCGGAGAGTACGAATGCTTCCAAGCAGCCCTATAAATACAACGGCAAGGAGCTGGATACGGAGAACAATCTGAATACCTACGATTATGAAGCCCGGCTGTTGGGTGTGGCGGTGCCCAGGTTTACTACTGTTGATCCATTGGCGGAAATGTATCCTTCCATATCTCCGTATGCGTATTGTAATAACAATCCATTAAGATTTATTGACCCGACGGGGATGGCTTGGAAACCAACCTATTATGAAGATAATGAAGGTAATAGGACATATAACGGTTATGAATGGATTGATGAAGATAAGTCTTACGATGAAGATGGAAATTTATTAGCAGGATTATATGCTCAAGCTATTTTCTTTTCAGATAATGGTACTTTTGACTCAACTAGTAGATATAATATGGGTTCGTCTACTGCAACTGTATATCAAGCAGATGGAACTACAACTACATTTGATGCTAATACTTTACCTTCTGACTTGGATTCTTATGCAACGGTTCCTGAAGGTATCTATCACGCAACAGTAGGAAAACATAAAAATTCTTATATCGCTTTAAGAATGAGCGATACAAATAACAGTGGACAAATAGAATTAGGTGCTCCAAATCCAGCTCACCCAGATAGGACATATGCAGCAGACATCAATATTCATAAACCTGGACTAAACAATTTAACAGGATTAACGACAAAAGGAGCGGCGGTATCACAAGGTTGCTTATTAATAGACAGAAATGAGTGGACAAATTTTATCGGTATATTTAACAATGATTCTCAAAAATCGAATACTGTAAGCGTGACAGTTTCTCGTACCTTATCAACCCCTGTTAATGTGAATAGGCTACCAGCTTTCAATTTTTTCAGTAGTGGCTATAGATCCGATTTTTTTAAAAATTTCAACGGTTATAAAATTATGAAAATTACTTTTATATTATTTACAATCTTATTCTTTATATTTCCAACTTCTAATGGCTTTGCTCAAAAAAAACATATCGAAAGTATAAATAAATATGATAATGAAGGGAGTAAACATGGTTATTGGATAGAAGAGGATAAGTATCAGCAAATAGAACTGTACTACAAACATGGATTGAAATCAGGATTGATAAAATATTATAATAAAGATTGGAGGTTATCGTGTTTAGGAGAATATAATAATAATTCTATGTCTGGAACTTGGTACTATTTTGGAAATAAAGGTCATTTAATGGTAATACAAAAAGATTTTACTAAAAATGATGATATTATTATAGATTTAGATTCTGGGATTAGGCATAAATATAAATATAAATGTTATACAATAACTTTTTATCCAAACGGGTATAAACAAAGTGAAGGGATTTTGCTTTGGGATGAAGATCCCCAATCAGATGATACTTATGAATATGGAACTTGGAACTATTACAATGAGCAAGGTGAACCGAAAATATAATATTTTTATAGTTCAAGATTAGCTACACAACTTACAAACAAAGCCCACTTTTTAGGTGGGTTTTGTTCATTATTCAATGGTATATTTTATAACGCTGCAATATTTTTGGAAAAGAAATCTTTAAACTTCTTCTTTGTCAGCATAGTATCGATAATTTTAAATACAGTCTGTCTATCCTCTTCATCGAGCTGGTTGATCAGGTGTAATTGCTCAAAATCGGGTTTGCCCTCCAATGTTACTTCGTCAGGTACGATGTTCTCATAATTCAGTATCTGATCGGCAGTCAGGTTAAAGAGTTTGGATAGTTTCTGAAGTTCATCCACCGACAAATCCCTCTTACCGTTTTCCAGCTTATTGTAGTTGCTGTTTCCGATGCCCAGATAAGAAGATACTTCCTTTTGCATAAGTCCCTTACCTGCTACTGTTTCAGCTCAAACTGCCAGACCCACGGCAAAAGCATTGATGTGATCGACTTTATTATTTACAAGGAAAATATCAGCAAACACGAAGCCATTTTAAAAGCCCAGTCGATGACAGGAAACAGCCCCGTAAATATCGCTATCCCTCAAACTATCCAAACGACAGGTAATACCAATCGGGAACGCATCCTGTTTCTGGAACAGCTATTCAGCTACTTTAAAAACGCCGTAGCTGGCAGTAAGCCAGCCCAGGACTATATCGCCAAGCGGGGACTGGACAGCCAAAAGACCGAGATCGGCTACAATAGCTGACAGTCCCACCACGGCACACGCCGTAGCCAGCAATTGATCCGACAAGCTTTGAAATACGGCTTGCTGCTTGATCAGGGGAAGATCAGCCGCACGGGTAATCCTGCTTATACTGTTTTCGGCAAGAATGCGCTTTGCTTTGCCCTGAAAAACAAGGATAATGAAGTTGTAAGCCTCTATTTTAGACATATCGCCAACGAGAGTAATAGCAGGCACTATTACCTGAAAGACAGACAAGGCTTGTATCCCAGCTATCCCGATAAAACCACAAGCAAACTGATCTTGTGCGAAAGCATCATCGATGCCGCCAGCCTGCTGGAGCAAAACGAAATCAACGAGAATTACAGCGTCTTAGCCCTTTACGGCACTAACGGGCTGACCGAAGAACACAAGCAGGCTATCGGCGCATTAAACCAGCTGACAGAGATCATCCTGTTTATAGACGGCGATACAGCAGGAATCCAGGCAGTCGAGAAATACGCCAACTATTTTAGCTCTGTTTATCCAGGTATTAAAATATCCCAGGTCGATACACCCTTAGGCGAGAACATCAACGGATTGCTGCAGGGGCATGACGGCGAAATCTTGATCTACCTGCTACATACACGCAGCATCATTGAGAAAGAAAACAAGTGTTCAGCCAGAGGTTGTATTATAATGAGAAACGAAGTGGAGGTACAAACAAACTCAGCTACAGCGGAAACATCTCGGGTATGGATTGGCAGGTAAAGGATCAGAGGGATAATAAGCAGCGGGGTATGACTTTACCTACGATGGCCTATCCCGTTTAAATGGGGCTGACTATTTGGAAGGTGCTACACCTAATCCCAACTACACCACCTCCTACAGTTATGACAAGCAAGGGAATATACTGACCTTAAATCGCCGGGGAAAAACAGGTGCAACCGCTTTTGGCGATGTGGATAAGCTATCTCTGTCCTATCAGGGGAACCAGTTGATCAAGGTGGATGATGCAGCCAAGGCTCCTACTTTGGATGAATCGATTTCCATGGATTTTAGGGACGGATCAAGTGAGGCTACCGAATATTTCTATGATAAAAACGGGAATCTAACCAAAGATTTAAATAAGAACATCAGTGAAATAGCGTATAATTTATTAAATTTACCTAAAGAGATAATCTTTGATACTCAACAAGATATTGAGATCAAGAATGAATATGTATATGCAGCAGATGGCAGAAAGCTAAGGGTCACCCATCAAAAGGGAGACCACTCAAAGGTAAAGGATTACGTGGGAAACATGATTTACGAGGACAACATATTGAAGCGTATTTTAGTAGATGGAGGTTATATAGAGGATGGAAGATACCACTTTTATGTGCAGGATCATCTGGGAAATAATCGGATGGTTGTGGATCAGGGGGGAGCAGTTGCCCAGATCACTCACTACTATCCCTTTGGAATGTCCTTTGCGGAGAGTACGAATGCTTCCAAGCAGCCCTATAAATACAACGGCAAGGAGCTGGATA
>JAAYSJ010000077.1 GCA_012518395.1 Clostridiales bacterium
GGTATATACCGACAAGCCGGGGGTTCAGCTTTACACAGGGAATTCCCTCGATGGTAAAACTGCTGGTAAGGGCGGATACGCATACGACAGACAGGATGGTATATGCCTTGAAACCCAATTTTTCCCCAATAGCATAAATGTGGATAATTTTCCTTCCCCTGTGCTTAAGGCAGGGGAAACATATCGGTATACCACTGTGTACCGGTTTACTGTAGATAGTTAGACCTATTCTTTTGAAAAGAAGCCCGAAGGAATATTATTCCCGATCTGTATAATATAGCTCGTCGAAAAATGTTTTTAAATAGGGGCATATTTGGTATACTATATTGCAAATATGCTCTTTCTAATTAAGGGGATTTGTATATGCGAAAGCCAACAGTTACAATATTTTTAATATTAGCCTTCTGTTTGATCCTATCGTCCTGTTCGAGGTATTTCGAGGGATACCCTACTCCCCAGGCGGAACAAGAAGATGTGGAGTCCTCATTATCAGCTAAATCCAAAATTCAATACATTATAAATAATAAAGACCTTTATCCTGACAGGCTTATCGAATCCCTAAAACACAACCCGGAACTTGTAGACTTTGCCTTTGACTATCCCGAAAAGAAAGGTACCTATAATAATGATATTGATCTTTCCAAAAGATATACCAAGGGGCAGATACCCCTGTTTATCCAATGGGAAAAGGACTGGGGATATGCTTCCTATGGCGATGGAGTTATTGGCTTGGACGGTTGCGGACCCACCAGCCTTTCTATGGTTTATATAGGCCTTACCGGGGATCTTTCATATAACCCAAAGGCCTTGGCAGCCTTTAGCGAAACAAATGGATATCTGGATACTAAAAATGATATAACCCTTTGGACATTGATGTCGGAGGGAGCTAAGGTACTGGGTCTTGAATCCAAAGAGCTTCCCTTGGATGAGAATATCATGATCAGGGAATTATCTAATGGACACCCGATTATATGCAGTGTAGGACCGGGAAATTTCACAACTACCGGCCATTTCATCGTGGTATACGATTATGTGGACGGCCATTTTCTAATAAACGATCCAAATAGCCTGGCCAGGAGCCAACAAGAATGGGATTATTCCGAAATAGAATCCGAGATTAAAAACCTTTGGGCTTTTTCGAAGTGAAATTTTAGAATATGGGCGGGCTTGAAAATATGCCCATTCAATGCTAGAATAGACAAAATGTTCACATTGGACGGAGAGGGGGAGACGTGATTTGGCTGTTATAAATATTGGGATCTTAGGTCTGGGAACCGTAGGCAGCGGTGTTATGAACATCTTCCAGGAAAACAGGGAGAGGATTAGGGAGTATACCGGGGTAGATATCCAGACAAAAAAAGTATTGGTACGGAATATGAGCAAACCCAGAGACACCTTTTTTGAGAATGGGACCTTGACGGCTGACCCCCAAGAGGTTTTAAACGACCCAGAAATAGACATAATAGTGGAATTGATGGGCGGCATAGAGCCGGCATTTTCATATGTCCTACAGGCCATAGAAAATGGCAAGCACATTGTGACAGCTAATAAGGCATTAATAGCCACCCACTATGAAGAATTGTTTAAAACAGCCAGTCAAAATGGCGTTGAAATTCGTTTCGAAGGTAGTGTAGGCGGGGGTATCCCGGTGATTGACACTATAACTGCCAGATTGGCGGGTAATAGAATAGACGAAATAGTAGGGATCATCAACGGTACTACAAATTATATATTGACCAGGATGAGTAAGGACGGCATGGGATTTGAGGAAGCCCTCAAGCTAGCCCAGGACAAAGGCTTTGCAGAGGCAGATCCGACTTCCGATTTAAACGGACAGGATGTCAGTTTCAAATTGGCCATACTTGCGGCTATTTCCTTTGGTATAGGTATAGAGCAAAAAGATATACCCTATGAGGGGATTACCAAAATTGCTGAGGACGAGATCTCATACGCTATGGAATCCGGATATACGGTAAAGCTTTTAGCCACGGCTCGGAAAAGGGAAGACAAGCTTGAAATATATGTACATCCGACTCTTATTCCAAATCATCACCCCCTGGCAGCAGTTTCAAATGAATTTAATGCATTGTTTATAAGGGGAAATGCTGTTGGCGAATTAATGCTGTATGGTAAAGGTGCGGGATCTCTGCCTACAGGCAGTGCTGTTGTAGGGGATATATTGGACATAGTAAAATTGAAAAGAAAATCAGCGAAGACAGGAAGTCGTCCTATTGCTAATAAAGAGGATTTAAGAATTATTGGCGAGGATACAGGATCTTACTATATCCGATTGCAAGTAATAGACGAACCCGGAGTATTAGGTGCCATTACGACTGTTTTAGGGAAAAACGGGATAAGTATTGCCTCCGTATCCCAACAGGCATTAGGGCAAAAGGATGTACCCGTAATTTTTGTAACCCATAAGGTTAAGCGGGAGAAATTGGACAAGGGTCTGGAAGAGTTAAGAGAATTAAAGGATATAGTCAAAGAGGTAGCCTGTATTCTAAGGGTAGAGGGCTATTAATCGAAACAAATTACATTTTATAATTTAATATTTACAAAACAAAGCGGTTTCCTTTTACAGGGAATTGCTTTTTTTCTATTCAAGGCCAATCATTGTTTATGGAAAGTATATATATGTTGCAAAAAAGCTTATTTTCACAAGATCGGTTGGATCGTCTTATAAGTCACAAATTTTTCTATGCAACATAGAATATAGCAGGAAATAACCATGATATGAAGAGGCGATAATTATATAAGTTGCGAAAAAGACTTATCATTCCAAAATCAGTAGGATCATCTGATTTTGAACAAAAGTAATGTATTATTCGCGACATATGAATCGAGGAAAATGTTTTGCATTATAGCATCCGAATGTAAAATGACAATTATGCAGCTGATAATAATTCCATTTTCATAGAAGCAGCATAATCGTTATTTAATGCGAAACATATAGATAATTCAAAAATGGAGGTTATAAAATGTATAACGGTAAACCAAACCTTACATGGGATCGGTTCCATGGGCCTTATAATCAGGAGGCTGTTTATGATTATAATAATATGCCACCTGAATACCCTTATGCTATGCCAAATCCTGAGTATTCCATTCTACAGCCTGCGATACCAGCCATTCCGACTATAGCTGTACCGCCTATGCCTATGCAGTCTATGCCTGCATCGCCTGTGCCCCCTGCACCGCCTATGGATCATAAGATGTATTGTATGATGCATATGCGGAGCATACTGGAAAATCTAATGGACAAAAAAGTATCCCTAATCATTGAAGGCACAGGGGGAAGCTTTGACTGCATCAGAATTCTGAGCGCCAATGAATGCGTTGTAACAGTAGAGACAAAGAACGGTATATGTGTCATCCCCATGGGCCAGATAACTGCTTTATGCATGTCCGAAGAGGATGCTGAAGGGGCATTAGGGAACGAAGAAGAATAATAAAGGCAAAACTTACTTAAAATCAACGGGATATCATATGGCGCTGTCAGTACAGCGCTTTTCCCGTTTGCGGGGCATAGATTATATGCTATAATAGGGTAAATAATTAGTTTGGAAGATGTCGATAGAGATCATTTTCCTACGGTTAAGGAGTATAAATGATTTATGAGGAGACCCTTGACCCACATAAGAATGGGAGTCTGTCGGTAATATGGACATCCCTGGGTCTGGTGGCGTTATTAATCTTTATAGTGGGGTTATCCAATCTTGCCTATAACAGGTATGGAATTGAATACAGCGGATATATAGCTTTTTTGTCCTATATTATTATAGGGATATATGTATATAGGAAAAGAATTTTAAAATATCGATATCTGGTAATAGACGGTATTTTAGCTATTCAAACCCTTGTAGGCAGGCGGAACCGTGAAATTATTAAGGTGGCTTTGAATGAGGCTATTTACTTCTGTCCCCTAGCTCATGAAAAAAGGGATCAACATACACGCTACAAGAACCACCTTGCTGTCTTTAATCGCCGATCATCCAAGGCTTGGGTATTCGCTTTTAAGAATGAAGAGAAATACCATAGGATAGTATTGGAGCCTAGTGAAGAATTGATTAAAATTATAAAAGACCATAAATTAAGGTAATGTTTTGCACTATGTGAACTAAATATAAGATGATCACTGTAAAACATATGGGTACTTGCACTTTAGGGCATTCATAAGAATAAAATAATAAAAGCCGGCAAACCTTTAGATAATACTGGCCTAGGGATCATCATGAGGCACAACCCAGGCCATAAAACATTATCTTGTTTGAAAGGGGCTTAAATCAAATGCTTCGAATCATTGAATGCTGCATATGCAAGAAGATGGCAAGAGCCAACCTTGTTTTAAGGGAAGCCAATATATGTGCTTCCTGTGAAAAACGGCTATTGAGAACATCAACCGTACATAAGGATTATATAAGTTATGTGTATAATTTAAAACGAGTCTTTACCTATAACTACGGAAATATTAAATAAACTATTGTTTGGGATTTGTTACCTATGAAAGCGCAGGATATTAAAATTTAGGAGCATGTCGGATGAAGGGATACTTTATTACCTTTGAAGGGCCTGATGGGTCGGGAAAAACTACACAGATAGGCTTATTAAAAGATTATTTAAAGGAAATTGGGTTTGAAGTGGTAGTGACACGAGAGCCCGGGGGTACCTCCATAGGGGAGGCCATCAGGGAAATAATTCTGGATTCTGCTTATGGTGAAATGACTCCAGTAACTGAAATGCTCCTATATGCAGCTGCCCGGGCACAGCATGTCGATGAGCTCATAAAACCTGCTTTGGAATCAGGCAAGATCGTGCTCTGTGATCGTTTTGTCGATTCCAGTTTGGCGTATCAGGGTTTTGGCAGAGGTCTTGGAATAGAGCTGATAGAGAGGGTAAATAAGGTTGCATTAAATGGGATCAACCCGGATATGACTTTCTTTTTTGATTTAGACCCTAAAGAGGGGCTAAAAAGGGGTCAGGCTAGGGGTGAAGGGGTTGACAGGCTGGAATTAGAGTCAATGGATTTTCATCAAAGGGTATATGATGGATTTAACGGGCTTTGTTTACGATATCCCGATAGGTTTAAACGTGTTGATGCCAGCATGGGGATACATGATATTCATAAAGAAACAATTAATAGAATCCTGCAATTGCTGAAGGATAAGAAATGATATATAATATATTTAGAGGATGCCCAAGAGACCTTAGAAACAAACAAGATTATTGTAAAGGGAGGTTTACAGTATGAAATTGATTATCGCTGTAGTTCAGGACGAGGACTCACCCAGGCTTATATCAAGGCTTATGAAATCGGGGTATGGTGTTACAAAATTGGCAACTACAGGCGGGTTCTTAAGGGCAGGAAACACTACTTTATTGATTGGTGTAGATGACGGCAAGCTCAAAGACGCAATGGATATCATAGAGAACGTATGCAAGTGCCGCAAACAGGTCGCCACAGCACCGACACCAATGGCGGGATCAACAGGTATGTATGTTCCCTACCCTGTGGAGGTAACTGTGGGTGGCGCAACAGTCTTTGTAGTGGATGTAGAAGAGTTTCGTAAAATCTAATGGATAGGTCAGATGTAATTGGGCAATCCGCACTGTTAAAGGATCTAAGGGGTTTAGTTGACAGTGGCAGGGTTGTTCATTCTTATATATTCCATGGTCCTAAGGGGGTTGGCAAAAGGACGATATCCTCCTTTTTTGCCAAGATGATTTTATGTAGGGAAAAGGATAAGCCCTGCGGTTATTGCAAATCTTGCCGGCAATTCGATTCCGGTAATCATCCTGATGTTATTAAAATAAAAGATAATAATAAAGGCATAAGAATTGAAGCTATAAGGGAAATGCGTGAGGAAATAGGGATTAAACCCTTTCAAGGGGAAATTAAAGTTTACATTATTGAAGATGGCGATACTATGAACCCCTATGCACAAAATGCCCTTCTAAAGACTTTGGAGGAACCGCCGGAGCATTCTGTTATAATAATTCTGGCTGAGAATGTGGCTACCTTATTACCTACTATTGTATCCAGATGTCAAAGAATAAGGGTACCTCGATTAACTATTGCCGAGATGGCAACGCTCATTAAAAAGGAAATCGGGTCAACTGAAGAGGAGGCACAGGTCTTCGCTGGTCTGTCCCAAGGGCTCCCAGGCAGGGGTCTGGAGTTGGCCCGATCAAAAGAATATAAGCAAATGCGTCAGGATACCCTGGGTATTCTAGAGAGGTTGTCCCGATCTTCGCTTTCGGAATCCATATCCTGCGTAGATTATTTTATGGATAATAGAGATAATATCGTTAATATATTGGATAATATTGAACAATGGTTAAGGGATCTGATGGTGTTCAAATATAGTAACGGAGGGGAGCTAATCCTTAATAAGGACAAATTAACTCAGATCCATGGGCTGTCCCAGGTCTTTACAACCCAGGCTGTACAATATATTATTGACAGTATAGAGGACAGTAAGAGAAAGCTGAAAGCCCATGCAAACTTTCAGCTGACTATTGAAAATCTTCTTATAAGAATACAAGGAAGTGGTGAGTATGCAGGAGGTAGTAGGAGTAAGATTTAAAAAAGCCGGTAAGATTTACTATTTTGATCCGGATAATATAGAATTGGACAAAGGTATTGGGGCCATAGTGGAGACTTCAAGGGGAATAGAATACGGCGAAATAGTAGTTGGCCCAAAGAAGGTGGCCAATGAAGATATAATTTCCCCCTTAAAGAAAGTGATCAGAAAAGCAACCCAAGAGGACGGCCGGACTGTAGACAGGAACAAGGAAAAGGAAGCAGAAGCCTTTAAGACCTGTATGCAAAGGATTGAAAAACACGGATTGCCCATGAAACTGGTGGATGTAGAATACACCTTTGACGGCAGCAAGGTTATTTTCTATTTTACTGCCGATGGCAGGGTAGATTTTAGAGAGCTGGTTAAAGAGTTGGCAGCCGTATTCCGTACAAGGATAGAATTAAGGCAGATTGGGGTAAGGGATGAGGCAAAGCTGATGGGGGGGTTAGGTCCTTGCGGAAGGGCGTTATGTTGTGTCAGCTTCCTGGGAGAATTTGAACCCGTATCTATAAAAATGGCAAAAGAACAAAATCTGTCCTTAAATCCTGCCAAAATTTCGGGGATATGCGGAAGGCTTATGTGCTGCCTAAAATATGAACAGGATTACTATGAAAGGGTAAGAAAGTTCATGCCCAGAATTAATAGCGAGGTAGTTACCCCCGAGGGCAAAGGGGAGGTAATAAGCTGTAACGCCCTGACAGGAAAGATACGGGCAAAGATTACAAATAGCGATGGAACCCCGGATATAGTGGAGTTTCATCTTAAGGATATAAAGTATTCAAAGTACCAGGATGCTATTAGCGAAGATGAAATCGAGGAAATAGACGGAGAAGTGGCCTCCTTATTGGACGATTAAGCCTATAAAATATATGTAAAAAATCTTGCATTTTTGGTAATAGGTGATAGAATAATAAAGGTTTGAAATGTTTCGTGCCATTTGGCTTATAATGTTAAATTTTTGGCATAAAACATAAGGGTGTACGTAAGGGTTAATTGAGGAGGTGACTTGGTGTGGCTTATGTTATCAACGACGAGTGTATTGCATGCGGAGTCTGTGAATCGGAGTGCCCTGTAGAGGCTATATCCCCCGGCGATGATATCTATGTAATTGATGCAGAATTATGCACCGATTGCGGGGCATGTGCCGATGCTTGTCCTACAGAGGCTATCCACCCCGAGTGATGAGATGGGTGGGAATAAGTAACATAGATAAGAACTCATTATAGTAAAAAAGCTGTTAATCAAATGATTAACAGCTTTTTTTATCCGTAAAACAGTGGATTTTTCTGGTTCATAAAAAATTCGATAAATATTCCTACTGTAAAGGAGGAATTCGACAAATAATGACGAATTAATGTTTAAGGATGGAATTATGTAAAGAGGGTGAAAATGTGTTAAGAAGAATTCTGGCGGTTGTCGTGGGCATCATGGTTTGTATTAACCTTCTAAGCATTTCCACGGTAAAAGGGGCAACGGATTATAGCACTATCAGGGTAAAATTATCTTCCCTGGGGTCTCCAAAGAGCATCACCATTACAGTGGATGGCAATTATGGTATCTCCCAAAAGGATAAGGACAAGCTAATTTCCAAAGGCAGTTATACCGTTCGTATCGAATCGGGCAAGCTTGTTTTAGACGACAAAACAGGCTCAAAAACTGTATCTACGCCCCTAGGAAATAGTTTTACCTTCAAGCGTTATCAGGGGTCTGATCCGAATCGCTTGAAGATCGGCAATTATTATTACTTGGGGGATATGGAGGTACGTTTGGATGGATCCTCCATACAGCTGATAAATCATGTCCATCTTGAAACTTATCTATATGGCGTGGTTCCCTATGAGGTAAGCAATAGTTGGCCCCTCGAGGCTCAGAAAGCTCAGGCTGTGGCAGCCCGCACATATGCAGTCAGCAAGAAATCAAGCTCCTATTACGATGTAGTAGATACTACAAATGATCAGGTATATCGAGGATACAATTCTTCATACAAAAACTGTATTAAAGCAGTTGATGAGACCTTTGGTAAAGTATTAAAATACGGAAATGGGTTTGCTGGTACATTTTATTCTGCCAGTAATGGTGGATGGACAGAGGCGAGCAAGAACCTATGGCCTTCGGATTTGCCCTATACTCAGGTGAAGAAAGATACATATGACAGGAAAATGACATCCGGTCAAAGGGGCTATGGCTGGACCGTTACCTACTCCAAGACCAAGGTAGATTCCGGGTTGTTATCCCGGCTTAAATTTGATGATGAATTAAAAAAGAAGGGATTAAAAAAGGATGAGGTAGAGGACATAAAGATAGAAAAACTCAGCCTCACCTACAATGGCAATGCTAAGGATACCAGCAATGGGGCCAGGGTCAACGGTGGAAAAATTACGTTAGCCGTGACAAAAAAGGCAGATAAAGGAGAGGACGATAAAGAGGGGGATGAGAAAGAAATAGTCGAGATAGGGATTGCCCTGAAACAAGGCGATATCCGTAGCCTCCTCGTAGTAGACAGTCTTTTATTTGATGTGGAAGAGACAGAGGATTCCTTTAAGCTATCAGGCAGCGGATGGGGTCATGGTATAGGCATGAGCCAGTGGGGTGCCTATTATATGGCTAAGGACGGAAAAAAATATGAGGAGATCCTAGGTTTTTATTATCCGGGTACGCAGCTTAGCACCCTTTCCATTGAAACGGATAGGGGTGGAGATAAAAGGCCTGCTCAGCCCAGCGAACCGGATCCGAAACCAGATCCCGGCCCCGATAAAGGACAACAATTCGGCAGGGTGAAGGTAAATACCTCTCTTAATGTGCGCCAGGGTGCAGGAACAGGCTACAAGATCATTAAGAGCCTGACTAATGGTACAAGGGTTGAAATATTGGATCGAAGCGGGGCTTGGTACAAGATTAAAGCAGGTAGTACCCAAGGGTATGTACACGGGGATTATATAGTATTAGAAAAGGCATCGGATCCTGAACCAACGCCTACACCAAAACCAGACCCTGATCCAGGCAAAACAGATCTGGCACCGCCACCTTCTGATAGCAGGCGTTATGGTACTGTTACAGCATCAAGCTTAAATGTAAGGAGTGGTCCCGGAACCAAGAACCATGTGGTGGGGATGGTGGTTAAGGGGGCAAAGCTTACCATATTGGGTAGTAGCGGTGGATGGTATAAGATCGAATTCAAAGGCAAGGATGCCTATGTTTCGGGGACTTATGTTAAACTAGACAGCCAAAGTACACCAGCTCCTGCGGAACCTGTTACAGGTAAAGCAACAGTTACAGCTTCTACCTTGAATGTGCGAAACGGCGCCGGTACCAGTAATAAGATAATCGGCAGCCTTGCCAAGGGCAAACAGGTTGATATTATAGAAAAGAAGGGCTCCTGGTACAAAATTA
>JAAYSJ010000078.1 GCA_012518395.1 Clostridiales bacterium
GACAGAAAAGGGCTTATTCAGAGCATGGAGTGGGTATCCGAAGCCCTTAATATCTTAGGGAGCAAGAGGGAGGGTGGAACCTTCCGGCTTCCGGTTTTGGCATCCCTTATTACCCGGGATCCCCATGCTTTCGATGGGGGTACTCTGGCGGGTAACCTTTTAATTGATGCTTTATGCACTATTTATAGCTTTCCCCCACCTTCAAACAACCAGGATGTAGCCGAGATATTATACAGTGGCGGTATACTAATAGACGAGATATCCAATTTTATTACTATTGCAGGGTTAAGGGCTGTTAAGGGGGGAAAACCCCATCCTGTATGGGATTTTGCTATGGCAGAAGGGGAAATGCTACAAGTGCCTTTGGCAAACCTGGTGGACATAGAAAGGATTACAAGCCCTATAGACAGGGTATATGTTGTGGAGAACCCAGCCGTTTTTAGTGCTTTGCTTGATGGTTGTAAGGGGCAGGAGATCCCGCCTTTAGTGTGTTCCTATGGACAGATAAAGCTGGCAGGACTTATAGTTTTGGACAAATTAGCCAGAGAAGGCGTGAATATATTCTACTCCGGCGATTTTGACCCGGAGGGGTTACTCATAGCCAATAAATTGGCTCACAGATATGGAGATAGTTTTCACCTTTGGCGATACGGTACGGAAGAATACCGTGGGGTTGTTTCAGAACAGAAAATTTCACTCAAACGTCTGTCCATGCTGGATCTTATAGATTACCCCGGCCTTCAGGGTGCAAAGGAAGAGATGAAGGTATTGGGAAGAGCCGGCTACCAAGAACTTCTCATCAACAGTCTGCTAGAAGATATTGACCATCGGTGACGGCTTTCCTGATCATCTTGGCCACCTGACGGCACATCGGGTTTGGGTATCGCGGTCAAAGTAAAATGATTAAGGTACCCGTCCCCAATGCCCAAAAGGATGTCCGGCGGCATATAATCAATTTTATAACAAAGAATGTATAATAAAATCTTATAACTACTATAAATACTTTATGCATGTATATCTAGGACGTCTTAATATTAAGGAATGCTCTGTTTGACGGTTACAAATAAACTACACACCCTTATATAATAGATAACAGGGGTATTTGGCCAAATTCAACTTATGTATAAAATCAAGGTTTGTGATATAATTGGCGATATCAGAAATTGCTTCTTTTAATAAGGGGTAATTCATCTGGAGCCAATATAATACAATTTAATAGGAGGTCTCGAAATAATGAAAAAGGTACTTAGCATTATACTTATTTCAGTATTAGCTATTTCCTTGCTTACTGCCTGTGGCTCAAAGTTGAAGGATGGGAGCTATACTGCCGAGGAAGCAGACTTTGACGATTACAGTGGTTGGAAAGATAACGTAACTGTCGAGGTCAAAGATGGAAAGATAACCGCTGTCGATTGGAACAGCACCCATAAAGACGGGGGAAAGGATAAAAAGACTTCTTCCAAAGATGGGGATTATGGCATGGTTGCATTCGGTGATGCCGTTGCAGAATGGCACGAGCAGGCAGAAAAGGTAGAATCATTCTTAATTGAAAAACAAGACGTCGATGCTATTAAACTAGATGACGAAGGAAAGACCGATTCAGTAGCAGGCGTTACCATGATCGTTGGCGGATTTGTCGACATGGTAAAAGATGCCCTAAGCAAAGCAAAATAAGCCAACGTAAAATTTAGAGAACTTTCAGAAAAGGATCCACCCATTTGGGTGGATTTTTTTGTAGGGCACCTAATTTATTATAAATACAAAATTTTGCATAAAACGTTGGTCGGAAACACAATGAATTAATTGTTATAGAATGATATACTTTAGAAGTAGTAGAGGGTACAAACTGGGGGGATATAAAATGGCAACTATCACCACATTGATTGAAGACTCAGGTACCGAACATCTTTCCTTACAGATAGAACATGGCCTTTCCTTTTTTATAGAGACAGAGGAGTCATCATTTATCTTTGACTGCGGGGCCACCGATAAATTCATTATTAATGCGGCAAGGCTGGATATTGACTTGGGCCGGGCGGAATTGGTAGTTTGTAGTCATTCTCACTATGATCATGCAGGCGGCTATCCAGACTTAATTAAGAAATTTGAAATAAAGCGTTTTATAACCGGCAATTCTTTTTTTGAACCGAAATTTGCATGTGAAAACGAAAAGTATACCTATCTTGGGTCAGGTTTTGGCCCTTGGCTTCTGAAGAAACATAATATTAATCATGAGATTTGTGGCGATCTGATACAGATAAGCAATGATTGTTGGATCGTAGGCAACTTTAAAAGGATTCATGATATTGAAACGATACCTGCACGTTTTGTGCGGCAAAAGGGCAATGAATTTATAAATGATGATTTTCCAGA
>JAAYSJ010000079.1 GCA_012518395.1 Clostridiales bacterium
GAACCGGTTCATGATATTTTGCGTTTTAAGGAGGCCGGGGGAAAAGATTTCATCGTGTTTAACGGCCCCGATGAGCAATATCTTGCGGGGCGGATGATGGGTGCTGATGCGGGTATCGGCGGCACTTACGGTGCAATGCCGGAGCTTTTCATTATACTAGAGGAGCATATCCGACAAGGCAGAATAGAAAAGGCGCAGGAACTACAAAGGGTTATAAACGATTTTATTTATCGGATCCTTGCACTACCTTCCCTATTTGGGGCTGTTAAGGCAATTTTGCGTCTTGATGGTTGTGATGTGGGGCTGCCCAGATTACCCCTGTTACCTGCTGATGAGAATGACCCCATAGTTATTCAGCTGTATAAAGATATAAGGCAGGCGGTTGAAAGAGCAGGCGGGAAGTAATGATATTTAATAAACGGGCGGTCTGAGGTGGGCGATCTAAGGTCTCCCCTACAGAGATGTATTTTGAAAGATGTTTGGATCTTGCGCAGACGTATTTTGAATGATGTTCGGACCTTGCGCAGGTGTATTTTGGAAGATGCCCGGAATAAACGATTTTCCTATAAAGCACAGTTATTATTATAAAACATTGCTATTGTAGCGCAATCATTATTTCGTGTGAAGCATACAGAAGGGAGAATTAGTATTGACCAAAATTAAAGTCTTGGATACAGGATATATCTATAGAAACCCTATACCCCATGTATATAGCAGGAACGCATATTTTCCGTCCTTAGCACAATTACCAAATGGAAAGATCTTGGCAACTATGTCCATCGGACAGGCCTTTGAATCTGCTGACCAACGGATTTATCTAAGCAGTTCAGACAACAACGGTATGGACTGGAGCGAACCAACCCAGATCTATGAAAAAGAACAAAGCATACCAAAATCACAGTTTGGCCGTATAAATATTCTAGGTGATCAGCTGGCCATTATCTTTGCAGAATACAACCGTTCAAGAAAAGACGCAGGTTTAAGTAACCCGGAAAACCTGGGTTTTGTAGAAACGGAGCTTGCACTTTTACGATCAGACGATGGCGGTGACACATGGCATGGACCCTATCCTTTAGATCCACCTCTTATAGGCCCATCCTTCGAACTTTGCACCCCAATAATTGAACTCAGTGACGGAAGATGGTTGTTGCAAACCTCTACATGGCGGTCTTGGGACGGGGATGCTCCCAACGGGATGAAGGCTGTGGCACTGGTCTCCTATGATAAAGGCGAAACCTGGCCCGAATACATTGATGTTATGGCGGATATAGAAAATAATATTATATTCTGGGAATCACGGGTTATTGAACTGGCGGACGGCAGGCTGTTAGGCACTGCATGGGTTTATGACGAGAATAATGCTTGTGACAGGGAAAATCATTATGCTCTTTCAGATCCTAATGGCAAGAAATTCGGCCCGCCAAAATCTACAGGGCTAAAGGGACAGACCCTGGAACCTATACTCTTGGATGACGGAACAATTCTTTCATTTTATAGGCGTACGGACAAACCCGGACTATGGGCTAACCTATCACGAATTGAGGGTGAGAAATGGATTAATCTATATGAAATGCCCTTATGGGGCTATGATGAGAGCAGGTGGGTTTCCCGGGATTCGGATATGGTTAAAAATTTTAATGTCCTCAGTTTCGGCGCTCCCAGAGCCATAAGACTTATGGACGGGACAATATATGTTGCCATTTGGGCTGTAGAAGAATGTGTTGGCAGCATTAGATGGTTTCGACTGGGTGTGGAAGGATAATATGCATTCTTTCTTATATAATTAAATTGTCATAGCGGAAACAAAGATATATTAAGGAGGCCGAGAATGGATAAAAGACGATTGGATGAGCTGCATAATCTATATAGCACCACTTTGTTCAACGATGTTATCCCATTTTGGGAGAAATATTCTATGGATACGGAATATGGAGGCTATTTGCATTATGTGGATAGAGACGGCAGCCTGCTCTGCGACGATAAATCAGTCTGGTTTCAGGGGCGTACATGTTGGCTGTTTTCTAGGCTGTATAATACAGTAGAGAAAAAACAGAGTTGGCTGGAAAATGCAAAATTGGGCTATGATTTTTTATGTTCTCATTGTTTTGACAGCAGGGGGAGGATGTATTTTACTGTAACAAAGGATGGAAAGCCTCTGCAGATGCGTCGGTATTATTTCAGCGAAACCTTTGCCATTATAGCCTTTTTTGAATATAGCCGTGCTTCAGGCGATAAAGAGGCACTACAAAGGGGAAGGGATTTGTTCAGTAAGGTTATGGGTTACTACAGGAATCCGGATCCGGCCATATTTACACCTAAAATAGACCCTAATACAAGAAATCTAATCGGCCATTCTTATCCAATGATCCTTATTGCCACTGCCCAAATAGCAAGGGAATGTGATCCGGATAACCCGATATATCAAGATTTTATAGATGAATGTATTAAGGAGCTGCTCACAAAGTTTGTAAAGCCCGAATATAAAGCATTGCTGGAATTTGTGACAGCTGATGGGGAAATCTTTAATAGCCCCACCGGCAGGACAATCAATCCGGGCCATGCCATAGAGACATCTTGGTTCTTGATGCATGAGGGCATTCATACTGATGACAAGGAATTGATTGGACAAGCAGTGGATATTCTGGATTGGTCCTTTGAAAGGGGCTGGGACAAGGAATATGGGGGTTTATTCAATTTTGTTGACTTGGATGGAAAACCTCCTGAAAAAATAGAGTGGGATATGAAATATTGGTGGCCTCATACCGAAGCATTATATGCTTCCCTTTTGGCCCATCACCTTACCGGGAAGGAACAATTTGGGGAAATGTATGAGAAGATCCACGAATTTACCTTTGGATGCTTTCCTGATCCTGAATACGGCGAATGGTATGGTTATTTACACCGTGACGGAAGTGTGTGTCTGCCCATCAAAGGGTCTATGTTTAAGGGTGCATTTCACCTGCCCCGGCAATTGCTCTACGGGATTAAGCTGATAGATAAAATGGGAACAGTGTAATCCAAGCAGACCACTATCTAAAATATGCTTTATCTATATGGCCTGATATCCACCGTTGTTAGCGAACAAGGCAGGAAAATACTACAACGTCACTTGGCCTCTATTAGGGGGTCATAGGCAAAGATGATTTTAATCCTTTTTTCGGGGTATTGTTATAAGAAAGATTATATTACAGATCGCTATCATATAAGAAAGGAGCAATAAATTATGTTTTCTAGTTTAAACGATACAGTTAAACTAAATGATGGCTTGGAAATGCAGCGGGTGGGGTTGGGCTTATATTTAGTAGAGGAGGGATCCGATACAGAAAATAGCGTTCGCTGGGCCATGGAGGCAGGATATCGTCTGGTAGACACTGCAGCCTTTTATGGGAATGAAGGGGGGGTAGGAAAAGGCATTCGACAAAGCGGGGTACCTAGGGAACAGGTATTTATAACCACCAAGCTTTGGAATACCGATCATGGATACGAAAGCACAATCAAATCCTGTGAACAGAGCCTAAGGCTTCTTAATACAGATTACATAGATCTCTACCTCATACATTGGCCAGGCCTTAATAGGGATGACCGGATGGCAACATGGGAAGCCTTTCTTAAATTAAGGGATCAGCAGAAAGTTCGTTCTGTAGGAGTCAGTAACTTTAAAGTACATCATATTGAGGATCTTATTAAAACCCACGGTGTAGTGCCCGCCGTAGATCAGGTCGAGTTGCATCCCTTCAATGCTCAAAGGGAGTTAAGACAGTACGCCGAATCAAAGGATATTGTTATTACATCTTGGGGACCCTTACTTCATGGGCATTTAAATGAATTGCCGATAGAAGTAGAGGATATAGGGAAGAAATACGGAAAGACCAAGGCTCAAGTAGTTCTGCGCTGGCATTTGCAAAGCGGCGTTACTATAATACCAAAATCTATAAGAAGACAGCGTATTATAGAGAATGCGGATATCTTTGATTTTACTCTCTCTGACGAGGATATGTCTGTTATTGATGGACTGAACAAGGATAAGAGATTCGGTTCCGATCCGGATGAGATGGTCTTTGGTTTTGTGAATATCTAAAGAATTAGTACGGGAGGGGAATTATTTCATGGCTAAAACTTTCGATGTAATTGCATTAGGGGAACTTTTGATTGATATGACGCCCTACGGTGTGAGTGAACAGGGAAACGCAATCCTGGAGGTAAATCCAGGTGGGGCGCCCTGCAATGTTCTTGCTATGGCAGCAAAACTGGGGAGCAAAACGGCTTTCATAGGTAAAGTAGGTCATGATCAATTTGGGAACTTATTAAAGGGAACCTTAGAGGAATTAGATATAAATACTGATGGGCTTGTTCAAGATGAAAGATATTGTACTACTATGGCTTTTGTACATTTAGACGATACCGGCGATAGAACCTTTAGCTTTTATAGAAAACCCGGTGCGGATATGATGCTGGAAGTAGGGGATGTCAGGGAAGACCTTATAAAGGAATCGAAGATATTCCATTTCGGTACGCTATCCATGACAGATGAGCCCAGCCTGAGTGCATCCAAGCATGCAATTGAACTGGCTAAGAAAAATGGTTGTCTATTATCTTTCGATCCGAATATACGTCCGCCTTTATGGGATTCTATGGATAATGCCAAGGCACAAATGGCTTACGGTTTAGGGCAATGCCATATACTCAAGATATCTGATGATGAAATACAGCTGGCTACGGGTTGTAAGGATCTAGAGGAGGCAGCTCAGGTACTATTGGAGGAATACCCCAATATCAAACTTTTATTTCTCAC
>JAAYSJ010000080.1 GCA_012518395.1 Clostridiales bacterium
ATCTCAGTCTGCTGGAATGTTATTCTGCTAAATAATTGTAAACTTTGGAACCGCCACTTGCGGAACCGCATGAGTGGTGGTGTGGGAGGTCGGTAGACGAACTAATCGTCTACCTCCTACCCGATTCATATTTACTCATCCCCCATACTTAAAGCATACAATTGATTGGTATCGACATCCTCCGGCCGAACAGTATCAATCAACCTGCCTTCTTTCATTATGATAATGCGATGACAGACTTCCAATAATTCTTCCAGTTCGTAAGAAACAAAAATAATGGAAATACCCTGACGGGACTGTTCCCACATGATCTCAAAAATTTGTTGTTTTGCACTTACATCGATACCCCGGGAAGGCTCATCGTAAAGCATAATATCAGGCTGGGTATTAAGCCAATTGCCCACAACCACCTTTTGCTGATTACCACCGGAAAGACTATTGACAGGGGCTGTAATTTCAGGGATTTTAATGGATAATTCCTCTACCTGTTTATCTGCTATGGCAACACGCTTGGTTTTGCTTTCCAACCAGCCATTGGATGTTTTGTCCATACTTGCATAGCATAAATTGTCCCGAATGGAATGAATTAGAATAAGGCCTTCATCTTTACGGTTTTCGGGAGTGAGACCGAGCCCCAGTTTTTTCATTGTAATTGGAGAAGCCCGGCGGGGAGCCTTGATATCCTTTACAAAGATATCACCGCTATCATAGGGATCGGCACCAAAAACAGACTTTAGGAGTTCGGTACGCCCTGCACCGAGCATCCCGGCGATCCCTAAGATTTCACCCTTGTGCAAATCAAAACTTATGTCTTGAAACTTGTTTCTACTGCTTAGATTTTTTACCTGCATTACTACATCGTCTTGGGCTACTACATCTGCAGGTCTTTTACGGATGTTGGTTTCCCCAAACATCATGTTGATGATATCTCCGTGGCTTACCTCTTGGGTATTCACCTTACCGACGGAGCGCCCATCACGCAAAACGGTAATGGTATCTGTAATCTGGGGGATCTCGTGGAGTTTATGCGATATATATATGATGATAATATCCTGTTTCTTTAGCTCGCGGATAACATCAAACAGATTTTCTACTTCATTAGTTGCAAGGGAAGACGTAGGCTCGTCCAGCATGAGTACCTTGGGATTATAGCTCATGGCTTTTGTGATTTCAATGACCTGGCATTGCCACATACTCAAACGGGATACGATCTCCCTTGGATTGATCTTTACACCCATCTTATCCAAAAGGGTCGAGGCCATACTATTCGCCTTTTTCCAATCGATGAGCTTACCTTTCTTGGGCATCCTGCCCAGGAAAATATTCTCAGCTACTGACAGGCTGGGAATCAGGCTCATTTCCTGATAGACTGTAGCAAATCCCCTGGCGTTGGCCTCCGATGTAGAATTGAATCGCAATAATTCATCGTCTAAATAAAAGCTGCCGGATGTTGGCTGAATCGCACCGGAAAAACACTTTACCAGGGTAGTCTTGCCTGAACCGTTTTTACCGAGCAATGCATTAACCTTACCACTTTCAAAAGATACCGTCACATCGTCTAATGCCAAAGTGCCCGGATATTGTTTTGTGATGTGTTCAGTGCGCAGAACGCTCATATCTATCTCTCAACCTTCTTTCCATTGACATTAGTTCTAACTTGGGAATATAAATACCTATAATTAGTTTAGAGGGAGAACCCCATGGCGGAATTCCCCCTCGTAGAAATCATGGTTCTATTGTAGCCTTTATCAATTAATCGATAGCGTCAAATCCATTATCAACGCGCCATGCGTTAACTGCTGCTTTATCACTGACAGACATAACGATTCCGTCGATGAATTCACATTTACCTTTTGTATCGGAATAATCGCCGCCCTTGACAGCATTAATAAGGGCGGTCATTGCTTGATATCCCTGGCCATAGGGGTCTTGTGCCACGATGGCTTTTAGCGGGGAAGCGTCGTCTAAGATCATGCTGGAAATCTGGTCTGAACCGTCATGACCAAATACCATAACATCATTAGCCAAGCCTGCATTTTGAACTGCCATAACCGAACCAATGGTGCCACCGTCGTTTACGGTGATGACTACCTGGGTCTCGGGATGAGCGGTCAAAATAGCGGAGGTTGTCTCAAGAGCAGTATCCTGCATCCAAGCATCCTGGTCAGCAACGATTTCATATTTCACGCCGCCTTCGTCCAAAGCTTTCAGATAGCCGTCTACCCTATCGGTAGATTGATCGGGAAGCAGGGATTTAAACTGTACGATGGCAATCTTTACAGTATCATCGCCATGTTTTTCTTTGATTATTTTCGCAGCTTCCTGTCCAACCAGATAGCAGTTGGTATAGTTATCAGATGTGTAGCCTGCTACGATAAACTCAGCATCGGTGAGGTCGATGTTGGTTAGCGCGATCTTCATACCCTGCTCATCGGCGGATCTCAGTGCTGCCACGGAGGCATCGCCACTTAAGGGAGCAATGGCTAGACCGTCTACGCCTTGGCCCAAGTATGTGTTGATAAGCTCGGTTTCCTTAGCCTGATCATTGTTGGTGTTGTCTGTAAGGATCTTTACACCAGCATCGGCTGCTGCATCCACATAACCTTTGGTCAGCATATTCATAAATTGGTCATCTTGAAACACTATGCCGGCAACGGTAATGTCCTGATCTGCAGGCTCTTCTGGTTCATCGGGTGTATCCGGTTCGTCTGGAGTCTCTTCCGTTGTATCAGGTTCTTTGCTTGGCTCGGGGCCTTTTGCTGGCTCAGAAGAACAAGCAACCAAGGCTAGTATCATTAGGGATACTAGTAACAGTGCAAATAGTTTTTTCATTGTACCCTCCTTCCATTATATGGAATAATATATTACAAAAGCAAAAATATGCTTTTTGTAATCCATTTAAGCATTACCGACCATGGATCGGCATTAATTTGACCCCTATAGGGGTATCGAAGTAATATAAATGTGATAAAAGATATCTAATGATAAACTTGTTAAAGAACAATAAAACTGTGAAAACAGCGAGTTCAGCAACCAAAACAATCCATATGCGTTTTGTGCTTGACTAAATTCAAAGTAATACTGTATTATATTTGAGTTTCCGCAAAATGTAGAAAGTTAAGTATAAAAACAGCGATATTGCAATAAATGGAGCACTATACATAACCCAGATGATAAAATCCCATTTTTAGCATCATAAAACAGAGCCTTTTTTGGGCCCTTTTTTTTACTATTCAGAGATGTATTTAGCAGGCTAGTTTCATCTTCAGCTGTCGGGGTCCACTTTTTCGGATTGGTATCCAGTCCCGGACTCCTGTTTTGGCATGGGCGAGGGTTAATACAACGCCTTCAGCCAATTGGTAATAGTGAAATTGAATATCTTTGCGTAAAGCCCTGGCGTTATGTATCAGTCGGTGAAAGAGTTGGCTTGTTTCTGATTTGTCAGCCAATAGCCCCAACAAGCCTATTGCATAAGTCAGTAGCTGATTGAGCTGATTTATGGATGTCAAGCTTCTTACCCGGAAATCTTCAAATCCGAAGTGTTGTTTCTTAAACCTGAAATATTCCTCTACCCGCCAGCGGGACATATAGTCTCTTACAACGCGGATCACGTCTTCCTTTTTTTCAAGGATTCTATTAGTAGCCAGCATCATTGGGACTTCTCCTAATCCATAGACCAGTACGAGGCGAATGGACTTTCGGCTTGCGGTAATCTTCACGTTAAGGTGGCTGACATACACTGTCTTTTTCTTTACTTTTCCGTTTTCTTTGAAAGTGAGGTTAGTTTTAATTTTGCCTTTTCGTGAATCCCGCAATACAGTGGATTTAAACCACCTTCCTTTCCAAAAGATCTTTCGTTTCTCAGTTAACCTGACGATATAATGCTGCTCATTTTTATGCATAAAGTCAAATAAGGCATTCATGTCATAGCCCCGGTCAAAAACAAAGGTAGCCTTCTTTTTTAAATGGCCAATAGCATATCTGAGTCCATCAAATAACACTTCATTTGCAGATTTATATTTTTTCTCCCAAGAGGAATGAATTTGAGAAAACAGACTAATTGGCTGTTTCTGTCTGGCGGTTAAACCAACTATTTCTGTAACAGAGTAACCCTTTTCTATTCTTTTGTCCCTACTCGACCCGTCCCTAACTTCTCCCAGGGCTTCGAAAGCCTGACCATGGGGTTTAATCACATCGGAATCATCTACTAGGATAATGGGCTCTTCTCCCAATGCGGCCATCATTTTTTTCGTATAGCGGTGGGTAATGGATTGGGAAAAGGGACGTTGTAGATTTTGGCTCAAGCGATCAATGGTATTCTTTAGCTTAATAGGTTCCTTTAAAGCAACTGCTATATTTTTAAGGATGATACTACCCGATTTCAAAATACCATAAATAGATTGGGTTATAAATTTGGATTCAACTTGTTTGGCCCCAATTATTAAACTTTTCGCAAAATGAACAGTTTCCCTTTTCGTAGCATACACATCTGTGGTAGAATGGTACATGATAAAACCTCCTTGTTTTTTGTTTAGTATCATTTTTGCTGATACTTAAATTATACCAAACAATAGGAGGTTTTTGACTGTTTTAATCCGATTTTTCTACCTTTTTATGACCTTTTTATTATATTTCAGTATTATTTAGGCACACTACATTATTAAATCTATTTTTGCGGAAACTCAAGTGTATTATACAGTTAATCAACCAATCTGTATAATTTATTATAAGGCAATACACAAAAATGTCAATGGTTAGCCACAATTCATTCAGCAGTTTTATTTACCAAAAATTAAATATTTCGGGGGGATTTATAAAATGAAAGAAATGACCTCTTTAGAACGAGTACAAGCAGTGCTAAATGGTGAGATACCTGATCGCATTCCGGTGATTCCCCAAAGTTTTATGTTTAGCGCAACAGACGCCGGCTACAATATTGGCGAAATCAATCGTAATCCGGCAAAAATGGCTCATAGTATGCGTATTAGCCAGGAAAAGTATGGCTATGACGGATGTGTAATCGATGTAGATGATGTGACCCTGGCAGAAGCCTGCGGAGCAAAGGTAATTTTTAGAGATACAGAAGTAGCAGTTCTGGATGAAAGGAATCCTTTGCTTAATTCATTAGAAGAAATTGACGATTTAAAGATCCCTGATCCTCTAAAAGATGGGCGTATGCCCGAGTGGCTGGAAATTACCCAGCGCTTGGTTGAATCCATCGGTGACCATGTGCACATTATGGGAAGGGCGGATCAAGGGGCATTCGATCTACTATGTCTATTGCGTGGTCCCCAGGAATTTATGATGGATCTATTGACGGAAGACGAAGATGTAATCTTACATGCATTGGAATATGCCAATGAAGTGCATATCCGCTTTGCCCGGGCTCAACTAATGGCCGGTGCTCATTCAACCAGTATGGGGGATTCTTATGCAGGGCCTAATCTGGTGTCTCCGGATCTGTATAGAAAATTTGCCTTTCCCTTTGAAATAGAGGTTGTTAAAGCAGTAAGCGACCTTCCGGGTGCCTATTCTATTCATATCTGCGGTGACGTAACAAAGATTCTAAAGGAAATGGGTGAAACAGGAGCCAAAATCCTTGAATTGGACTGGCAGGTGGATATGGGTGAAGCCCGCAGTATTATCCCTAAAGAAACCGTTTTAATGGGGAATGTGGATCCCAGCGATCCTCTGGTACTAGGCACCCCGGAGGATGTTTTAGCAAAGTCTAAGTATATTATTGAATCGACTAAAGGCAAGGGTCTGATTTTGAGTTCTGGCTGTGCTATGGGCTCTAATACTAAACCCGAGAATGTGCAAGCTTTAACGGATGCCGCCAAACTCTATGGTACCTATGAACAACTATGTGAATTGCAGGCAGAATAGAGATATTTAAAAATATGGCCATAGGTTAGGTAGCCAGGGTCAAACTCGCCTATTAAAAATTCTCACAGAGGGGCGGTTGCAGAGTGGGATAAACTCATGCAGCTGCCTTTTGTTTATGTTATAATATGACCAAGATATGGGTAATAACCAATTGCGGGGTGATATTATGGCAAGTGATATAAGGTGGAAGCAACGGTTTTCTAATTTTGAAAAGGCGGTAGGCCAACTAACCGAATTTATTGAAAAGGGTGATTTAAACAAATTTGAGACTCAGGGTCTTATACAATGCTTTGAATACACCTTCGAATTGGCCTGGAAGACCATTAAGGATTATTTAGAACAAGAGGGATTTATAATAAAAAGTCCGAGACAAGCGATAAAGACGGCATTTCAGACAGAATTAATTCATGATGGACATACCTGGATAGATGCGTTGGAGAAAAGGAATCTAATGGCTCATACATATGATGAAGACAGAGCTATTGAAGCGGCAGACCTGATCAGAAATAGTTATTACGATATAATTATGGATCTCTATAAAAAAATGGGGAGTATACGATGAATTATGGATTAAAAGAAGCGGATATAGAATATATAATCCATAAAATTAGTGAAAGAAATGAGATAGACAAGGCTGTCATATTTGGATCAAGGGCAAAGGGTATTAATAGGCCCGGTTCTGATATAGATATAGTTATATATGGTGACAATGTTTCTTTTGACACTATATCATCTCTGCATTCGATATTGGAAGAACAAGGGCCATTACCTTATTTTTTTGACATTATAGATTATTCCAGTATTAAGAATGAAGAATTAAAAGAGCATATCGATAGGATCGGGAAAGTTATATTTGAACGATAATAATGATTTATATGCATTATCCTAGATATACATTTTTATTATGCCACTTTAAAAATTCTTTGGCAGGCAGATCCAGCATATTTTCGGGCAGGTTGACCAGAGATTTATCATGGTAAGGATAATATATTTTCCCATCCCCGAAATCTGTCTTCAGTTTGTTGCTAACTTCTACCCTTAAATCTTCAGTAATGGTTATATAACCCCTATTATAATAGAATATCGGACAAAGAAACCACCACCAGCAATACAATTATATGGGTACCGAAGCTTAAATAGAAAAAGATCCCCCGAACGTAGAGCCTTGAAATTATATTGTCCACCAGGCCGCCAAAAATTAGCCTCATCGATATCCTGCTCCTTCAGCGATGAATACCAGTTATAATCTGTGACCCCGGCGAACATTTTCATTAATAAGGCACCCCCTATAGCGGTTGATAAATGAAAGTATAATATATTACATATTTCAACAAATACTGGGGAAATCCTTTATATCCTAATTTGGCAGGCTCATTAACTGTTGACCATGATAAGGATAATATATTTTTCAATTCTAAATATTAATTCTTGCAAACTACGGGCGCTGTTCTTTCTGCCAAAAGCATCCCAGGCTAGGAATACCGGGAGAATGGAAAACCTAACGAAGAATCCACCGCCAACAATATAATTATCCGGTGCACGAAGTTTAAATAGTAACATTTCGTTAACATCAATTGCTCTAAAATTGAAACGACCACTGGGTTTCCAAAAATTGACCTCATCACAGTCTTGATCCCTTAAAAGGGTGTACCAATCGCTATCAGTAACTGCAACGAACATTCTCATATATACTCACAACCTTTTTAATACAGGTATACCTATACAATAATTCTATAGAGTTCCGTAAAATCCTTTATTATTACAAATTTGGACTAATTCTAGTATAAAGCCATAAAAAGTTAAAAATTATTGAATCATGTACGTTATGTTGTTATACTAATATTGATCATATTATTTAAAAAAATAACTGCAATGGGGAAAGGCAGTTTGCCCACCCGCTTCCTATTCAATTGATTGGTCTATATTATGATCACAAAGATTAAGATCCTTGATTACTTTTGCAATTTACATTTTTATACTTATAGCAGGAGCAAAATTATGGAAGAGCAAATTAGGTTAGCTGCTTTTGAATGGCTTAGGGAACAGGTGCAATTTCATGGAGATGTCTTACCCCGGGCTATCCTTGAACAAGGCTTTAATTTTCGGGATGAAAGGGTAACTTTAATAGGACCGCAAGGTATCTGGAAACCAAAGATACTTAGGGACATGCCTATATCAATTACAACAGCGCCCGGCAGTCCATATTCTAATTCATTTACAACAGATGGGTTGCTTTTGTATAAATATAGGGGAGATGACCCATTTCACAGAGATAATGTTGGACTACGTGAAGCGATGCATAGAAAAGCCCCGCTCATATATTTTTATGGTGTGGCCAGGGGTAAGTATTTCGCTGTCTGGCCTGTTTATATAGTATCCGATAATCCCAATCGATTCACTTTCACTGTAGCGGCTGATGATATGAACCATATTTCCCATTTCGAGACATCAAAAGAAGTGATATATGGTAAAGCAGATGATGAGAGAATTGTGGAGCGCCAATATGTAACAAGAAACGTTAACGAAAGGCTCCATCAAAGATTATTTAGGGAGGTAGTAATACATGCCTATCGTGAAAGATGTGCCTTTTGCAATTTGCGCCATACTCAATTATTGGATGCAGCCCATATCATTCCAGACGCTGACACAATGGGGGAACCGATAGTGAATAACGGCTTGTCACTTTGTAAAATCCATCATGCAGCGTATGATTCCAATATGATTGGCGTTACCCCTGATTACGGGATCGTAGTACGGGATGATATAATGAGGGAGCAGGACGGACCCATGCTGAAGCATGGTATTCAAGCCTTACATAAAAAAAGTATTATATTGCCAAAGAATATAGCCTCTTGGCCTGACAAAGATAGGTTATCGTTAAGGTTTAAACAGTTTAGGGGATAGAGTAAGGGAAGGCTGGAAATCTGAAAGTTATTTGAAATGAAATCTAAGAAAACGTGACCGATTTAAACATATGCTATTCATTCACTTTTGGCTATAAACTTTTGGTATATGAATAGGATGATAAGGGAAAATGAAAACACAAGTATACAACAAGTTAATCCGTGATAATATACCCGAAATTATTAAGGAATCAGGTAAACACCCTGAAACTATAAAAGTACAGGGGACAGAGTTATTCAAATATTTAAAATCAAAGCTCCAAGAGGAACTTTTGGAATACATGGAAAGTGAAGACGTTGAAGAACTGGCAGATATGGTAGAAGTCATCTACTCAATCCTTTATCATAACGGAATATCAAAGGACGAATTTAAAAGAGTAATAACAGATAAGAGGGCAATAAGAGGTTCGTTTGAGGAAGGCTATATTCTATTAAGGGTAACAGAGGATGAAGATGAGGACATGGATTAAGCCACATATTATTAGGAAAAAATTTTGTGTATTATTAGTGTACAAAATCTTGATAAGATGGCAAATCTAGTTGTATTGCTAAAGGAGAATAGGATGGGCAGGGAAGTAGTATATACAGGAAAAGTGAATAAGGGCTCGGAAGAATTGTTTATAGACCTTTTTTGTGATGTGTTTGGTCCGGATAAGAGCCAATATATATTTGTACAATATCCCTTTATTGATATCTATGGGAACCATAGGTTTATAGATTTTGCTTTCGAGAGCGAAGATGAAAGAATTGCTATTGAGGTTGATGGGGAAACATATCATAATCCCAACACAATATCTGAAAATAAGTATTTTGATGATTTATTAAAGCAGAACAGTTTGGTGTATAATAACTGGAAAATTTATAGATGGGTATATTCTCAGCTGAAGAACCAGCCCGAGAAAGTAAAAGACGAAATGCTTACCTTCTTTGGTGAGCTTCCAATGTTCAAAATGATTGACGACTATCTGCCTAGCCAAAGAGGAAAGGTGATTGAACTTAAAGACCATCAATATGATGCAATGGCGAGCCTGCAAAATATGAGGGATAACGGGGATAGTATAGCACTTTTGTACCATGCAACAGGTACAGGTAAAACTGTAACGGCAGTATCCGATGCTAAGGTCATAGGTAAAAGGACTCTGTTTATAGGGCATACCAAGGAATTGATTGAGCAGGCCAGAGGTACTTTTAGGGACTTATGGAAGGATAGAAATACCGGCCTTTATGTAGCAGAGGAGAAAGATAAGGATGCTTATATAGTATGCGGTAGCGTTCAGAGCATATCTCAAAACTTAGAGGAGTTTCAGCCTGAGGATTTTGGTTATCTAATAATCGATGAGGCCCACCATGGTACAGCTACTACATATAAAAAGATATTATCTTACTTTAAACCAGAATTTACCCTGGGACTTACCGCAACGCCACATAGAACCGATGGGGAAGATCTTTTGGAAGTATTTAAGAATATAGCACATAAGCTGGATTTAAAAAAGGCCGTGGAAATAGGTGAGCTTGTGCCTATTCGTTGCATTCGAGTCAAAACAAATGTCGATATCTCCGGGGTAAGAATAAATGGGATCAAATATAACAGCCGGGATTTGGAATCCAAGCTATTTATACCAGAGCGAAACAGAGTAATTGTTGACACATATTTGGAATTCGCTAAGGGTAAAAAGACAGTCATATTCTGTGCTTCTGTAAACCATGCCAAGGAAATAGCTGGTTTACTTAAAGGGAATGGTATAAATAGTGTAGCCGTATCGGGAAGCATGAAAAGCTCTGCAAGAAAGAAAACATTGAGGGAGTATGAGAAAGGCGACATAGATGTTCTATGCGCTTGTGATCTATTAAATGAAGGATGGGATAGCCCCAATACAAGAATTTTGTTTATGGCAAGACCCACCATGTCCAAAACCCTGTACACCCAGCAATTGGGTAGGGGAATGAGGCTGGCAGAAGGAAAGGATCATCTTATGGTTTTTGATTTTATTGATAATGCTAATCTATTTAACATGCCCTATTCCCTGCATAGAATGTTTAATATTAAAGAATATACGCCCGGTGGATATGTTATAGCACCAGCAAAACAGAGGCAATTGGAAAAAGATTTACTGGCAAAGGGAGAAAAACCAGCTGTTTATTTGGATTTCCCGGTAGATATCAAAGATTATGAGTTGGTTGAGCTCTTTAATTGGCAGGATGAAGTCAGGGATATGATATCCCAGTTGGAATTTGTTCGTATGGTGGATGTTCAATCAGAGACTATAGAAAGATGCATTAGAGAAGGCAAAATCGTTCCTGATTTGGAAATACCTGTAGGACGAAGTCGAACCTTTAAATATTTTAAAGAAGAAAAGGTTTATAAATATGCTAAACAAAATGGTTGGGAACTCATAACACCGGCGAATATGAAGGACAAATTTATGGAGTACATTGAAAGAATGGATATGTCATACTCCTATAAACCTGTCCTTTTAAAGGGAGTTTTTGACCATATTGATGACAGAGGAAGAGTAAGGCTCGAGGATTTAACAGATTATTTTATTGATTATTATGAGACAAGACGAGAAAAAGGTTTGGCAGTAGAAAAAAGGCAGTGTTTATATCTAAGAGATTACACTAGGAATGAAGTGACAAGAAATATATTAGCAAATCCTTTTAAACGGTTTGAGGATATGAATTTTATGAGGAAATCAAAGGATATCGAATACATAGAGCTTAGTAGGCATATCCGTAAAAGGCTAACGGCGGAGGAAATTGAGGGAATAATACATCATTGTGATAGGAAACTAGATGAATATTTTCATGGAGTAGGAGCAAAAACAGAATGAATTACGAACAGGTGAGTTTAAATAAAGCTTTGGACGTTATGGGGTAGGGCAAGCACTATGGAATACGAAATCATACATTTACCGAAGGAAAGATGGAAGGGCACTATAATCCCAATACAGTACACAACAGAAGAATATTACGATGTGAGTGTAAATAGAACAGACAAGGGTTATATTATTGAAATCGACAAGAAGAGCCTGGCAAAGCCGATAACCTATTCACCTGAAAAATATGATTTCCCGGACAGATTATATGAGGATCATTGGGCGAACGCCTATGCCTGGGGGGTATTAATTGATGGGGAATTGATTGCTGCCATAGAAACTGATCCTGAACTATGGTCCAATCGCCTTAGGATTACAGAACTCTGGGTGGCAGAAGAATATCAAAGGCAGGGGATAGGTCATGCCCTAATAGAAGTAGCAAAGGAACAGGCGAGGGGGGAACGCCGCCGCGCCGTTATACTGGAAACCCAATCCTGTAATGTTAATGCAATAGATTTTTATCTTCATGAGGGTTTTAAATTGATTGGCCTGGATACCTGTTGCTACAAAAACGATGATTTGCAGCGGAAAGAAGTAAGGCTGGAATTTGGCTGGTTCCTGGAGTAGTTTTTAGACGATCCGAAAGAGATTAAAAATTAAATAGCAAGGGGGTGTAAATAATGCTATGGATTTTACTTTTTATACTCTTATTGCCTATTATGATTATATTCGAGGTTGCAAAAAAGAGCTAATAGGTCAAAAAGGCAACGAAAGGGGCTTGTATAAGGGTGCTAAAAATCAATCGTCTAGTTTCAGGCGGCATAATAACCAACTATCACTGTTCATCAAAATGCAAGCATTGTTCTTATTCCAGTTCTCCGGAATGGCCAAAAGATTATATGACCAAGGCCATGGCAAATGAAGTATTTGCTATTTTAAAGCGAATGGGCTGCAATCGTGTTCATATAGGTGGCGGGGAACCCTTTTTAAATTCAAGAGAACATGCCTCGGGGTTCTACCCAGACCCCTGAGCTTATCCGCTTTAGACTTGGCGATGAACAATTAACGGTGAACCAATCGTATAGTTCACCGTTAATCGTATAAGTCGTTGCAAGCATCAATCACACACAATTATTTAACCCGCCAAGAAAACGCTGACGTCGAAATCCCCTATGGGCGTCGTTAATGACAAAAGCAATGCCTGGTTTCCCGCTAGGGGAAAGGCCTTGTATTCACCTATAAATACCTGCGGCGGGACTATATCACAGATAAACCCCGCTTCTTCAAGCCCGGACAAGGCATTTCCGGCTATTATATTGCCAATTTCACCTAGAGCGGATGAGGCGAAGCTATCGATTACGTTCATATCCATGCCCGACATGATTTTGACCATCTCAAGAGCCATTTCTCTGGAAAAGCCGAGGAAAACACTGCCCTGCAAATCCCCCGTTATGCCGAGAATGACATTTGCATCCCTGCTGGCGATCATATCATCTACTACCCTCATATCCTTTCTTTGGGGTTCCATATCCAGCATAAGCTTGAATACATCGTTTGTAGCGGTAAGAAACGGTTTTATATATTCAGCCCTCATTATGCTCGCCCCCCTGCTCTTTAATATATTCCCCAATTCTCTGATCCATTTTGCCCACATGCATTATCAGCCAGGTCATAAGCCTGCCGCCAAATTCCTGGATTTTATCCTCCGTAAAACCGTCCCTTTCAAAGGACAAAATGTAATCGTTAATTCCCTTTCTAAATCTGGCATGGGCGCGTTTATGTTCCTCAATTCCCGGATAGCCTATCTTTTCTTGATAGGCCTCTTCATCGTTGAAATGGGTAACGACATACTCCCCCATGAATTCCATGGTTTCTTTTACTTTTTCCAGTTTATCGTCCCAATTTTCATTACTCCGGATCACGCCGACAAAGTCTGATACACGGGCAAAAAGTTCCTTATGCTGTTCGTCAATCAGATCGATACCGACTTTATAACTATCTCTCCACATCAATTCCGGTTCCGCCTTTCATGAGTTAATGATTTCTATGGGTTACAGTGAA
>JAAYSJ010000081.1 GCA_012518395.1 Clostridiales bacterium
TAAAAATGAGGGAGGCTCTGTTTTTTCGGGAACAGGTTTTGAATTGTTGAAGAAAAAATATTTGGGGGACCATGGTCATATAGCTATCGGAACCAATTCAGTAGATCGTGCATATTCATATCTGCGTTTTAATGGCTACAAATTTCAAGAAAACACAGCTAAGAAAGATCAGAACGGAAAATTGATCTCTATCTATTTTGAAGAAGAGTTTGCTGGCTTTGCTATGCACTTGGTTAAAAAACAAATGAAAGGGTGATGCGCTGCTATCCAAAAATGATTATGAATATATGTGGGGAGGTGTATAAAAGAATACCTAAAGCGTAGTTTTCCACAAAATAAATTTTTTTAAGGGAGTGAAAAGAATTATGGAAATTGCTATTGGGATTATATTATTAGTAACCTTCTTTGCATTCATTTACTACGCAGCAAAAGGTGGAAACCTGCTTCTCGGTTTATTTGGAATGGCAATTTTATGGTCAGGATTAGGAGCAATTGGCAAAGCAGTCGATTGGGAAACTATCAATATGACCATATTTCAGGGAGGACCGGAAGGATTTGGTCCAACGGCGGTCAATATCATATTTGGCAGCTGGTTCGGTAGAATCTTGATAGAGACAGGTATTGCCAGAACAATTATCCGCAGAGCAGTTGAACTGGGTGGGGACAAACCCGCTTTAACCACTATATTGCTTTCCATTGTTGTAACAGCGATTTTTACAACTGCATATGGCGTAGGTGCCGTTGTTGCAATTGGTGTTATAGTATTTCCGATCATGCTTTCACTTGGGATCAGCAAACCCCTTGCTACAGGCACATTTGCCATGTCTGTCGGGAGCGGTTTGTATGTTAATAGCGCTCTCTTAACCCAGGCTGCAGGGACTATGGTTATTGGCGAAGAGCAGTTTAACCCCCTAGTTCCTGAATGGTATCGTTTCGCGGGAATTGCTGTTGCCATTCAAGTGGTTGCTGTTATATTGATGGTAACTTTAAGCGTACGCAAGGAAAACAAGGTTAAGGCCTGGGCGGTTCCGACAGTAGATGCAGGTATTGATCCTGAGCAATCAAATGCAAATCTTTTGGCTTGCATAACTCCTATACTGCCTGTTACCTTTGCAATCGCTTTTAAATTTAGTGCTATCGTAGCGATTATCGTATCAGTGGTTTGGGCACTTTTCTGGACTAAAAATATAAAGAGCTGGAAAGGTGTTGCCACCATAGTTGAAAAGACCTTCCATGATGGTGTTGCAGATGTGGGTCTTGTATTAGGATTCTTGCTCTTCTTACAGATGTTTATAAGATCGGCTGGAGCTTGTAAGGATCTATTAGCCCCTATTGTATCACCAATATTCCCAACTAATACGCTATGGCTTTTCGTGGTATTTGGACTCTTAAGTGTGTTAGCTTTATTCCGTGGGCCAATGACAATCTGGGGAGCCGGGGTAGCTACCTTTGTCATAATAGCCAGTACAGGTTTATATCCCCTGGCTGTACTTTATCCATTATTCTACATACCTGCTACAACAATCACTACCTCAGTATGTCCTACCCAATCCTGGAACCTATGGGCAATTGGGTATAACAAAGTTGGTGTAAAAGAATTTCTGACCCAGGTATTGGCATATATTCTACCGGTTGCTTTAATTCTTGAAATAATTGCCTACTTTATGTTCGCTGCATAAAGTAGGATAACTTACAACTGGATAAGACCCTGTTACCAGGGGATGGGTAAATAAGTAAAGGCTGGTTTAAACCACCGTTTATTAAAGAGTATCTATGAAGGTATGAGTAGGTGGGGGTTTGCTACCCCCCCCTACTTGATTTTAATATCTTGTTACCGGAGGGGAAGATGGAAGAAAAGAGAAATGTTCGGGTCGGTATAGATGTTGGAGGAACCCATACAAAAGCTGTTGCTATTGATAATTCAACCCATGATATTGTTGGCGAGGCTATCGTAATGACAACCCATGATCATAAAATGGGTGTAGCAGCAGGCGTTATTGAATGCTTTGAAAAATGTTTGTCAAGAAATAATATTAAACCCGAAGAAGTTATATTTATCGCCCACAGCACAACCCAGGCAACTAACGCACTTCTTGAAGGAGACGTTGCAAAAGTAGGCATATTAGGAATGTCTGCTGGAGGTTTAGAAGGTCTTCTTGCAAAGAGACAATCAAATGTCCCTGATATCAGCCTGGGTACTGGCCGTTTTATCAGGACTTGTCATACTTTTCTGAAAACTAAGCAAATAAATGAATCTGCTATAAGTGATGCAATTGACGATCTTCAAGACCAAGGTGCCCAGGTAATTATAGCATCTAAGGCTTTTGGAGTAGATAGTATCAAGGAAGAATTACTTGTCCAGGAAATAGCAGAAGAAAAGGGCTTATTGGTAAGTGCTGCATCAGATATCAGTAAACTTTATGGCTTGA
>JAAYSJ010000082.1 GCA_012518395.1 Clostridiales bacterium
AATAGCATAGTTGATATTGCTGTGAGCCAAGTCCATCCGTTGGCAATCAGTAATTCCCTAAGGGCTTCCAAGCTACCGAGTTCCAGCATAGCCCCCGCCTGCATATAACTCATTATTATAATAGGTATGACTATTTCGTTAGCAGGCAGACCTAGGATAAAGGCCAAAATAATATATCCGTCCATCCCCAGCAATCTGCCAAAGGGGTCTAAAAACCCGGCGGTGCGGCTAAGAAGGCTGATTCCTCCCGGGGAAATATTCGCCATAAGCCAGATGAATAACCCCGCTGGTGCAGCCACCGCAATAGCTCTGCCTAGCACGAATAGCGTTCTATCCAACAAAGACCGCACTATGATCTTCCCTATCTGGGGTTTTCGATAGGGAGGAAGTTCTAAGGCAAAGGAAGAAGGTAAGCCCCTAAGGATAGTCTTCGATAGAATCCAAGAGATCGCCAGAGTGATAATGACACCTAGCACCACAGCTCCCAAAACAGTAAGGGTGGATACTATTGATCTAAAAGCCCCTGCCTTCCCGGCAATAAAAATTCCAGCCAAAGTAATTAGGATGGGAAACCTGCCATTACAAGGGACAAAGTTGTTAGTCAGGGTTGCGATAATCCTTTCCCTTGGTGAATCTATTATCCTGCATGCCACAACCCCGGCTGCATTACATCCAAATCCCATACACATAGTTAATGCCTGTTTTCCATGGGCGCAAGCCCTCTTAAAAAAACTATCCAGATTGAAGGCTATCCTTGGAAGATAGCCTAAATCCTCCAACAAAGTAAAAAGGGGAAAGAATATTGCCATGGGGGGCAACATCACCGATACAACCCAAGCCAGGGTACGATATATTCCAAGAACCAATATTCCGTGGAGCCAGGCTGGTGCCCCCGCTGACCAAAATAGGCTGGTCAGATGTCCCTCAATCCAGAATAGGCCAGTGGCAATCAATTCCGATGGGTAATTGGCCCCAGTTAAAGTAATCCAAAATATCAGACCCAACAGGGCCACCATTATAGGGATTCCAAACAACTTTGAAGTCAAGATCCTGTCTATTCTTTGATCTGTCCTGTTGTAATCTTTATTTCCAAATTGGATTACCTCCTCCCCGATGGCCTCAGCCCTTTTTACAATACTAAAAACCATACTGTCCCTAAGCCCATCTCCATCTATATCCATGGCGTTTATAAGTCCTTTTGCTTTATCCACATTGGCTTCCAAGACTTCATTTTCCATATCTTGTGATCCGATATGCTCTTCTATAGCTCCCTTAAGAGTTCTGTCATCCTCTAAAAGTCGAAGGGAAGCCCATCTGGCGTCTAAGCCTTCGATATTAAGCTTGTCGATATGGGGTTCAACCATATCTATGGCATCCTCAATAGTTTTTTCATATTGAATCATGATCCTGCCTGTGTCGGATCCGCTTCCTGCCTTTGCTATCTCTGCTTTCAATTCCTCCAATCCCTGGCCGTTTCTGGCGCTGGTAGCCACTACAGGCACTCCCAAGATCCCAGCTAGTTTTTTGGTATCCACATGTATTTTCTTTCGTTTTGCCTCATCCATAAGATTAACACATACTATTACATTCTTTGTAATCTCCAATATCTGAAGTACCAGGTTTAGGTTCCTTTGAAGGCTGGTAGCATCGGTGACCACCACAGTGACATGGGGATTGCCAAAGCAAATAAAATCCCTTGCAACCTCCTCTTCCACTGAATTTGATAATAATGAATAGGTCCCCGGTAGATCCACCAGAATATAATCTTTATCATTATAGGTATACCGCCCTTGGGCATTGCTAACAGTTTTTCCGGGCCAATTGCCGGTATGCTGCCTAAGCCCCGTCAGACTATTGAACACCGTGCTTTTACCAGTGTTTGGATTGCCCGCAAGGGCTACGATTATATCCTCGGGACTCTCTGTTTTTACCTCGAAGACCTCGTTTAAAGCCCCCAGACCTGTTGATTGTGCCGTAAGGCCCATAATAATCCCTCCACCTCAAGTCTATTTAAGTTTTTCAACAATAACGGCAGACGCCTCTTCGCTTCTTAGGGCTATGACGACACCCCGAAAAAAGTAGGCCACCGGATCTCCTGATGGGCTCTTGGTTACCGCCTGAACTTCCGTCCCCTTAATAAGCCCTAAATCCAGCATTCTCCTCCTTATTCTCCCGCCTATGGTTAAATCCCTAACCCTTCCCATATCGCCAATGGGTAGCAGATTCAAAGGTATGCATCCTTCATACATTACTCCACCCCCTTTAAAAGTAATATTTGCCCCGTTGTTCATCATAGGTTTAGTTATGACAAAAAGTGTTTCCTAAGGCTAATATATGAAGCTAATAGATAATGTGTTAAAGGTGGTGAAACCGAAATGTCTAAAACGGATAAGCAGTTTCATACTTTTAGGGGATACCAGCTCCTAAAACAGGAAAATGCCAAGCTAACCCCCAGTATGGAAGACTATCTGGAAATGATTTATAGGAATTGTCGGAAGAAGGGCTATATACGCATCAGCGAACTTTCTGAAGCCCTAAATGTCCAGGCCCCCTCGGCTACCAAAACAGTGCAAAAGCTGGCTCAGGTGGGGCTTGTAGACTACGAAAAATATGGTATGGTAAATCTCACCCATGAAGGGGAAAAATTAGGCGAATTCCTTCTTAAGCGCCATATCCTGATTGAAAACTTTTTAAGCAATTTAGGGATAGGTGATACCCTTTTAAAGGATACAGAAATGATAGAACATAACCTAAGTATGGAGGCCTTGGAAAATATAGAAATGTTTAATGATTTTCTTAAGGACAATCCCCATATATTGGCACAATTCGAAAGGTATAGAAAAGACCGGGAACCCTAGGGGATCCCGGTCTTTAAACAAAATATCCTATTACGGGCTCTTATACCCTTGTATCCATGCAACCCAGCTTCTGCAAGCCATTTAATTAAATATAGTGGCGCTCTACTCCTGCTCAGGGAAAAGGAGGGGGTTGGATAAATACCTCTCCCCTGTATCGGGTAGCACGGTCACTATCGTCTTGCCCTCATACTCGGGTCTTTTAGCAATCAGCGATGCTGCATAAGCCGCAGCCCCTGAAGATATACCTACCAAAAGACCTTCGGAGGCAGCCAGCTTTCTGGTAGTTGAAATGGCATCCTCATTTTTCACTTTCACTATTTCATCTATAACCCCAAGATTTAATATATCTGGAATAAAGTTTGCCCCCAGTCCTTGGATGGCATGGGGTCCGGCCTTTCCTCCCGACAGGATAGGCGAATCCATAGGCTCTACTGCTATAACCTTTAGATCGGGTTTCCTCTGTTTTAGCACTTCTCCTACCCCTGTAACAGTACCGCCTGTGCCTACTCCGGCTACAAAGATATCAATATTGCCATCTGTATCCCGCCAGATTTCTTCGGCAGTAGTCCGTCTGTGGATTTCAGGGTTAGCCTGGTTCTTAAATTGCTGAGGAATAAATGAATCAGGATTTTCTTTTGCTAACTCTTCTGCCTTTTTTACTGCACCCATCATCCCTTCAGAACCCGGGGTAAGTACCAATTCTGCGCCAAGGGCGCGAATAAGGCTTCTTCTCTCTTTGCTCATGGTATCCGGCATTATTATAATAAGCCTGTGTCCCATAGATGCAGCAGCAAATGCCAGGGCAATCCCTGTATTTCCGCTAGTGGGCTCTATAATAACCGTATTCTCCTTGATAAGGCCCTTGTCCACCCCATCCTTTATCATAGCATAGCCAATCCTATCCTTAACGCTTCCTAATGGATTGAAATATTCGAGTTTTGCTATTACAGGCGTTTTGATACCTTCTGCCCTGCTGAAATTTTCTATTTTCAAAAGTGGTGTATTGCCGATCAGGTCGGTTAACTTTTCTGCTATCTTTGCCATAATCCACACTCCCCTATTATTATTCACGGAAGCGGCTGATTCATACTATTGTCGCCACCCCCGCATCTGTCCTGCTCATATATAATACATATGATCCCAGCTATTGTTCAGCTTTTTATGCTCTGTAGCCAGTTCATCCAGGGTCACCGAATCTGCCGCCCGATTTAGGGCCTCGTTCATCCTCTTCCATACCATGTTTTCTATACAATATTCTATACTGCTTTCACCCATAGGGCTGCCTCCTTTACTATCTGCTACATTCAGGTTCCCTTCCAGCACCCTCAAAACATCGCCCACGGTTATGCTGGAAGGCTCTTGGGATAATATATATCCGCCCCCCATCCCCTTTATCCCGGTTACCAAGCCTGCCTTGCGCAGGGCGGAGAATACCTGCTCCAGATATCCTGTGGATAGCCCTTGCCTATCTGCTATACTACTTAATGAGACTGGAGCATCAGATGAATAGACAGCTAAATCCACCATAGACCTTAACCCATACCTTCCTTTTGTAGATATTCTCAACAAAATCACTCCATTAACCATAGTATGCATATATGTTTAGTATAGTTTAATATATTCTTTTATAAAGGTCAAGAAAAATCGGAAAAATTATATAAATATTATGCCCAAAAAAAATAAAGGACAGCCTATATGAAAAGACTGTCCACCTATTATGATCACTTATAAAAAAGATTTATTATTTGAAACCATAAGGGCATATAAAAACCAACCGCTGCCTATTATCTATTCGGGCAATACTTGCTTCTGATCTGAATTTGAATTTACCCTGGATTTTTTCCATAGATAATGGACATATTCTTCAAGACAAAGATTTTTCCCTTTCATTGTCTCTGCGTGGGTTCTGCCTACATAGCGAAAATGCCACGGCTCATATTTTACCTTTGTTATTGATTCTTTATCCTTTGGATACCTTAAGATAAACCCATACTTATGGGCATTTGCATCAAGCCATTTAAAGCCTTCAGTTTCTTCAAATTCCTGTTTGAGAACATTAAAATCTACTGCTAACCCTATCTCATGCTCGCTTGTTCCAGGCAATGCTATATAATTGTTGGTCAGCCTTTCAGCTTCATTTCTTGATTTGCCCCTATTCATATGGGATTTTAGCTTATTATCGTAAAGTGTTTTCTGAAGACCGTTGCTTCTAAACGCAGTGCGCGGTTGAAGCGAGTAACCAATCTCTTCACGACAAGCCTTTAAAAGGCTGTTAAAATGCTCCGCTGCCCTGGCATCAAACCTGACATTCCCCTGGACCTTCGCTAGTTCAACGGAAAACCCTTTTGGAATTGGATTATCCCGATTTACCAGCAATATCCGCCAATCCCTGGCAACTACACCTTTTGTATTGTTAAAACCGATAAAGCCCTTTTTTATCTCAGTAGATATTTTACCTTGTTTGCTGTCATCCTGCCTAAGGCTAACGTTCTTATCGGGATTAAAATAGTCGTTGTTTACATTGCTATATTGACAGCTGCTGTGCTTAGCCCCCATCTGGAAAATTCCGAATATAAAAATAAGTATTACAGCAAATACTCTGATAAGCATATGCCTTTTTATATTAGCCGCTGGGTTTGCCCCCAGGCTTGTCCTATTGATATGATCTGACATATCCACAACAACTCCCCATTGAAAAACCTAACCTAATCCATGCAGGTAGATTATACCATCAGCATAGGTAGATTATACCATTATCCTGGGAGTTGTCTATATGTTTTGCATTTAACATTTTACAAATGATAAATCTTTTTCGCAACATATATAAAAAAACTAGTTATTTTGTAGCTTATAAAGAATTTTAAAACCTTGCTCCTCAATTGTGTCTTCTATATCTTTGGTGTTTAGGGAATTGATTCCCACTACTATGGTGCTTTTCCCGGCTGTACCGCGATAAACTGCTATATTTGAAATATTTGCCCCGGTATCCCCTATTATACTTGATATTTTAGACATAGTACCCGGAGCATCCGGTGCCTCTATGGTAAGCCTGGTACCCCTTTCTCTAAAACCTAAAAGCTCTATAAAAGAATCGAATATATCACTTTCGGTTATTATTCCTTTCAATTTATCCTTGTCTACCACTGGAAGAAAGCTGACATAATTATCTCTCATAAGGGTGGCCGCCTCTTCAAGTAAGGCATCTGAGGATATAGTCACAGGGTCTTTAGTCATTATCTTGCTTATTTTTGTTTTGGCCAAAAGATAATTTATTTCCCAGGCACTAAGCGCCGTAGCTTTAGACGGTGATGCTTTTAGGATATCCTCCCTGGAAACTACCCCTACCAACTTGCCGTTTTTTACTACAGGCAGCCGCCTTATATTGTTTTTGGTCATAAGCTCCTGGGCATCAGGTATGGTTTGATCCGGGCTGATAGTGAAAGGATGGGAAGTCATCTTTTTTCTTACAAACATACATTCAACCTCCTAAATAAGCTTTTTTAATATCTTCACTTTGCATTAAATCCGAAGCTTTGCCTGACAGGACTATAGAACCCGTTTCCATGACATAGGCTCGGTCGGCAACTTGCAGTGCCATATTAGCATTCTGCTCCACCAGCAATATTGTTGTCCCTGTACTATTTATACTGCTTATAATATCAAATATTTCCTGAACTAATATAGGTGCCAACCCCATAGAAGGCTCGTCTAAAAACAATATTTCAGGTCTTCCCATTAGAGCCCTGCCTATAGCCAGCATCTGCTGTTCTCCGCCTGATAAGGTTCCCGCCATCTGTTTTCTGCGATCTTTAAGGATAGGAAACCGTTCATAGACCATTTCCAAGTCCTCTGAGATAGCCACCCTGTCCCGGCGCACATAAGCACCTAATTCCAGGTTTTCAAGTACCGTCATACCAGGGAATACCCGCCTACCCTCCGGTACATGGGAAATTCCCATCATCACTCTTTGTTTGGCAGTGGTATTGGTAATATCCTTTTCTTCCAAATGGATTTGACCCTGAGCCGGCTTAATAAGGCCGGAAACAGTACGCAAGGTTGTTGTCTTCCCCGCGCCGTTAGCACCTATAAGCACCACGATTTCACCCTTCCCTACTTCCAGGGAAACGTCCTTTAAGGCATGAATAACCCCATAGTACACATCAATATTCTTTATTTCAAGCATTGCTGACATCTCCCCCCAGGTATGCTTCAATTACCCTTTTATTGGATCTGATTTCCTCCGGAGTACCTTGAGCGATAACCATGCCATAATCCAGTACATATATGCGCTCACAAGTATTCATAACCAGAGACATATCATGTTCAATAAGAAGAATGGTCAAATCAAATTCTTCGCGAATCCAAACTATTATATCCTTAAGGGCGGCGGTTTCAGCAGGGTTCATGCCGGCTGCGGGTTCATCTAACAATAATAGTTGCGGGTTGGTAGCCAAAGCCCTGGCAATTTCAAGTCTGCGCTGTTCACCATAGGGGAGACTGCCTGCTTCCTCATCCTTTTTACCATCTAAGTTAAATATCTTAAGAAGTTCTATGCCTTCCTCTTTTAATCTCTTTTCTTCCCGCTTATATAAAGGAAGGTGCAAAAAACCAGTAAACAATCCGTAACCCACACTTTTATTCATGGCAATAAGCACATTTTCCAAGACGGTAAGATCCTTGAACAGGCGGATATTCTGGAATGTCCTGCCCAGCCCGGCCCAGCATATCTTGTGGGGGCTCATTCTGTTCATAGATATTTCAGTTCCATCCCTGTGAAGCTTTATGGTACCCGCATCCGGCATGTATATACCGGTAAGAAGGTTAAACAAAGTCGTCTTCCCCGCCCCGTTTGGCCCTATCAGCCCAACCAATTCCCCTTTTTCGAGGCTGAGGCTTACATTGGATATGGCAGTCAGACCACCAAAAGATTTCGTTAGTTTTTCAACACTGAGTATAACCATATCCTAATCCCTCTCCCTTCTCCATCCAAAAGTCTTTCCCAACTTTTTAAAGTCCAATTTCCCTAAAACGGTCTGAGATACTTCCTTGGATCCCATAAGCCCCTGGGGCCTGAATATCATTATTATTACTAATATAAGAGAATAAAGCACCATTCGAATTTCGGGGAAAGATTGAAAGTATGATGATACCAACGCCAGCAATATAGCAGACACAACAGACCCCGAAATGCTTCCAAGTCCGCCGAGTACAACGATAACCAGCACATCAACAGACTTCAAAAATCCAAATAAGTCGGGCTTAATAAAGTAAAAATATGAAGCATAAACGCCCCCGGCTATCCCGGCAAAAAAGGCTCCTATTATAAAGGAGATCACCTTATATTTAACGGTATTTATTCCCATAGATTCAGCGGCTATTTCATCCTCCCTAATGGAAATACAGGCACGGCCAAAAGACGATTTAATAAAATTGGACAGAAGCCAAACAGTACCTGCGGTGAATACAAATAAAACGGTCCAGTTTACAAACTGGGGAATACCATTTAACCCAGCAGCTCCGTTGGTTATTTCCATATTAAGAAATAGTATTCGTATAATTTCAGACATTCCCAGGGTGGCTATAGCCAAATAGTCCCCACGTAATCTTAAGGTGGGCAATCCCACCACGCCCCCTATTAAAGCTGCAGCAGTCGCCCCTGCAAATAGCCCAATAAAAAATCCTGGCAGAGTAGGCATGCGCATGGTAATAAGGGCGCATACATAGGCGCCTATAGACATGAACCCTGCATGACCCAAAGAAAACTGACCGGTAAACCCGGTAATAAGGTTAAGGCTTGTCGCCAGAATAATATTTATGCCTACGGTAACCAATGTAGCTTGAACATAATCTGTAATGATATTGGTCATGATTAAAACCTGGACAACTATATAGGTTAGCACTAAACCTGCTAATTTCTTCATAGATCACACCTTCTCCCCAGTATTTTTCCCCAGGAGACCCGAGGGTTTTATTATGAGGATAAGTATCAATATGGCAAATACCACAGCGTCTCTATACATAGAGTTGCCGTATCCAGCTACTAATACTTCCACAGCGCCGATAAAATAGCCACCTATCATGGCCCCGGGTATAATCCCTATGCCGCCGAAAACTGCGGCTATAAAAGCCTTTAACCCAGGGACGACCCCCATAAGGGGATTTATGGTGTTATAATAAATACCAACCAATACCCCTGCCGCGCCAGCTAAAGCTGAGCCTAAAGCAAAGGTAAATGAAACTGTAGAATTAACATCTATCCCCATAAGCTGGGCTGCTTCTCTGTCCATGGATACTGCGCGCATGGCCTTACCCAACCTGGTTTTCTTCACGACAAACTGTAAAAACGCCATGAGAATTATGGTTATGCCTACAAGAATTATCTGTTGCATGGAAATTACTATACTGCCCAATCTTACTTTCTGAGCCATTAGCCCGGTCATCTCCGGATAAGTCCGTACATTAGCCCTGACAAAGAACATAGTACCATATTCTAAGAATAGAGACACCCCGATGGCAGTTATAAGCACAGATATCCTGGCGGCATTCCTTAGTGGTCTGTATGCAATCCTTTCAATAAGTACACCCAACAGGGTACATAAGACCATAGCTATTCCCAGGGAGGGCAAAAACCCCAAGCCTAAAAAGGTCATGCAAAAATATCCTATATAGGCACCCAACATATATATATCGCTATGTGCAAAATTTATAAGCCTGATTATGCCATATACCATGGTATAGCCCAAAGCGATTAAGGCATATATACTGCCCAAGGTTATGCTATTGACAATCTGTTGCAGGAATCCTTCCAAATCTACTCACCTTCTTTGTACTGTCATATTTATATAATGCAAAAATACATTGATATCCAACCAAAATCAGATAATCCAACTGATTTTGAAATGACAGCTCTTTCTCGTAACATATACAAAATATACTACCAATATGCTATTATAATCTATTTTATCATCTAGTGCATAAATCGTCACTATGTTTTATTACCCAAATACATAGATTAAATCAATTTACGGCGAATATATAAAATAAGCGGGGCTAAGAATCCACCCCGCTCGCGTTTTAAACATCGGTAGCAATTGCTTAGACAATCGCTATATATAGGTTAATTACCGGTTTTAACACTTGTTGCCTGTTCACCGTTTTCCAGCCCGATAACAACTATTGCCTTTACAGGGTTATGATTTTCATCGATACTGAAAGAACCTGTAACACCTGCAAAATCCGTAGTCGCCGCAAGAGCATCCTTCAATGATGGCCCATCCAGCTTTTCTGCCCTGGATATACCGTCAGCTACAAACTTTGCAAGGTCATAGCCAAGAGCGTTAAATGCATCAGGATCTCTGCCATATTCTGCATTGAAGTCCTTTATAAACTGTTGTACCAAAGGATCTTCATCCAATGAAGAATAGTGGTTGGAAAAATATATATCGTTTAGAGCATCAGCTCCGGCCAGCTTTAGAAGGTCGGGTGAATCAAAGCCATCGGCTCCAAGCACTGGAACATCAATTCCTTGATCCCTGGCTTGCTTTATTATAAGACCGGCTTCCTCATAATATCCTGGGATAAAGATAACATCAAAGTCCTTACCCTTGATACTGGTCAAGATAGCGTTAAAGTCCGTATCACCAGCCATAAAGGATTCTTCGGCGACAATGGTGCCACCGCCTTCTTCAAAGGTTTTTACGAAATTCTTTGCCAGACCTTTGCCATAGTCGCTGGATGTATCCGTGATAACAGCAGCTTTAGTTTTGGACAGGTTATTCAGTGCAAAGTCCGCCATAGCAGTACCCTGATAGGAATCGTTGAAACATATCCGGAAGGCATATTCCTTAACCCCTGATTCGTCTACTGTAACGTCATCTGCAGTTGCAGAACCTGAGGCTACAGGAATTTTGTTCTTAATGGCAACGGGTATTTCTGCCTTGAAAGAACCGGAGGTTGCCGGACCTAAGACCGCAACGACTTTATCTTGGGTCATAAGCCTGTTGGCTAATGTAGTTGCCTCAGCAGGCTCGGACTTATTATCATACTGGATAAGCTTAATCTGCTTTCCGTCTATTCCGCCTGCTTCATTTATCTGTTTTACGGCCAGGTTGACTCCATCTACAGAGCTCTGACCATAGGTGGAAACTCCACCGGATAATTCATAGTTAACACCAATTCTGATTTCATCACTGCTGCCGCCTCCTGTTGTAGTTGCACAACCGGCAAACAGAGCCAGGGCTAAAACCAACAGTAACCCTGTATAAACAATTTTTTTCATTTCATTTCCCCCTTTTATAAAGACTGATAGATAATGGGTGATCTCAATAAAAAGATCGCATTAAATATTATATTTACCACGATAAACATAATTCAATCATGTTTTTATTGGTATTAAGTTTTATTTCTTTGTGAATTATTATACATATTAGATAATTGCCCCATAAAACTTAATAAATCCCCCGCTCAGCCACTCTGTCCAAGCAGTATGACAATTAAATTTCATGATTGATATCACCTTCCCCTGTCTTAGAAAATCGTATTCTATATATAATACACTAGATTTGTAGGGTTTGCAATAATTCTTTTCTCCCAATTCCAATTATGGATAAAGTTTTCCCTGCAAAATGCTGCTTTACTATCCATACTCAGATAATTAGCTTTTTGGTTCTTATGCCCCTATGCAGCATGTATAATTGTTCATATAAACTAGGAAATATTGAAAAATTATGCAATACTGCATTTATTATAATTTTTGGTATCAACCCCTATCCGGGAGGAATACTAATTGATGAAGAATATCCTGAATAGGGAGAAGATTATGTCAAGTATAGAAAAAGCTATAGATAGAATAAAAACCTTGCAATTTCCTACCGGGGAGCTTGGGGGGAGAGTTGCGCAGATATTAGATGATTGTGGAATAGCTGCAAAAAAGGATGTTACTATAAAAAGGGATGAGGAGTCAGACATAGATACTGCAGAAGCATATAAAGTAATAGTCTCTGGTAATCCAGATCCATGCCTGACGATTATGGCTCGTTCAGGAGCAGATGATTATGTAGCCTGGGTCACAGACGTACATCAAGGCTAAAAAGACTCCCAGGCAATAAAAAGGATCCCTACACAAAATAATTATTACATGGCTAGATAAGCTTTTGCATTATTTCAAAGACCTCTTCCAGGCTTTCTTCTCCCCCGTCTTCCAGGATAGCCTTTCTGACACAGCCCTTCATATGATCATGGAGGATTTCAGCGTTAACCTTTTTTAGTAAGGATATAGCAGCCATGATCTGCCCCGAAACATCAATACAATACCTGTCTTCCTCCAGCATTCTGATTATGCCGTCCACTTGGCCCCTTGCGATTTTAAGCTTCCGAAATATTGGATCATTTTTTTCTCTATGCATAATTGCACCCCCGGCTTATAATTATATGGTGGGTTTAAACCCTTTCAGCCTTAAAGCATTAGTTACAACGGATACTGAACTAAAAGCCATAGCCAAAGCCGCTATCATGGGATTTAGCAGTGGTCCGCCGAATATATGGAGTAACCCTGCAGCTACTGGTATTCCTAAAGTATTGTACCCGAAGGCCCAAAATAGATTTTGCTTTATATTGGTTATAGTCTTTTTGCTCAGGGAAATAGCAACTGATACATCAGTAAGGTCGCTTCTCATTAAAACTATATCCGCCGATTCCATAGCAACGTCAGTTCCCGAACCTATAGCAATTCCTATTTCAGCTTGCGCCAAAGCAGGTGCATCATTTATTCCATCCCCCACCATTGCAATCTTTTTCCCTTGTTCCTGCAGCTTTTTTATCTCGTTAGCCTTATCCTGAGGCAAAACCTCCGCCAGAACTCTATCTATTCCAACTTCCTTTGCTATGGCCTGAGCGGTCTTTTCGTTGTCTCCCGTTATCATTATTACTTCAAGATCCAGTTTATGGAGAGCTTTTATAGCATCCACGCTGCTGTCCTTTAGAACATCTGCTACGGCGATTATACCGGCAAGCTTCCCATCAACACTTATATACATAGGAGTTTTACCCTCCTGGGATAACCTTTGGGCATCATCCAATGCTTCGCTTATTTCTATTCCTCTATCATCCATAAGCCGTTTATTTCCCAAAAGCATATCCTTTGCTAATATTGTCGCCTCTATTCCATGCCCGGGTATTGCATTAAATATTTCCGGTGATTCCAATCCCATATCCTGTTCTAGAGCAGCCTCTAAGATAGCCTCACCTAAGGGGTGTTCTGATCCTCTTTCCGCAGATGCTGCCAGCCTTAAGAGTTCGTCTTTTTCGATCCCGCTGTAAACTAATATATCTGTTACCTTAGGTTCCCCTGTGGTTATGGTTCCGGTCTTGTCGAGAATTACCGTGTCTACTTTGTGGGCAGTCTCCAACGCCTCGCCGCTTTTAATAAGAACACCGTGTTCGGCACCTTTACCTGTTCCCACCATTATAGCTGTTGGGGTAGCCAACCCTAAAGCACAGGGACAAGCTATGACCAGAACTGATATAAATATGGTAAGGGAAAATATAGCCGATTCCCCGCTTATCCACCAACCCAGACCGGCTAAAAGTCCTATTCCAAATACTATGGGAACAAAATACCCCGAAATTATATCCGCCATTTGGGCTATGGGGGCTTTACTGCCCTGGGCCTCCTCTACTAGTTTTATAATCTGAGCCAGAGCCGTATCATCTCCTACCCGGGTAGCCCTGAAGTGGATTGATCCCGTCTTGTTAAGGCTTCCGCCCACTACCCTGTCCCCTGCCTTCTTTTGCACCGGGATGCTTTCTCCTGTCAGCATAGATTCATCAATTGAGGTCAGACCCTGAACTACTTCCCCGTCTGTAGGGATGCTCTGTCCCGGCTTTACTACTATAATATCCCCTTCCTCAACCTCTTCTATGGGTACTATTATCTCTTGATCCCCTTGGATTACTATGGCAGTCTTTGGGGCCAAATCCATCAGCTTTTTGATGGCGTCTGAGGTTCGCCCCTTTGCTACTGTCTCCAATGTCTTACCCAAGAGTATAAGAGTTATAATGACTCCAACGGTTTCAAAATACAAAGACCCTGCATATTCACTATGTCCTTGGGTTACCTGCCATAGAGCGTATAGACTATAGATAAAAGCAGCTGATGTGCCCATTGCAACTAAAGAATCCATATTAGGGCTTCCTTTAAGCATTGTCCTGAATCCAACAGTATAGAATTTATACCCTACAGCTATGGCCGGAAGGGTCAGGATCAGCTGAGTCAGTGCAAAATTTAACGGATTGGACTCTGGTTGCATAAATCCTGGTACAGGCAAACCTATCATATGCCCCATCGCTATATAGAATAATGGAGCAGTAAATACTAAGGCGACAATGAATTTTGTCCACATTGTCGATATTTCCCTTTCCCTGCGTTTCCTTGCCTCATCAGTTTGACTCTCTGCCTTAATTTCCAGGGGCTTATATCCGGCTTTGACTATAGCATCCCTTATATCCGAAAGCCTGGTGGTTTGGGGATCATAAATTACTCTTGCTTTTTCTGTTGCCAGATTCACGCTGCCTTCCTTTACGCCTTCCAGTTTATTTATGGCCCTGTCTACGGCTCTGGAGCAAGCAGCGCAGGTCATGCCCTCAATGGGAATAATCACTTCCCTGGTTTTTCTCTCTTCCCTTACCTTATAACCCGCTTCAACAACGGCTTTTTTTATATCCTCAATGCCTACCTCATCCTCATGTTCAACGACAAGAGCCTCGGTGGCATAATTTACTTCTGCTCTGCCAACGCCTGACAATCTGCCTACCTTCTTTTCTATGGCAACTGCGCAGGCTGTGCAGGTCATTCCGTCTATCTCCAATGTTTCCTTCTTAAGTGCCATGGATTTCACTCCTTTATATATCTATATATGATTATACTGCAATAACCATATTTTGTAATTCGGTTTGTATCTTTAAGGAAATGGTTTAATAATATCTTACCCAAATTAGGGCGTTAACTTCCGACTTCC
>JAAYSJ010000083.1 GCA_012518395.1 Clostridiales bacterium
GGGAGGAAATAGCCGGATTAACGGCTGCTGCTTCAGGAGTTGAGGAGCGGATCGAAGGCTATAAGAGCAGGATAAAGGAGTATGGTGATAAAAAGCAATTCTTGGCAAGAACTATAAGGGAGACCAACAGCGAATGGGGCGAAAACCATATCCAATTTATCCAGTCCATAAATACCGATGGGATAGAACATGGCTCCCTGGCAACTTTAGTAGAAAGGCATAGGGAAACCAGCCAAAGCCTAAAAAGTCATTTGGATGCCCGAGATGTACTAGCGAAAGAATATGAGGAATTGAGGGGTTCCCATGAGAATATTGGGAAATCGTCCCTGCTATCGGGGCTTAAAAAATATCTGTACATTTTTATTATATCAGCCTTGTTAGGCGGGATCTTATCCATATTTATTCCTACTCTGGGAATCTTAATAGGCGCAGGGGGTATAGGTGGAGCGATTCTCTATACAGTACTAAACTTTCTAGATTCTAAAGAATCAAAGGATATCATAAGCCAAAGGGATAACCTCATTAAAACAAAGGCTGCCAGGATTCTGGAAGAAGATAAGGCAATAAAGGAATTGAAATCTGATCTTGAATCTTTGGAAGAAAAACTTGATGGATATAGAAAGGTTTTTGGGCTTTCCGATGGAGTCTATTATAGTGTGCTTCCCAATCATCTATTAAGGATAAGAAATATTCAGGAAAAGGTCGACGAACTCCAAAGGATGGAAAATGAGATGACTGAAATCGGGGAACGCATAGATAGCGATTTACTGAGATATAGAACATTCATCAGCCAATTGGACGGGGATCCCATTGATGTTAACCCCGCTTGGGGAAATGATCGAAAGGAAGGTTGGAAGGAAATACTTTCGAGGTTGAAACTATGGGGAGAACTTCTTAAGCAGAGTGAGGCTCTAGAGGTACTTGAGCAGAAACGAGAAGCCGTCCGGGAAGAAATGATGGAAATAATGGGGGAAGTGGATTTAGATAATAAAGACTTTGATCTTTTGGTGGCAAAATTTATCGATAGAAGTGAGAAGGCCATAGAATATAAAAACAAACAAAATGCACTTATAGATATTCAGAGGGCTTTATTAAACTCCATGGCCTCCGATAGAATAAGGGGCGCCTTCGGAATGATTCCAGCCAAGGAGGGTGATTCATCCAGGAATGAAGAAATTTTAGCCCTATTTGAAGAGCAATGCGGGGTTTATACATCAACATGGGAAGCTGAGGAAGCCTACAGAGAAGTTTCGGGGTATCATAATAAAAAGCTCTCTGAACGGGATAGCCTAAAAGAAAAGATACAAAGGTTAAAGATAGAGATACAACAGCTTGCATCCCCGGAGGATTTGGCTCGGGGACAAAGGCAGATAGATGCAGGCAGAGCCAGGCTGGAAGCCTTGGCTAAGGACTACGCCGTTAATAAGATAGCTTCCTTTTTACTGAAAGAGACGGAGAAGAATCTTTTGGAGGGGATGAAGGATAGCATAATGGGCAGCGCCGGGACTATTTTCAGGAATATGACCGGGGGTGAATATGAGGGGATATTGCCTTCAGAACCAATATTGGATTCGGATTTTCAGGCAGTAATGGGGGAGGGCACCGATTCTCAGACCATAGAGATGCTAAGCAGGGGCACAAGGGAACAGCTTTATCTCTCCGTCCGGCTCAGCAGGATTATGGACATTAAGCCGTGTCTTCCCATAATCATAGACGATTCTTTTGCCAACTTTGATAGCGCCCACTTAATGCAGTCCATCAAAATCCTGTCGGAGCTTTCCAAAACCCATCAGATATTTATCCTGACCTGCCATAGCCAGTTGGTAGACGGAATAAACAAATGCGGGTGCGAATCCCAATATTGGCTCTTAGACGGGGGTAAGCTCAGTATCAGTGATCACGAAGAATTGACCCATCACCTTTGTAGGGGCGGTCTTTGACCGCTAGGGCTCTAGTCCCCTGGAGATGCGACAATATATTTTCGCAGGGGCGGTCTTTGACCGCCAGGGCTCTAGCCCCCTGGAGATGCAACAATGTATTTTGTAGGGGCGGTCTTTGACCGCCAGGGCTCTAGCCCTCTGGAGATGCGACAATATATTTTCGTAGGGGCGGTCTTTGACCGCCAGGGCTCTAGGTCTCTGGAGATGCGACAATGTATTTTGTAGGGGCGGTCTTTGACCGCCAGGGCTCCATGTCTCTGGAGATGCGACAATGTATTTTGTAGGGGCGGTCTTCGACCGCCAGGGCTCCATGTCTCTGGAGATGCGACAATGTATTTCGTAGGGGCGGTCTTCGACCGCCCGCCTATTATCGGCTGTATATGGACAGGAGGGAAAAGGGTGAAAAACCTTAATATAATCTTAAACAGCCTGAATTCCAAAAAGCATAGTTTCAGCGGCGATTATTTTATCCCTATGTCATGGAACTTATGGGGTTATGACAGATATAGCACTGATGAAAAACGACCGGGTGAAATAAAGGTCAACCCCTATGAATTTATAGCTACTACCATTGAAAAATCTATTCTACCCTATGCAAAGGGAAGGAAAAACTTCCTTCTGCCCTTAGGGCTTCGGTCAGATAGGGAAGGGGTTAGCCCCCAGCACCATACCATATACGGTATGCTCCCGCGAATGTTTACAGCATGGCCCCATGGGCAGAATGCTTGGCCCAATGGGAGCAATATTTTACTCCATAAGAGCGATATACGCCCTTACGAGAATGATCTTTGGCACCATGGGAATGATAAGGGGAACCTGTATTCAGGCACATTCCTTAAGACTATCTGCCTCCTGCCCTATCTAAAGAACCTGGGAACTGATGTTATATATCTACTTCCCGTGTTTAAATATAGCGATAGATATAAAAAAGGGGAAATCGGGAGCCCCTATTCTATTAAGGATATATACAATTTGGATAAAAACCTGCATGATCCCCTTTGTGGGGAATATTCCAATGAGAATCTGGAAACCCAATTCAAAGCTTTTGTTGAAGCATGCCATATCCTAGATATCCGGGTGATGGTGGACTATGTTTTTCGGACTGTGGCTCGGGATAGTCACCTGATAGTTGATCATCCGGATTGGTTCTATTGGATAGACAAAAAATTTAGCCAATCTTTTGCTCCACTCAGGGTAGAAGGTGTAGACAAGCCAATGCCTATGGATGATAACACCCTGGGTCGCCTTTACACATCCAAGGGGATCAAAGGCTATCTGGCCCAATTCGTACCCTGCCCCAGGGGTATAGACCCTGATAAATGGACTGATATAGTTAGGAAGCACAGAGAGACCGGAGAAAATATACTGGATTTAATAGAGACCGAATTTGGAATAACTACCCTTCCGGGATTTGTAGATGTGGTAAATGATAATCAGCCTCCCTGGACAGACGTAACATATCTTAAATTTTATTTTGATGTCCATGAGAAGGCCAAAAAATATGTCCCGAAGGATCAAGCCCCCTATATCATGCAGGACGGGGTAAAACTTGGGGTTTATCCGGGGAAGGATGAAAACACAGGGCTTATGGAGTATATCGCCGGGGTAATACCCTATTATCAGGATAAATTCGGAATTGACGGAGCCAGGATAGACATGGCCCACGCCTTACCGCCAAAGCTTAATAGTGAAATTATCCGCAGGGTAAAGGAAAAGAACAGAAACTTTATTTTATGGTCTGAGGAATTTGATCCTTCAAAATCGGACATTGCAAAGGAGAATGGATTTCACTTTATCAACGGCTATATTTGGTCAATATATAAGTATTTGGAGAAGCCAAGCTTTAATAAAAGACTATTTAAGGATATGCTTATAAAATCCGAAATTCCCGTCGTGGCCTCCCTGGAGACACCGGATACCCCAAGGGCAGCCAATGTACATAAGAGCAAGGCAAAGATGGAATTGCTGGTGCTGCTAAACAGTTTTTTGCCAAACGCTGTACAGTTTATAAATAACGGTTTTGAAATGATGGAGATACAACCAATGAATCTGGGGCTGGATAATTCTGGGGCGGGAGCATTTGTCCTTGAAAAGGATGATCCCAGGTATGGAAAACTAGCCTTTTTTGATAATTTTTATTTGAATTGGCTGGATGTAGACAGGAAATGGATGGAACAGTTACTTATTAAAGCACAGGCATTGCGAAGGAGGTTCCTTGGGATAATCAGCAAAAAAGAAAACTATATTGAGCAACCTGAGCTGTACAGAAACAGGAAACTCACCTGTATCAGCTATTTTGATAGTGATGCTGAAAAGGGAGCATTTCTACTGGCCAACAGAAACTTTTCTTATGGAGCCAGGTTCAACCTTTCCAAACTCCTGCCCGAGGAGCTGGTGAAGGGTAAAGAGCAAGGGAATATAGTATATATTAATGGAATCATTCGGAACAATATTTGGGAATTAGATAAAAACCGGGTTTTAAAGCCGGGGGAAATCATAATAGGGGAGGTTAATCATGGACAGATTGGATAATAAATTACCGTCAGTGGCATATTTTTGTATGGAATTCGGGCTTCATGAGGATTTTAAAATCTATTCCGGTGGCTTAGGGATATTAGCGGGGGATATATTAAAGGAAGCCTTGGACGGCAATTATCCTATGGTGGGGGTTGGGATCCTTTGGAGGCAGGGCTATACGGAACAATTTATAGACACAAAAGGAAAACCTTACGATTGTTTCCATGAATATAATTATGATTTTCTGGAGGATACCGGGGTTATCGTCAAGGTAAAGATAAGAGGCGAGCAGGTAAAGGCAAAGGTTTGGTTGTGTACCCAATATGGCAATGCACCCCTATATCTTCTTGATACCAACCTTCCAGATAATAATGCTCCCCTTCTTACAGGCCAGCTTTATGGTTGGTTTTCCGAGGAGCGGGTTGCCCAGGAGATGCTTTTAAGTATAGGGGGTCTTAAGGCTCTAAAGGCATTGGGGATAGAACCCGATATATATCATTTCAATGACAGCCATCCTGTTCTAGCCGGTATAGAGCTGATCCGGCAAAAGATGGACGATGGGGAATTGGATTTTGAAGAGGCTTGGGAAAAGACCAGGGAGCAGATCGTATTCACTACCCATACCCCTGTAGTGGCAGGGAATGAGACCCATGATCATGGGCTCCTAAAGTATATGGGTGCCTATAACGGCTTGACCCATGGGCAGATGTTAAAGCTGGGCGGGGATCCTTTTAGTATGACAGCAGCAGGCTTGAGGCTATCGAAAAAAGCCAATGCAGTATCAGAGCTTCATTGTAAAACTGCCAATAAGATGTGGGAGGATATAACCAATGCCTCTGAAATAATACCCATAACAAACGGGGTACACAACGGCACATGGCAGGACAGCGGGATAAGAGAGGCCTTCGAAAAAGGTGAGGATTTGATGATCCCCCACCTGAAAGCAAAGGGGGAACTAATTGAAGAAATCTATAGGCGAAACGGTATCAGGCTTAGTGATGATGCATTGACCATTGGTTTTGGCAGGAGGGCAGCCCCCTACAAACGGAGCGATTTGATATTTACTAAGAGGGAGAAAATAGAACCCCTGTTTGCTGAGGGGAAACTCCAAATCATTTTCTCCGGCAAGGCTCATCCCAATGATCTGGAGGGCAAGAAAATCGTATCAAATTTATATGCCATGTCCCAACGGTATCCCCAGAATGTAATCTTTATACAAAATTATGATATGCAAATCGGGAGATTATTGACAAGCGGGTGCGATGTATGGCTGAATAATCCCATAAGGCCTATGGAGGCCAGCGGCACCTCCGGTATGAAGGCGGCAATGAACGGCGTATTGAACCTAAGCGTTCTAGACGGCTGGTGGCCCGAGGGATGTATACACGGCATTAACGGCTGGCAGATAGGCGACGGATACGAGGGCAAAGAACATGATAGAATAGACTCTGAATCCCTCTATAAAGTCCTGCTGGAAGAGGTCATCCCTACATTCTATGATAACCCGGCAAAATGGCAGGAAATGATGAGGGCAAGCATAGAAATGTCCCAATGGAAATTTTCAGCCGCCAGGATGGTAGAGGATTATTACAAGCTTATGTATATTTCATAGTAATATCGGGCTATAGTTGCATTTTTTTCCCGGGATTCATTATTTATAACATACAAGGTAATAATAAGAAAAAGATAATGGGTAAAACCGGGAGAAAATTTGTATGTTAAAGCCAATCAAAAGGTTATTTACCAGGAACAAGGGTAATAAAGGGTCCAAATCCAGCGGGATAAACAAGTATAACCCGCAAACTCAATTAGATAGTCGATCACCCCAAACCCTTGATGACAGCCAAAATCAGCAGAGCGAAGTTATTTATGGACAAAAATACATAAATATCAAGCTAACAAAGAACCTGAAAGAAAATCTGGCCACCATAAAGGGTGCCATGAACAATAATTATGATATAAAGACCAAGGAATTTAAATTAGGGGGGCGGGGGGTCTTCGGGGCAGTCGTATATATCCCCAGCCTGGCCGATGAAGATTTCGTATTAAATCATATTGTTAACCCATTAATGATTCAATCTTCCCTTATACTGGATAGAGAAGATGCCATTTCCTTTGATACCATAAAGGATACTATGATTGATGCCGAATATATAAATGAAGCGGAATCCCTGGATCAAATACTGTTTTCAGTAATGTCCGGGGATACATTTTTGTCTGTTCAGGGATACCCAAAGGGTCTCATTATCAGCACCAAGGGGTATGTAGGCAGACAGGTGTCCGAACCCCAATTGGAACCGTCTGTTAAAGGCTCTCAGGAGGGCTTTACCGAAATACTGCAGGATAACATTGGATTATTAAGAAGACGTATAAGAGACCCAAACCTGGTTTTTGAGGTGTATAAGGTGGGGCAAAGGACCCAAATGGAAGTAGTAATCGCTTACCTAAGGGATGTGGCAGATCAGGGTGTAGCCATAGAAACCGCCGGGCGGCTATCCTCTTTGGATGTGGATGGTATTCAAGGCACGGCAGAGCTGGGTCTTTATATAACCGATAACCCAAATTCAATTTTTCCCCTATACCAGGTTACCGAAAGGCCGGACAGAGTAGCCAGGGGGCTTATGGAAGGCAGGGTCGCTATATTTATGGAGGGAGGGGCTGAGGCTCTTGTAGTGCCCGCTACCATGCCCATACTTCTCCAAAGCGCTGATGACTATTATGAAAATTGGATTGTGTCTTCCCTCTTGAGGCTATTAAGATATGGTGGAATGCTTATATCAATTTTTCTACCCTCCCTATATATAGCCCTGGCCGGTCATCATCCGGGGATGCTGCCTACCAAGTTGGTATTGACTATTACAGGAGCCCGGACGGGGGTTCCCTTCCCCGGGTTTTTAGAAGCCGTTATTATGGGAGCCACCCTGGAACTATTACAGGAGGCCAGTATACGCCTCCCCAGGGTGATAGGCCAGGCAGTATCCATCGTAGGGGGTCTGGTCATCGGACAGGCTGCAGTCCAGGCAGGGTTGGTAGGGCCTATAATGGTTATTATTATCGGTGTTACGGCCATCGGCTCCTTCGTCGTTACCGACTATAGCCTGGGCTTGGCTACCAGAGTATTACGTATCCCCTTTATGATACTGGCCCTTACTCTGGGGGGCTTCGGATTAGCCTTGGGTGCATTGGTACTGATAACATATATGGCAGATTTAGAGAGCTTTGGTATCAGGTACATAAAACCCCTGTCCCCTTACAGGATTAGAGACTTAAAGCAGACAATATTGAAAGCCAGGGATGCATCCCATATGAACAGACCGGCCTTCTTAAATACCGCCGATGTGCAAAGGCAAACTAAACAAAGAAGGGGTAAATAGGATGAGGACGAAGAAATTAGCCCCTTGGCAGATAATGGTGTTGACGGTTTCAGGCATCCTGGGCGTAGATATACTCATTGTCCAGCACAATATGGTATCTGCGGCGGGGGTAGACGGGTGGATATCACTGACCATTGGGGGCATGGTGATCTTTGCGGCTTCAATACCTGTTATATACCTGATGCGTCTCTACCCTGATAAGGATGTTCCCCAGATTACCATAGAGGTATTGGGAAAATGGATGGGTCGGCTTGCTCTTATTCCACTTACGGTATTTTCTATAGTTTACGCAGGGTTATCAGCCAGAATTATCGGTCAGGTTCTTAAGATGTTTTTGCTGGATAAAACCCCTATGACGGTCATAGTTGTCTCCATGGTTGCTGCAGTTATATACCTGGTAGATAAAGGGGTATATACATTAGCGGCAGTTGTGGATATTATCTTTCCCATGTATATGACAGCATTGATCCTGTTGGTAGTATTTTCAGTACCCCAAGCAAATCTTGCTAATATCAGACCCGTTCTCTTCAGGAACGCAGGAAAGACAGCCGGGGCTATAATACCCGGGATCTATAATTTTACCGGATATGGAACCATACCATACTTTATGTGCCATTTAAAAAGCAAAAAACTTGCTGTTAAGCCTTATATTATTGGACTGGGGATCCCGGTATTGCTGTATATAATCCTGACTGTTATAACGACAATGGTATTTGGGGAAACAACCCTTAGGGCTATACTATACCCTATTTTAAATCTTTCCAAAGCCATAGAATTTAAAAGCGGCATTTTAGATCGTTTGGAATCCTTTATGGCCCTATTTTGGATACCCATGGTATTTGCCTCGATAGTCATTTTTACATATATATCGGTAAGGAAAATCTCAGAGATTTTCTCCATAAAAGGGAAGGGCAAGAAATATACAAGCTATACCCTTTTATTCCTATTGCCTGCGGTGGCGATGATAATTCCCAAAGATCTGAATGTTTTAGAGACCTACAATAATTTAAAGCATGTGGGCATATTCTATATTTCTATATTCTATCCCATCCTGGCCTTGGTAGCAGGTGTAAAAAAAAGAGTGGTGAAGCAAAAATGATAAGAAGTACATGGTTTTTAATTATAATCTGTCTCCTCATATGTACCGGATGCTGGGACAGAAAGAACATAGAGGACAGGGGGTATATTCTGGGCATTGCCATAGATGCCCACAGCTTGGAAAAAGATGCGGAGCAGAAGCCCCCGGATAAGATGAAGGAAACAGACTTTGGGCGTATAGATATGACCACGGGCAAGCCTGAATATGATATGACGGTGCAGCTGCCTATCGTTAAAAAATCCCCAACTGTCTCTGCTTCCGGGGGCGGGGGCGAGGGAGGCGGAGGGGAATCCATGAGCTGGCAGATAACCCAATCAGGGGATTCCTTCCTCAGTATGGAAAGGGAAATGGAATCCAGGGTCAGCCTTACCTTGTTCTATGAGCATCTTCAGGCAATAATCATATCCGATGATATTGCCCGGGCAGGCTTGGATAAAATGATCGATTTTTTTCTCAGGGATAGGGAAATGCGTTCGAATGTCGGCCTGTTTGTTGCTGCAACCCCCGCAAAAAATCTGCTGGAGGTTATCCCAAGGGTGGAGGATCATTCAGCCACCTATTTGCACGAATTGCCCACCAATTCAGAAAGAAATTCAAGGGTAGTTTATAAATCTGGCCTCGGGGAGACAGTGATATGTATTAGGGAAGGAAACGATTTTGTCCTGCCTTGGATAGAGGCTACAAAAGACGAAATTAAAATGAAAGGAGGTGCGCTATTTAAAAAAGGGAAGATGATAGGCAGGGCAGACGAGGTGGATATAGAGTCAATAAACTTAATCCGCAATATGTATAGGGGGGGAGTTGTTGTTGCCCGGCGACCGGACGATAAAACGGGCCTTATAGTAATGGATGTATTCGGTGCCAAGACCAAGATAAAGCCCATAATACAAGGAGACGAATTAAAAGTTGACGTATATATCAGTATTCGGGGACAATATGCCGAGCAAATAGGATCTGGAGGCATTGATGACTTAAGCGATAAATTTATTGAACAATGTGAGAGAGCCTTTTCCAATGAAATAGAAAAGCAATGCAATAGAACAATAAGAAAAATGCAGAAAGAGTATAACATAGATGTATTTCAATTAAATAAGCTTTTAAGAACCCAAAAGCCTGGGTATTGGCATGAGATAAAAGAGGATTGGGATAGGATATATCCTGATGTGGAGATAAATGTTCATGTAAAGTCCGATGTCAGATTAGTTGGTAATAAAAAGTAGGGATTCTATCAATAACTTATGAAAATGTTTCTTAATCGGTTTATTCGCACCCTTCCTAGGGTGTTCCAACAAATATGATATCTGTCCCAAGGGGGGGTCGATAAAAAATATTTGACGAATAATGTCGGAAGTAGTAGAATAAGGATTAAAATGGGGTACACATCCAGTTACTGATTAAGATGCCATATTGACTCTAGGATTTCAAAGCATACTGGTATTCGCTTAATAATTTTAATTCAACTTATAATGCTTTTTTGTGAGATGTGATTTGTAATAAACATTATTCCTATAGTAAAAATAGAAGGGAAACCAGATGTGCAAGAAATAATAAAATTGATCGCAAATAACGAGGATTGGCTCATAAAAGAAATTATTAAACTAGCCCAAGAAAAGGATTATACACAATACACTTCAACTTTAGAGGAAGCCTGGCGGATAATGATTAGAGGTTTATCCAAGCCTCTTATTACCTTTTTAGGAGGAAAGGGAAAATTAGAAAGTGTTGCACGGGATTTTGCACAGAAAGAGGCTCGATTACATCAAAATCGGGGTATAACTCTGTCAAGATTCTTTGCTCTTTTAAAATGTTGCCGGCGGGGGTATCGGAACCTGGTTTTTGGACATTTAGAAAAGCCAGATAAACAATTGAAATATATAGATTTGTCAGACGAATACTTTGATTACCTGGAAAATATAATTCTTGAAGAGATGGGCGGAATAGATGACGATTCACTTATAAAAAAAATGCAGACCCAAAATAAAATATTGACTAACGAAAAAAATCGATTTCTTACTATATTAGAAAGTCTCTCTAATCCTGTTTGGTATTTTGATAAAGAAAACAAAATATCTTGGATGAATCAGGCTGCAAGAGATCTTGCAGAAAGCATGGGCGATATGGCTTTGACTTATTATATGCAAGATGAAACTATTGATACGCCCAGATGGTTACTGGAATCGGTATCGCAATTTAATTCTTCGGATCTTCATAATAAACAGTATAATAAAAATTTATATACAAAAACGGGCAATCGTTATATTGAGATAAATTTAAGCAGGATGGTAGATATATCGGGTAAGTTCACAGTCAAGTCCAAAATAGTGTGTAAATTACCTCGGCTTCAAAAAAGTATTGCAACATGTAGCCCTTAAATATTTTTGTACCTTGAAAA
>JAAYSJ010000084.1 GCA_012518395.1 Clostridiales bacterium
ATTGACGGACAAACCGACCTTCAGCTTTCACTGCCTTGCGTATGGTCTCCCTGTAAGCTACCTGGGGTTTTCCCACGTTGGCTTCTACCCTGAATTCCCTCAGTAGCCTGTCTACAATAACCTCCAGGTGAAGCTCCCCCATACCGGCTATGATGGTCTGACCTGTCTCAGGGTCTGTGTAGGCCTTGAAGGTAGGATCCTCTTCCGCCAATTTTTGAAGGGCGATACCCATCTTGTCCTGACCTGCTTTGGTCTTAGGTTCAATGGCTACCTGAATAACCGGATCCGGAAAATCCATAGATTCCAGTATGACAGGGTCTTCTTCTAAGCAAAGGGTATCACCTGTAGCAGTATCTCTAAGGCCTACAGCCGCAGCGATATCTCCCGCAAAAACCTCTGCCATCTCTTCTCGATGATTTGCGTGCATAAGAAGGATCCTGCCCACCCTTTCACGCTTACCCTTAGTAGAGTTATATACATAAGATCCAGCCTTTAATCTGCCTGAATACACCCTGAAAAATGCCAGCTTCCCCACAAAGGGATCGGTCATGATCTTAAAGGCTAAAGCACTAAATGGCTCCTCGTCGGAAGAATGTCTTTCCGTCTCTTCTTCTGTTTGCGGTACAGTACCTATTATTGCAGGCACTTCCAGGGGTGAGGGCATATAATCTATGATTGCGTCCAAAATAGGCTGCACCCCTTTGTTTTTGTAGGAAGAACCGCAAAGTACAGGTATCATCTCCACAGCAAGGGTTGCCTTGCGGATCCCTGCCTTTAGCTCAGAAGGGGTGATCTCCTCTTCTTCAAGGTACTTAAGCATGAGATCCTCTGATGTCTCTGCCACGGCCTCAATAAGTTGGGTCCTATATTCGTCTACCAATTCCGCCATATCCTGGGGAATATCGGTTTCTTCGCTATGGGTCCCAAGGTCATCCGTATAATATAAAGCTTTTTGTTCTACTAAATCAATAATGCCCTCAAAATGATCTTCCTTGCCTATAGGCAGTTGGATAGGGATAGCATTTGTCTTAAGACGATCCCTCATCATTTTTATTGTGTTAAAAAAGTCGGCACCTACTATATCCATCTTGTTGACATAGGCCAATCTGGGTACCTTATACTTATCAGCCTGGCGCCATACCGTCTCGGACTGGGGTTCTACGCCCCCCTTGGCACAAAAAAGTGCTACCGAACCATCGAGTATGCGCAATGACCGCTCAACCTCAACGGTAAAGTCCACATGCCCGGGCGTATCAATGATGTTGATACGATGTCCCTTCCATGTTGCAGTAGTGGCGGCTGATGTTATGGTTATACCACGTTGTTGTTCTTGTTCCATCCAGTCCATGGTAGCCGAGCCTTCATGGGTCTCGCCCATCCTGTGGACCTTCCCCGTATAAAAGAGAATCCGCTCTGTCGTTGTTGTCTTTCCTGCATCAATATGTGCCATGATTCCTATGTTTCTAGTGTTTTCTAAGGAAAATTGCCTGGGCATTACTTCGCCTCCTTTCAGTTGACGATCATTCATCTAATTTTTTACCAGTGGTCAATTACCAGTATTCAATTGCCGGTGGTCAATTACCAGCAGTAATTTACCAAACGGTAATTTACCAGCGATAGTGTGCAAAAGCCCTATTTGCTTCTGCCATTCTATGGGTGTCTTCCTTTTTCCTTACTGCACCGCCCATATTATTGGCTGCATCCAAAATTTCCGAGGCTAATCTGTCTTTCATAGTCTTCTCGCCCCGGGTGCGGGCAAAACCTACCAACCAACGCAAACCTAAGGTCTGTCTTCTCTCGGCTCGGACTTCCATAGGCACCTGATAGGTCGCTCCACCTACTCTTCTGGCTTTAACTTCCAGAACCGGCATTATGTTATTCATTGCCTGTTCAAAAACTTCCATTGGCTCGTTGCCTGTTTTTTCTTTAATCATATCAAAAGCGCCGTAGCAGATCTGCTGTGCTACCCCTCTTTTCCCATCCAGCATAACTTTATTTATTAGCTTAGTCACCACTTTGCTGCCATAGATAGGATCGGATAATACATCACGCTTTGGCACAGGCCCTTTTCTTGGCATTTTTTTACCTCCCTTTAAACCAGGATATATAATTCAATACTATTACTTCTTAGGTCTCTTGACCCCATATTTGGATCTGGCCTGCTGGCGATCGGTTACGCCGGCCGTATCTAAAGCTCCACGTACTATGTGGTAGCGTACTCCGGGCAAGTCCTTGACTCTTCCACCGCGAATCAGCACAACGGAGTGTTCCTGTAGATTATGCCCGATGCCCGGGATATAGGCTGTTACCTCCTGGCCATTGGACAATCTGACCTTGGCAACCTTTCTCAGGGCTGAATTAGGCTTCTTTGGAGTCCTTGTGCTAACCGATGTACATACACCGCGCTTTTGGGGGCTATTCTTAAGAGCGGGAGCATTGGATTTGTATTCCACCGTTTTTCTGCCTTTTCGTATCAATTGGCTTATGGTAGGCATTAGTGGCACCTCCTTTCAAAGATAATGGGCCGCAGGGCCCATATTATATTACGCCTGCCTCTTAGTCTTCTTTTAGGATGGCGGCCGTTGCCGCCCCTACAGCTATACCGCAGGCTTTACCCAATTCACTCATGGAATCAACCATAGTAATCCTAATATTATTACTTTTACATTGTTCCCTTACTTTTTGGGATATATAATCGCTGACATCCTCGGCAAGAAAAACTTCCAAGGCTGCCCCGCCCTGGACAGCCTTCAGAGTTTGTTTCATGCCCACAGTTTTCTTTGGGGCCTCTTTTAGGCTTTCAAGCATTCTTTTCAACTCCTATATGCCTCCTCCAAGACTACTATCTAAGTTTCCCTGAAATAAAGCATATTTATCCACAAAATTGCGCACTTAAATATTCTACCATTGCCCCATTCCAATGTCAACATTTTTGTCTTCTAAAGATCTATACTCTGCAAAATAAGTTCACTGTCCTCAATACCGGCAAGGGCAGACTCCCCTTCCGTATCAACAGAGACAGCTCCTTCTTCTGCTTCCTCTGTAAATATTTCGATATTTCTGTATCGATTCATACCTGTTCCCGCTGGGATCAGTTTACCGATAATAACATTTTCTTTCAAGCCCACCAAAGGATCCTTTTTACCCTTTATAGCGGCCTCCGTAAGAACCCGGGTAGTCTCCTGGAAAGACGCTGCCGATAGGAAGGATTCGGTAGCCAAGGAGGCCTTGGTTATACCTAAAAGCACCCTCTTGGCAAAGGCCGGCTGACCCCCTGCCTCTACTACACGGTCATTTTCCATTTCAAATTCAAAAATATCTACCAAGCCGCCGGGCAACATATCCGTATCACCGGAATCCTCTATCTTAACCTTTCTCAGCATCTGTCTTATGATAACCTCAATATGTTTATCATTGATATCAACACCCTGGAGCCTGTAGACCCTTTGCACCTCATGAAGGAGATAGGCCTGGACTCCCTTAACGCCCCTTATCTTTAGGATATCGTGGGGGTTGACTGAACCTTCGGTAAGTTCATCCCCCGCCCCTACCTGCTGGCCATTGGTAATACTCAGGCGGGAACCATAGGGAATGAGATAGGTCTTAGACTCGCCATCTGCGCTTTGGATGGTTACCTCTCTTTTTTTCTTGGTCTCGTTAATGGTGGCTACACCGGAAATCTCGGAAATAACAGCCAAGCCCTTAGGTTTTCTGGCCTCAAACAGCTCTTCTACCCTGGGCAGACCCTGGGTAATATCGTCCCCGGCAATACCGCCGGTATGGAAGGTCCTCATCGTAAGCTGAGTACCCGGCTCACCTATGGATTGGGCCGCGATTATTCCCACGGCTTCGCCTATACTGACAGGCCCGCCGGTAGCCATGTTGCTGCCATAGCATTTAGCACATACCCCATGCTCCGTTCGGCATGTCAGGACAGACCTTATATTGACAGAATCGATGCCTGCATCTACGATCATTTGGGCAAGGTCATAGTTTATCATTACATTGGCCTTGACCAAGACTTCCCCTGTCTCGGGATGCATAATATCTTCTGAAGTAAATCGGCCTATGATCCTATCCCTTAGAGGTTCTATGACCTCGTCGGCATCCTTTATCTCGGTTACATCGATGCCCTGGGGATTGAGCCCCAATCTTTCAAAGCAATCATCTTCCCTGACTATAACATCCTGGCTGACATCCACCAGGCGTCTTGTCAGATATCCAGAGTCGGCAGTTCTTAAAGCCGTATCCGCCAGACCTTTGCGGGCACCGTGGGTTGAAATAAAGAATTCAAGAACGGTAAGACCTTCCCGGAAATTGGCTCTTATAGGCAATTCGATGATCTTTCCTGTAGGGTTGGCCATAAGACCACGCATACCCGCCAATTGCCGGATCTGATTAATGCTGCCCCTGGCTCCGGAAATAGCCATCATATATATAGGATTAAAGTGATCCAGATTATCCATCAGGGCTTTGGTAACCTCTTCAGTAGTGGCATTCCAGGTGTTTATAACCTTCTCATACCGCTCTGCGTTGGAGATAAGGCCCCTTCTGTACTGCTTTTCTACACCTATTACGGATTTATCCGCTTCAACCAAAAGTTCCTGTTTCTTCTCAGGCACCTTGATATCCGAAACGCTGACAGTAACAGCCCCTATAGTGGAATAGTGAAAGCCCAGATCCTTTATCTGATCCAGAATAATACTGGTCTCATAAGTTCCGTACTTTCTGTAGCATCTATCGACTATCCTGCCCAAAACCTTTTTATCTACTGTTTCATTGACCTCTAAGTCAAACATTTCTTTAGGGTCATTCCTGTCCTTAAAGCCAAGATCCTGGGGGATAGCCTCATTAAAGATTACCCGGCCCGGAGTAACATCGATAAGCCTGGATACCTTTTTACCATCTACTATCTTTTCTGATCTCATCTTTATGGGAACATGAAGGTCGAGGAATCCGCCGCTATAGGCCATGATAACCTCTTCAGGCGAAGCGTATATTCCACCCTTGCCTTTACCCTCTTCCCTGGGGCTGGTAAGATAGTATGTCCCTATAACCATATCCTGGGTAGGACTCACTACCGGCCTGCCATCGGAAGGCTTTAAGATATTGTTCGTAGACAGCATCAAGAATCTGGCCTCGGACTGGGCTTCTACCGACAAGGGTACATGAACCGCCATCTGATCCCCGTCAAAGTCGGCATTATATGCACTGCATACCAGAGGATGCAGCTGTATTGCGCGGCCTTCTACCAAAACAGGTTGGAAGGCCTGGATCCCTAATCGGTGAAGGGTGGGAGCGCGGTTTAGAAGTACAGGATGCTCCTCTATAACTTCCTCTAAGATATCCCATACCTCGCTCTTTACTCTTTCTACCATCCTTTTGGCACTTTTTATATTATGGGCTAAGCCCTTCTCTACCAATTGTTTCATAACAAAGGGTTTAAACAGCTCCAGAGCCATTTCCTTAGGGAGCCCGCATTGATACATCTTAAGTTCCGGTCCAACCACGATAACGGAACGCCCGGAATAGTCGACTCTTTTCCCAAGGAGGTTCTGTCTGAACCTTCCCTGCTTTCCTTTTAGCATATCGCTTAAGGATTTTAATGGTCTGTTCCCCGGACCTGTTACAGGACGGCCTCTGCGACCGTTATCTATCAGGGCATCTACTGCTTCCTGGAGCATCCTTTTTTCGTTTCTAACTATTATATCGGGAGCAGCCAAATCCAGAAGCCTTTTAAGCCTGTTGTTCCTATTTATGACCCTTCTGTATAGGTCATTCAAGTCTGATGTGGCAAAGCGACCGCCGTCTAATTGCACCATAGGACGAAGTTCCGGAGGTATAACCGGTATAACATCCATTATCATCCATTCAGGCTTATTCCCGGATTTTCTAAAAGCCTCTATAACCTCTAAGCGCCTTACGACCCTGATCCTTTTCTGCCCGGTAGCGGTTTTTAATTCTTCCCTTAATTCCTTGGCCATCTTATCAGGGTCAAGGTTTTCCAGGATCTCCTTTATGGCCTCAGCTCCCATAGCCGCTTTAAAGGTATCGCCGTATCTATCATAATTTTCCCTATACTCCCTGTCTGTCAGGAGTTGGAGCTTTAGCAGAGGACTTTCCCCCGGATCTATAACGATATATGCAGCGAAGTAAAGTACCTTTTCAAGGGATCTGGGGGACAGATCCAGGATAAGACCCAGCCTGCTGGGTATACCTTTAAAATACCATATATGGGAAACAGGGGCGGCAAGCTCTATATGCCCCATACGCTCTCTGCGAACCTTAGACTTGGTAACCTCTACCCCGCACCGGTCACAGATTATACCTTTATAGCGCACCCTTTTATATTTTCCGCAGTGGCACTCCCAATCCTTTTGGGGGCCAAAAATCTTTTCACAAAATAGTCCGTCCTTCTCCGGCTTTAGGGTTCTATAATTGATGGTCTCGGGTTTCTTAACCTCGCCCCTTGACCATTCCCTTATTTTGTCCGGAGAAGCTAAACCTATTTGGATAGCATCAAAATTATATAATTCGAACAAGGGCTATCTCTCCCTTCTTATTCTGTACCCTGATCATCTTCATCTTCTTCGTCTTCTGCATCCTGGGCTTCTGCTTCGTCTTCCGTTTCTTCAAGCCCATCCATATCCCCAAAAAGGCTGTCGTCCAGATCGGGGATACTTACAATATCGTCTAGGTCGAAATCTTCCAGTTCGTCTTCGATAACTTCTGACCCATCAACTTGGTCTTCCCGTCCCTCAATGTTTACATCAAGCTCTGTACCATCGTCCTCATCATCCTCTAATATGGCTATCTCTTTGTCTTCTTCCGCCAGCACCTTAACGTCCAAGGCCAAGCTTTGAAGCTCTTTGATCAATACCTTAAAGGATTCCGGCACCCCGGGTTCCGGGATGTTTTCACCCTTGACTATGGATTCATAGGTCTTTACCCTGCCTATTACGTCGTCGGACTTGACTGTCAGGATTTCTTGAAGAGTATGGGAAGCACCATAGGCTTCCAATGCCCATACTTCCATTTCACCAAACCTTTGACCCCCGAACTGGGCCTTTCCGCCCAAGGGTTGCTGGGTTACCAGGGAATAGGGGCCTGTAGATCTGGCATGGATCTTATCATCTACTAAGTGAGCCAATTTCAAAAGATACATATATCCTACTGTTATTGGATTGTCGAAGGGTTCGCCGGTACGCCCATCATAAAGGGTAACCTTACCTTCCCTGTCCAACCCTGCTTTCTGTAGGGTATTCATTATATCAATTTCACTGGCACCATCGAAAACCGGGGTGGCTACCTTCCACCCAAGAGCTTTGGCCGCCCACCCAAGGTGGGTCTCCAAAACCTGTCCTATATTCATTCGGGAGGGTACCCCCAAGGGATTCAATACTACCTCAAGGGGAGTGCCATCGGGTAAAAAGGGCATATCCTCTTCTGGCAGAATCCTGGATATAACTCCTTTGTTCCCATGGCGTCCCGCCATCTTATCCCCTACGGAAACCTTCCTTTTTTGTGCAACATAGACTCTGACCAGTTCGTTTACCCCCGGAGGCAGTTCGTCACCGGTCTCTCTTGTAAAGACTTTCACATCTACAACTATTCCGCCTTCTCCATGGGGCACCCGGAGAGAATTGTCTCTTACCTCCCGAGCCTTCTCGCCGAAGATAGCGCGAAGGAGTCTCTCCTCGGCAGTGAGCTCGGTTTCACCTTTAGGGGTGACCTTTCCTACTAATATATCGTTGGCTCTTACCTCGGCTCCAATACGAATAATGCCTCTGTCGTCCAGATCTCTTAAGGCCTCTTCACCGGTATTGGGAATATCCCTTGTAATTTCTTCAGGACCCAGCTTGGTGTCTCTGGCCTCGGATTCATATTCTTCTATATGAATAGAGGTATATACATCATCCTTGACCAGCTTTTCACTGATAAGGATAGCGTCTTCAAAATTGTAACCTTCCCAGGTCATAAAGCCCATGAGGATATTTTTGCCCAAAGCAATCTCACCATAATCTGTAGAGGGGCCATCTGCTATTATCTGGCTTTCTTCTACTTCTTCACCTACATCGACAATGGGCTTTTGGTTTATACAAGTACCCTGGTTAGAGCGCATAAACTTTTTAAGCTTATAGTCTTTGATCTGACCCAGCTTATTCTTTATTTGGATGGATTCAGATGAGATCTTCACTACTGTGCCGGCTTCCTTGGCCAGGGTTACTACCCCCGAATCCTTGGCTGCCTTATATTCCATCCCTGTACTGACAATAGGGGCTTCCGTCCTGATCAACGGAACAGCCTGACGCTGCATATTAGCTCCCATAAGTGCCCTGTTGGCATCATCGTTTTCCAAGAAAGGAATCATAGCCGTAGCAACAGAAACTACCTGTTTTGGGGATACGTCCATAAAATCCACACTGGTTTTATCTACTTCTGAAATATCGTCTCTGGCTCTGGCCATAACTCTATCGTCAATAAAACGTCCCTCTTCGTCTAATGGCTCATTACCCTGGGCTATGATGTATTCGTCCTCTTCATCGGCAGTCAGGTAGACAATCTCATCGGTTACAATACCTTTTTCCTTGTCAACCCTTCTGTAGGGAGCCTCGATAAAGCCGTATTCGTTTATCTTGGCATAGGTGCTCAAGGATCCTATAAGCCCTATATTTGGACCCTCCGGGGTCTCAATAGGGCACATTCTCCCATAGTGAGAGTGATGAACGTCACGAACCTCAAAGCTGGCCCTTTCCCGGCTTAAGCCCCCCGGTCCTAAGGCGCTGAGCCTTCTTTTATGGGTAAGCTCCGCTAAGGGGTTGGTCTGATCCATAAACTGGGACAGCTGACTGCTTCCAAAGAATTCTTTTATGGCTGAGGTCACAGGCCGAATATTGATGAGAGCCTGAGGCGTTACAACATCAACGTCCTGGATGGTCATCCTCTCTTTGACCACCCTTTCCATCCTTGCCAAGCCTATCCTAAATTGGTTCTGTAAAAGTTCCCCTACAGAGCGCAGGCGCCGATTTCCCAGATGATCTATATCATCCACATGCCCTACATCGTGAAGGAGATATACGATATAGTTTATGGATGCAACAATATCTTCTACTAGAATATGCTTAGGGATGAGCCTGTTAAGGTTCTCTTTTAACGCCTCCCTAAGGGCTTTTTCTTCAGGATTTTGCTCTATTATTTCCATCAATACAGGGTAGTGTACATGTTCATTTATACCCACTTCTTCGGGATCAAAATCCAAATGCTCCTTGGCATCGACAAAATGATTCCCTAAAACTGTGGCGGTTTTATCCTCATCTAAACGAACTACGACCTTGTTTATGCCGGAGTTTTGGATCTCCCAAGCCTTTTCAAGGCTAATCCTTTCCCCTGCCTGGGCCAATATCTCGCCGGTATCTTTATTGATTATATCCTCAAAGCAGATCCTGCCGGAAATTCTGGGCGCTAAGGACAACTTTTTGTTGAACTTATATCTCCCAAACCGGGCCAGATCATAGCGCCTGGCATCGAAGAAAAGGGAATTGAACAGCTGTCTGGCGCTATCCAGGGTAGGGGGTTCACCGGGTCTTAACCGTTTGTAAACCTCCAGGAGACCTTCCTCGGCCGATGTGGTATTATCCTTGTCTAATGTCTTTAATATTCTTTCGTCCTCACCCATAAGATCCTTGATTTGGGCATCGGTTCCAAAACCCAAAGCCCTAAGCAAAACAGTTATGGGGAGTTTGCGGGTGCGATCCACCCTGACATATAAAATCTCATTTGAATCTGTTTCATATTCCAGCCAGGTACCCCTGTTTGGAATAACTGTCGCTGAATATAAGTTCTTTCCAGTCTTATCTATGGTATATGAATAGTAAATACCCGGAGAGCGCACCAGCTGACTGACAATGACCCTTTCAGCTCCGTTAATAATAAAGGTTCCCTGGTCGGTCATCAAGGGGAAATCACCCATGAAGACCTCCTGCTCCTTTACCTCCATGGTTCCCCGATTGATAAGCCTGACCTGGACTTTCATGGGTACCGCATAGGTAACGTCTCTCTCCTTGCAGTCGTCTACGCTGTATTTTGGGCTGTCGTTTAGCCAGTAGTTCACAAACTCGAGAACCAGATTTTCGGTGTAGTCTGTGATGGGGGAAATGTCTTTAAACACCTCCCGAAGGCCTTCTTCCAGAAACCAATTGTATGAACGCTTCTGCACTTCTATAAGATTAGGCATTTCCAGAACTTCGTCAATCCTAGAGTAACTCATGCGAGTCTTTTTTCCCATCTTAACTGAATGTACCATGTAATACTTCACCCCTTAGAATTGATAGCCTCTAAAAATCAAAAGCCCCTTGACCCAAAACCCATTGGGCAAAAACGCCAAGGAGCATTATTATCTATTATTACCATAATAAATATACTTTAACCTTCTTTATCAAACAATAACTTTTTTTATCCATATTGTAATATAATTTACCACCAATCATTAGAAATGTTCATATTAGTGCAATTTAAAATACTATCATAGTGAATTTCCAATGTCAAGGGTTTTTTGCATTTTATTGTTTTTTTTATGACATGATTTCTTTCCCCATTGTAGAGGCGATCTTCGGCCGCTGGATTGTTGTCCGCTTTCAAAATATGCCTTTGTAGGGGCGGTCTTCGACCGCCCGGCTATTAGCCCATTAAGATGTTCTTATAATATTGGATACCGTATAACAAAACTTC
>JAAYSJ010000085.1 GCA_012518395.1 Clostridiales bacterium
ATTGGTGCCGGTGGTCGGAGTCGAACCGACACGGTATTGCTACCACGGGATTTTGAATCCCGCACGTCTGCCAATTCCATCACACCGGCATAAATAAAAACATATTACAGTTCCTGATTTGTAATAATAGCATAATCGAAAATGAAATGCAACATTTATTAATAATAAATCTATTGCCACCCTCCATGATACCATGTTATAATCGTCATGTGCTTTAGAAATATATTATGTAAACAAGAAGGCGGTTATATGGATCTTTTTACACATACAGCAGTAGGTTTGGCTTTAGGGAGCCTAAGCGGTGAACCGGGTATCATCAATAACCCATTGGCCATAGGCAGCCTCATCGGTTCAGTGATACCGGACGGGGATATAATTTACCAATTGAGGGGTGACTATACTTACCTCAAACACCATAGGGGGCCTTCCCATTCTGTAGTAGTGGGCGCTATAATATCTTTGATTATCTCAGGCATTTTGCAGATGCTGTTTCATGGATTTGCTTTCTGGAGCATCTTTGCATGGACTTTCGGGGGTTATATGCTCCATATAGGGCTGGATATTTTTAATGCATATGGTGCAAATATTCTATGGCCCTATAATAAAAAGAAAATAGAATCAGGGCTGTTGTTGATTTTCGACCCGGCTTTACTGATAGCATCGGGGATAATATTCCTATCCCAAGGTGGGCATAAATTACGGATAGCTGTCAGTATAGTCTCTTTTTTCTTTTATATTATAATGAGGTGGATGTTAAAGAGAAGTGTGTACAGGAGCCTAATCAGACATTTCGACCTGGAAGAAGGTCAACGGATCGTTGTTATGCCCTCAATGCTGAGGTTGTTTAAATGGGATTTTATTTTATATAAAGAAAGTAAAATCGTAACGGGTTATGTAAATATTCTTAAGGGGGATATTGAAGTCAGGGATCGTTTCCATCGCAATCTTGCCGGCTTGGATGATTTGGTAATGGCTACGGGAATCGGCAGATTTTTTGAGGATTTTTCTCCCCATTATCATATTCAGTGGCTTAAGGACGGGGAAAACCATAAAGCGATTATTACTGATTTAAGGTATTATATAAAAGGGAGCTATCTGCATCATGGAACGGCATTGTTTGACGAACACTTCAGGCCGATCTACGCGGCATTTCATCCTTACAGCAAACAAAGAGTGATAGAAATTCCTGTCTAACTTCAGACAGGAATTTTTTTTGCAACTTTATAGCCTTTCCTTCGTCAATACATATAGAAGGACACCGCAAAGGGGTGAAGAGGTGAACTGTAGAAGGGTAAAGAACAGACTATCCGACTGTATAGATGGTGAATTGGATATACAAGACAGGGAGAGCATCCAGTTTCACCTGGACAGATGCCCTAATTGCAGTAACCTTTTTAAATCTATCAAGGAAATTCAAGGATATTGCAGCGGAGTGGAACCCTTAGAATTGCCTGAAGGATTCCACGAAAGGCTATGGCAGAAGATATATGTAAAGGAGGAGGTCAAGGTGTTTAAGAATAAACGAGGTTTACGCATAGGGATAGGGGTAGCGGCGGCTCTGCTGGTAGTGGTTATAGGTGTCGGTACTATAAGCTCCCTCCTATTGGGGGGCTCTAAATCGGCAGCTCCCCAAGCACCTCAGGCATCAAAGGCAGATATGGTCCCGGGGATGTCACCGGAAGAGGCTTATGATGCGGGAATGGACGGATTTTTTGAGGAGCCGGCAGCAGAGAATAAGGAGAGTGGATTTACGGGTGGATCAAGCAGTGACAGCGCTGCTTTTGATTCAGCTGCGGGAGAGGCCCTGGCCATTGATAGGAAGATTATAAAATCCGCTTACCTTGGCATTGAGACCTTGGAATTTGATAAATTAAACAATAATCTTCAGGGAAAAGTAGCTATGATGGGTGGTTATATTGAATCTTCAAGCACCAGCGGGGTGCCTAGGGCAGAAAAGAGCAGTTCTCCGGATAGGCAGGCCCATTATGAGATAAGGATACCCAGCAAGAAATTTGAGCAGTTTATAAACGAGGTAGGAGAGCTAGGCAATCTTATAACCAAGGAAATAGGCGGGGAGGACGTAACGGGGCAATATTTTGATGTTCAGGCCAGGATAAAATCCCTTACTATACAGGAGGAAAGACTCCTTAGCATACTGAAAAAGGCTGAATTATTGCAGGATATAATAGAACTTGAAGGGGAATTGGCCAGAGTAAGGTACGATATTGAAAACTATACAGGGACGCTGAAAAGCCTGGATAGCATGGTGAGTTTGTCACGGGTCAGCTTGGATATTTATGAGGTCAAGGAGATAAAAACTGATGAGCCGGATCCGGAAACCTTGGGTGACAGGATTGCCGATGCTTTTAAGGGCTCCTTAAAGAGCTTAGGGAAGTTTTTTGAAGGATTGACAGTATTTCTGGTAGCAGCACTTCCCTATTTAGCTATAATAGCCCCAATCATATGGATTGTATGGGCGCTATGGGTGAGATCACGAAAAAATAGAAATAAGAGGGAGGGCAATGATGGATAATAAAAAAATGCTATATGGGTTAATAGGAGTTTTGGCCTTAGTGTGTATTGCAGCATTGATAGGGGTCTTAACTACCAGGGGCACCGTAAGCGCAAGCCCAGGCACAGGCACAACTGAGGCCGATAAGGAGGTGGATACCCTTAAGGTAACCGGGTTGGGCAAGGTCAGTATAAAGCCCGATATAGCATACCTGAATGTTGGAGTGAGAACAATAAATAAGGATGCTAAAGTAGCCCAAGAGGAAAACAAGAAAATTATGGAGAAGGTTATGACAAAGCTGAAGGCCCTAAAAATAGAGGAGAAGGATATACAAACATCTGCCTATAATATCTGGCCAAGATACAACTATTATGATAATAAAGAGACTCTAGAGGGATATGAAGTAGAAAATATGGTGACGGTTACCCTTCGGAAGGTTGAGTCGGTGGGCGATGTCTTGGATGGGATATCTGAAGCAGGAGCAAATATGTCCTATGGTATTAGCTTTGGAATCGAGGATACTGAAACTGCATATAAGGATGCTCTGGAAAAGGCTATTGAAGATGCCAAGGGTAAAGCTGAGACCATGAGTAATAAGGCTGGGGTGTCGATTATAAGGCTTTTAAATATGGTAGAGGGCACTACCCCGGATTATTATCCCAGGGCACCCGGAAACTATGATATGGCCATGGAGGCTGAGCAAAGTAGAAGCGTTCCCATAGCAGTCGGGGAGCTGGAGATTCAGGCTAACGTAACCGTGTTCTATCAAATAAAATAATTTGCCTACTGAGATTATTTTATTTCATAATCAAAGCGCTTTCCATGGCATCGATTGATATGTTCAGGTGGTATAAAAGAATCGAAATTAAAGGCGATGATACAAAGTATCATCGCCTTTGCGTAAATATCGGATTCTATGGTTTCCTTAGCGCTAAGATTGATTATTTGCTGATAAACATTTGAACATAGACATATCCATATCTGGTGCTTTTCTCAACCCCGATTCCAATATGGGTGAAATTTGGATTTAGGATATTTTTTCTATGTCCTTCAGAATTCATAAGCCCAAGATGGGCTCTATCAACGCTACCTGACCCAGCTAAGTTCTCCCCAGCTGCCCTGTAGGTGATACCAAAGTTTTTCATCATCTCGAAGGGGCTGCCGTAGGTAGGCGATTTGTGGTCAAAATAATTATTATCCGACATATCTTTAGCCTTTGCCTGGGCTACAACGGTCAGATTTCCGTCCCAAGCCAGGGGCTGCAGCCCAGCCTTTGTTCTTTCCTGATTTACCATATTCAGCATTTGGGACTGCTGGGTGCCTATGCCCTGTGGTGCAGGTGCGGGTTGGGGCTGTGGAGCAGGTGCTGGCGCAGGCTGCTGGGGCTGCGGATTAGGCGTTTGTACAGGCTGCTGGGGTTGGGGAGCAGGGGCGGGTTGCACAGGTGTATTTTGATATACTCTATAGTTATAGGAATTACCATACAGGTTATTGAATCTAAGTATTACACCTGATCCGTTATCCCAGAACGTAGGAACTACCCTATATCCATTTACAGTGCCAAAGTAATTAGACTGATTGTAATAGCCATGATACCTATGACCATAATGTGTGCCGGTAAAGGCAGCGGCCGGTGTAGACAAGATCCCTATAAATAATGTTAATGCCAAGGTGCATACTACTATAGATTTTTTCACTGATATTCCTCCCAAATTCCAGATTTGTGATAAGTTTGTATTGAATTTGTAATATATTTTAACATATTCGTAACAATATTGCATTGATAAAAATATGGAAAAATGCTGTGATTGAAAATACCATTATGATATGATAAAGTCGTGATATTGGTTATATAACGCATACTGCGTTGGGTTTATTGATAGGGTGAGATTTGCAATAATTAAGGGGCTATTTGGCAAATCCAAACACTTAAGGGGAATTATAATATGGATAAGAAAAAGATAATGGTTATTGACGGAAATAGTTTGATGTATAGGGCGTTTTATGGTATACGCTTGTTAACTACCAGCAAAGGCGTTTTTACTAACGCTATATTTGGTTTTATTAATATGTTATTTAACTTGATAGATGAGTATAAACCGGATTACATAGGTGTAGCCTTTGATATGAAGGGACCAACCTTTAGGCATGAACTATATGAAGATTATAAGGGTAAGCGGCAGAAAGCACCGGAGGAGTTATTGCCCCAGTTTGTACTACTTAGAAAGTTGCTAAGAACTATGGATATCCCCGTTTTCCAAAGAGAAGGCTTTGAAGCCGATGATATTTTAGGCAGTTTTGCTCGGATTGCCGAGGAAGAGGGTTTGAGGGCTTACATCGTTACAGGTGATAGGGATACTATGCAGTTAGTATCTGATAACGTAACTGTACTTCTAAACCGCAGGGGTACTACCGATATGCATATATTTGATCCAAAAGAGGTGAAGTCAGTATATGGGCTAACCCCCTTCCAAATAATTGATTTAAAGGGTCTTATGGGTGACAGCTCTGACAATATTCCCGGGGTGCCAGGCGTCGGTAAAAAGACAGCTCAGAAACTTCTCAGTCAGTATAAAACTATGGAAAATATTTTCGATAATATTGATGAGATTTCTGGAAAGA
>JAAYSJ010000086.1 GCA_012518395.1 Clostridiales bacterium
AATGAATTATGGGAGGACAAAGATAAGCTCTGTGCAGAGATTGATAATATCCATATTAGGTTTAAAAAGCGCCTTGCTATTGGGTATGCAATTGGAGGAGTAGGGATACTTTTAGGGTTAGTTTCCTTCCTATTATAGATTAAGTTAATCTATAGCTAGCACCCATAGTCCTGACTAGTATCGGTAGGATGCAGGTACTTTAGCTTAAGATTTACAAAGCAAAAATACTCCTCATCACAGTTTTATAAAGATCAGTGATGAGGAGCTATTTATTACTCTATAAGCTGTGTATGTATGAGAGTTTGCCGGCAAAAATCACATTATACGCCGCATTCATCATGATGTTGATGTTTATGACAAGATTATGACAGCGATTTTCATCATTTTAGTTTTCCTTCATTTTTCTAATGTTTCTGCAACCGCCTCAAGCCAATCGCCATCGAAAAGCTCTATAATACCCTTATCACATGCAGCTGAAATTTTTGGGTCTATAGGTAGCTTGGCAAGAACCTTTAAATTATGTTTATCAGCAATTTCTTCAATGTGGCTTTCACCAAATATCTGATAGTCCTTGCCGTTATCAGGACATCTAAAATAAGACATGTTTTCCACCAGACCGATAATTGGTATATTCATCATCTCAGCCATCCGAACAGCCTTTGATACAATCATGGATACAAGTTCCTGGGGAGATGTCACAACGATAATCCCATCAATAGCAATGGATTGAAATACCGTAAGGGGAACATCTCCAGTGCCTGGTGGCATATCAATGAACATAAAATCCACATCATTCCAGATAACATCTGTCCAAAACTGCTTTACTGTGCCGGCAATAATCGGACCCCTCCATACAACTGGATCAGTATCATTTTCTAAAAGCAAATTAATAGACATAATATCAATGCCAGTCATGGTTTTAACCGGAAATATTCCAGATTCACTGCCTGTGGCTTTCTCCCTGATACCAAAGGCTTTTGGGATAGAAGGACCAGTAACATCAGCATCCAAAATAGCCGTATGATAGCCCATTCTATTCATGGTAACTGCAAGCATAGAAGTAACAAGTGATTTGCCGACTCCTCCTTTGCCACTAACAACACCAATGACCTTTTTTACACTACTCATCTCGTGTAGTTTTTCTGAGAAGTCCGTTTTTTGTTCTTGTCTTTCTGAGCAGTCATCTGAACAACTGCTACAGCTTTGATTACAATTTTCGCTCATATTCATGCTCCTTTTTCAAAAAGTAGTTACATAGTCTTGTGATAAATCCTGTTAACCGCTGCTCCTGATGTAGAGTCTATGTCTACAATGGTTTGACCATTATTTATAGCTTTTACTGCCAGAGAGTCAAGGGGTATCTTGCCTAAATCTTCATTTATCCCCGCTTTTGGCAACCCGTAATAGTCTGTCTTTACTGGTTCAGCATTCCACTCGGTTATTAGATGCAGGTTAGGTGCATCCACATCACAATCCGCATGTGCCTTTCAGAGATAACCAGAGCGTCCTCCGGTTACCTCTGATACCCTTTACAGATTCTCTAACTTTTTATCGATGGCTTCGAGTTGGTCTTTCAGTATAGTTCTCTGTTCCTTTAGCAACTCCTTTTGATTTTTAGAGGAGGCTTGGTAAAATGAAAAGCATCTCCCGAAACCGCGTCTGCGGGCAAGTCCAAGACCTAATCCGATTCCGATACCATGTCCATAATTTACTGCATGGTCACCAGCACAAGGTCCCAAACCTCTTCCACACATAGCTCCAGCACCCATTGGACCAGTTCCATCCCTTCTTGGCATGCGATTCACCTCCTTTTAGTTTGTGACATATGCCATCATCTTTATTATATTCTATTTGTGGCATATGTCAATAACTTTTCCCCTTTTTTCCATAAAAAATAGTCGAGATATCCCCGACTCCCACTACTGCACTCCTGTTTTTAAAAATAAGTCACGAAAAGGGCTCTTCGGCCCTTTCCCTATAAATCCATCTTCAGCTAATTCCACAATTCAAACCTGCCACCTCTTGTTTGACGTTCTTTTCCACTGGCTATGCCCCAATTTTGGTGGTTCCTATCTGTG
>JAAYSJ010000006.1 GCA_012518395.1 Clostridiales bacterium
AAAACCTTTCTATGCCGGCTTATATATTGAAACCAAAGAATATTACCACGAGATTACCAGCAATAATAGCCTGCCACGGTCATGGTTATGGCTCTAAGGAAATTGTAGGCTTGAACCCTGACGGCAGTGATAATTACCAGGATCCGGGTTATCAGAAAAACTTTGCAGTGGAGTTAGTAAAAAGAGGGTTTATAGTAATAGCCCCCGATCTATTAGGTTTTGGGGACAGGCGGTTAGATGCAGACAAGGATAAGGCAGCCGAGGAGAATTCCTGTCATATGATTTCCACCTATCTTTTAATGTTGGGCAAGACTATGGCCGGTCATAGGACCTATGATGTGTTGCGAACTATAGATTATCTGGAGACCAGGGAAGATGTGGATGTGGACAGGATCGGCATTATGGGGATTTCCGGTGGTGCCTTAGTATGTGGTTTTGCTACAGCCTTGGATGACAGGATCAAGGCTGTAGTATTGAGCGGATATACTAATACTTTTCTAGATAGTGTTATGTCCATTTTTCATTGTGTGGATAACTTTATCCCCGGAATTGTCAACCATGCAGAGATGCCGGATCTTTTGGGGCTTATAGCCCCAAGGCCTCTACTGGTGGAGTCTGGCACTGAGGATCCTATTTTTCCAATTGAAACTGCTAAAATTGCCTACGAAAGAATAAAGGGGGTCTATAGGTTTTTGGGTGAAGAGGAAAAAATAGATTCAGATTTTTTTGAAGGAGAACATGAGATTTCTGGGGCTAAGGCTTATGACTGGCTGAAAAGGTGGTTAAAACCTTAGGGTCATAAAGGAATAAATACTTATATTTTTGGGTTTACATACAATAATTAGTATAGTATAATGGTAAAGCACACCATATAGAGTGCTTTACCATTATTACTTATGCAAGGGTATTTGCCTTAGGACACAGCATTATTCGAGGAGGGCGTTATGGGCAGAGTAGAAGATCTCATAGTAAGAAGGTTTACCAAAGAATTGGAAACCGACAGCAGCAAGACAGTATATGATCTCTTTGAATGGAAGAAGGTTGACGTAGTATTAAAGGACTACAGAACCAATCAAACTATATACGATCTGAAGGATTTGGAATTTCCCATCCATTATTCACAAAATGCTTGTGATATTATTGCAAGTCATTATTTTAGAAAGGTAGGCCTAAAGACGGAGGCAGGCCGGGAGGTAAGCATGCGGGAGGTTGTAAACCGCATGGTATCGTTCTGGGTCGGGGCTTTAATGGACGAAGGCCTTTTAGATACAGACGAACAAAGACGAATTCTCTATGACGAACTGGCCTACCTATTGTTATCCCAGGCATGGGCTCCTAATTCACCCCAATGGTTTAATACAGGCCTAAAATTGGCCTATGGTATAAGCGGGGGTCAAAATGGTCTGTATTACTACGATCCTGTCAAGGGGGAAGTGGTAGGCAGCAAAGATCGTTACGAAAGGACTCAGGCTTCGGCCTGTTTTATCGTCTCTATTCAGGATAAGCTCATGGGGGAGCAGTCCATATCGGAACAATATGTTACGGAGACCAGGCTCTTTAAGGGCGGTTCCGGTACCGGTACTAACTTTTCCACTCTCCGGGCAGAAGGGGAAAAATTATCCGGCGGCGGGGTCTCATCAGGGCTTTTAAGCTTTTTGAAAGGACTTGACAGAAATGCAGGCGCTATAAAATCCGGCGGAACCACCCGTCGTGCAGCAAAAATGGTTATCGTAGATGACGATCATCCGGACATTATGGATTTTATAAACTGGAAACGTCTGGAGGAAGATAAGGTTCGGGCCTTAGGGAAGATGGGCTACGATACTGACTTTAACGGCGAAGCCTATAATACGGTTTCAGGTCAAAACAGTAATAATTCCATCCGTCTTTATGATGAGACTATGGAAAAAATCATGAATCTTGAAAAAGACCCTGATGGGGCTATTACCCTAAAGGGGCGGGTTGACGATAGCGTTAACAAGGAGCTCAAGGTAAAAGAGCTTTGGGACGCTATAAATGAGTCGGCCTACTCCTGCGCAGATCCTGGCCTGCAATTTCATGGCAGGTTTAATGAATGGCATACCTGTCCTGCCGGGGAAGATGGAGAATTATGGGCAAAGCATAACCAGATAAATGCAACCAACCCCTGTTGCGAGTATGCGTTTTTAGACGATACCGCCTGTAACCTGGCATCCATAAATCTTTATTACTTTTTTGACCCAGAAACGGGTACCTTTAAGGTGGAAGACTTTTTACATACTATAGCCTTGGTGCAGATGGTTCTGGAGGCTTCAATACATTGGGGGCAGTTCCCGACCACCCATATAGCCAGAAAGACCCATCTTTTTAGAACTACAGGGCTTGGGCCTGCAAACCTGGCTTCTCTCATTATGGCTTGCGGATATCCTTATGATTCCAAGGAAGCCAGAACCATGGCAGCATCCATCGTGGGTATTCTGACGGGATACTCGTACTATGTGTCCTCGTTGATGGCACAGAAATTGGGTCCTTTTGAAAAGTATGATATAAATGCCCAGCATATGTTGCGGGTTATTCGTAATCATGGCAGGGTGGCCGGTGCAAGGGATGACGATTACGAGGGCTTAAGCTATAAGCCTATGGAAGTGGATCATGATACACTGAAAGAACTTGGGTGGGAAAATTTAAGCAAGAACCTTATAAAGGTCTGGAACCTGGCCTATGAAAGCGGTAATGAAAACGGTTACCGAAATGCCCAGGTAAGCGTAGTGGCGCCTACCGGCACCATATCCTTTGCTATGGATTGTGGCGCTACCTCCATAGAACCCTTCTACGCCCATGTGATATACAAAAAGCTGGCCGGCGGGGCTTCTATGGTCATGGTCAATCCTATCATTGAGGTTGCCTTAAAAAGGTTGGGTTATACAGAAGATCAGACAGATGAAATAATAGGTTATATCCTTCAAAAGGATGATAACGGCTTTATCATGGACGGAAAGATAGAGGGAGCCCCCCATCTAAAGAAGGAACACTACGCCATATTTGATACTGCCGGTAAATGCGGCACCGGGGAGCGGGTTATTTCTCCCCAGGGTCATGTGCTTATGGTTTCAGCGGTGACCCCTCTACTGTCTGGTTCCGTTTCCAAGACGGTAAATTTACCCAATTCAGCTACTAAAGAGGATATAGAAAAGATACATCTATTGGCTTATGCTACAGGAACCAAGGCCATAGCGATATATAGGGACGGTTCAAAGGCCAGTCAGCCCCTTACATCTTCCCTAGATCAAAACGGGGATAAAGAATTGGAGGATATGACTTACCAGGAGCTGCTAGAGCTGGCAAAGACCAGAGAAGAAGGAGTAGCTATTCGCAAAAAAGCTAAAGGGAGAAGACCAGGCTTTACCCACGGTGCAAAGATAGGGGATATAGAGCTATATGTGACGGTGAACTTCTACCCCGACGGCAGGATCGCAGAGCTGTTTATCTCCACGGACAAGGAAGGCACAGTGGTCAAGGGGCTTTTAGCCTCATTATCCAAGGCTATCTCCAATATGCTTCAATACAATATCCCGCCCAAGGAAATATCCAGGATGCTAAGAGGTCAGCAGTACGAGCCATCGGGTTTTGTCAGTCGCCATCCCTATATAAAGCATGCTTCGTCCATATCGGATTTAATTAGCAAAATAATAGACACCGAGCTTGGGGATTTCACCAGATGCGAGGTAAAGCCTCAGGAGGATCACACGGTGTTAGCGGTAGATGACTTCTTTACCGCCTCGACGGATACGTTTTTATCGGACAATCCGGTTCACAATAACCCAGACCCGGATAATGTGGACAAGGGCGAGCGTATCTACGGCGAGGTCTGCGCCAACTGCGGTAGCATCAGGCTTCGTAAGAACGGCACCTGCAAGGTCTGTGAAGAATGCGGTGCTACCACAGGGTGTTCGTGATAATTGAATAGGGGATTAACATGGAGGTAAGAATCATAAAAGAAAACGGCAAAGAAATCGCCGTTGTAAAAAGTGATGATATATTGATTTTTTAACAATTAGTCTTTCAAATAATCCACGCAACGTTTTGTCTACGGAGCGTGGATTATTTTTTGAAACGCATAAGTGTATTCTAGAGTAGAGGTGAACATAATGGATATAAATTAGTTATGCCCTATTAGTAGAAAAAGGCGAAAACGTAGGGAACGACCCCTGTGTCGTTCCGGGTTCCAGTATCGTTTATATTGGCGGAACGACACGGGGGTCGTTCCCTACCACATTTAACGTCGCGCCTATTTGCATAGGCGCCCAA
>JAAYSJ010000087.1 GCA_012518395.1 Clostridiales bacterium
GGAACCCATACACTGTTGTGCCTTCCTGTACATCCCTTGGTACGCCTATTTGTTTCCCCTATTATTTTTTGGCAGCCAGAATATTCTGTGCAGCCACAATAGCTGTTTGAAGTATGTTTTCGCAGCTCTTATAGTTTGTATGGTATCCGGAGGTCTTCGTTGTAGTCTGCCTGATAACTATTACCTCAGACTCCATATCCTGCTGAAATTCCACAGTGATCTTTCTTGTGCGTTCAATATAGCGTACATAGCTTTCAAGACCAAAGCCCCGCTTTGCCGGTATAACACAATAGAAATAGGGATAGGTGTTGCCCTGGACTTCATTTAAGTTTATCTGGGATTGAACCCCATAAAAATCTCTGGGCATATTGTCAAAAGTAATTGAGAATTTTACATCGGTGGGAATGCTCTTTCCTGTCTTATCTTGTGCCAATAAAAGAGAAGGTTTAAATTGCATATTCTGGTTTCTTATCCGGCTAAAATAGTTATGAAGATATGTTATCGTAGCGATCTTAATCTTCAGCTTGTTCTGCCTCAGGACCCTTTTTATTCCATTGAACCAAAGGGGGAAGATCAAAATCAAGACATCAACAAAAAATATGGAACCGGCAGGGGAACCATAGGTCAGGAAGGATAACGCTACAGAAAGAACGATGGTGGCTACAAGTGCAAGTATAAACATAAATGCACCTTGGGCATTGCTTATATCCAAGCCGTCCTTATCCCATTTTGTCAGCCTGCGGTCAAGGTGCTGAATCTTCTCAATACGATTCATATCCACTTCTGTCCAGGCGCTTCCACTATTAAAGGCGTTAAGATTCGCTCTGCTATCATAACCTTTTACAAGGTTCAAAATAGAAGCAATAATAAGAAAGGGGATTCCCGGCCAACTCTTCATAGTAATGATCTGAAAGATAAAACCCACAAAAAGCAAAACTACGAATAACAGGATCCTCTTTGAATAAGGCAGCTTTTTAAAGGTTAGGAATTTTACTGCATCTTGCTTCTCCGGCGGTGGGAAACCAGGTATAGAGATGTTTTCCATTCTAAATGACCTCCTTTTCCGTCAGGCTCATAGAAAGCCATGATCTATGCAGTTCATCTACACCATGTACATTAAAGTATAATGGGCAAGCCCCTTGACACAGGGCAAAATCCTTACATGCTTTACATTCATCGGGAGCAGACTCTTTAGCCCGAATCCATTGGGAACGTTTTTTACTCCAAACAGCATGAAAACCTTCCTCTAAGATATTCCCTATAGGCTCGGACCAGCTGGAGCAGGGCAGCACATTACCCTGTGGATCAAGGGATAAAAGTCCTTCGCAGGCGCTGCAACCCTTATTGCCAAAGCCTGATGTTATGGGGTTAAACAGGCATACCGGGGTGGGAGAATACCACATAAATTCAACCCCAGTAGACTGAGCCATAGATTTCAAATCTATAACCATCCCGCCTATTTCAGTATAGCTTACCTGCAGGCTCTTATCATCTCCACGTCCTGCTGGAATGATCAGGTTGGCGGAAAATCTTTCAACACCGATTTCCTTGGCAAAGGCGGGATAATCCATTATATAATCCCGGTTTAAGCTGCATATGGTAAAGTGTGGGTGTACTGTGACCCCTTCGGCAGCCAAGGCCTGCAGGCCCCTTATAGAGGCTGCATGGGAACCGGGTACCCCTGTGATGGAATCGTGGGCATCAGCTGTGGGTGCTTCTATGCTGACCTGAGCAGAGGATAATCCAGCTTCCCTCAGCCCCTTAGCCAGCTTGGGAGTAATCAGGGTACCGTTGGTAATAAGATTGACCCTCATACCATTATTTTTTGATGCATATCTCACAAGCTCGGGAAGATCCTTGCTTACTGTAGGCTCCCCACCCGTGAAGGAAACACTAGGAACCTCTGCCTCATAACGGATCTTATCAAGCACCTTCTTAAACCCATCCAAATCCAGCACTCTGCCGCTATCCGTTGGCGTACATCCGCCATAGCAGAATTTGCACTTTATATTGCAAACGTAGGTTAGGGCTACTTCCGAAAGAACAGGGAACTCTATATAGCCCAGGCTAAATTCCGTTCTATGTATAGCAGGGGTATCATAATTTTCACAGATATCATCATTCCACACTAGAGAGAAATCTACAAAAAACCTTTCAAGCTGGCTTTCAGTTTCAGGGAAATCCTTTCGAGCCTTTAAAAAATCTAAAACCGAGCCACCACCTAATATATGGTGGATTACCCGGGCTCCTGTTGTATTTAATTTAAAGGCTTCATTGGGCATCCGAATCAATACATTATCCTTAAGTCTCATATAAACATAGGGTTTGATCCGGCCAATAAATTCATCGATCCAAGAAAGTCTATGTTTTTTCATCGGGCACCCCCGCTTACACAGGCCGAATGGCAAGCGGAATGGCAGGCCGAATGGCAAGCTGAATGACATGCAGAGTGACAAGCATCATGGCATGCCGAGTGACAAGCATCATGGCAAGCGGAATGGCAGGCAAACTTCCCAGTGTCTGAATCTACGATCCTGTTGAGATTCAGATTATTTGTATTCACCACCATGGGCTTCTGATATCTGTCAAAATCCCTGTCATAGTTGCGATAATACATACCCCCGGTTCGGTAATACCAATAGGGCCAAAGGCTCATGCCCTCATCTTCATAACCATAAACATCCCTGTCATCCTGAGTGGTCTGATTATATTCATTTGGATCCCCCGACTGCTGTGTCCTGCCTGCAGCCGCTGCGTCTTTGGCCACCTCTTTTATTTTGTCCCTATAATATTTTTGTGTGGCTTTTACATCGCAGTCCCAGGATTTGTCCTGTACATTATCGATCATCTTCTTTAGGATACCTTCTATTTCCCATTCGTCAAAAACTCCATCTGAAGATGCGTCATACATCATTTTTTCATATACGTTCATGTTGACTTCGGGTGTTTTCCCTTCTATTCTGCGCACGACCAATGGATCTAAAGATATCTCCTCAAGATAGCCCTGATCAATAAGTTTGGACAGGATGGCTGACAGGATAGTCTTATAGGGCATGCCCATAAAAAGGGCGGCCTCTAAGCTATCAAGGTTTTCGGCTATGGTGCCATCCTTTCGAAACGACGCTATCTCCAGTTTTGGCGGCTCCCAATCATCCCTTGCCCATTGGATCTCGTTAAGCCCCGCTTGGGCTTTGACCATAGATTTGTGTTTTTTGCCCACGAATAGGATAGCTATAATAAACAGGAGCGCAAATCCTCCAAATAAAGCTATTCTGCTGCCCATACCGCCGGTGCGATCAAACCAGTTGCCCTTTGGCTCTTCAGCCCAGCTGTAATTGGGTTTCTCATTATCCCAATCATAATCTGGTTTATCATCTATACCGGGCTGGTTCTGATTATGACTTGTAAATTCGAAGATGTTACCCGAAATATACTGTTGTACCTGAAATTGATAATTCGCCGGGATATCCTCCTTGTGAAGAACTACCTGTATCCGGTTTATATCCTCAATATTTTCTACCCTGTAATCAATTAGGTATTCTTCATTCATCCATTCTTCCGTGGCAAAATTATTATTCAGCAAAAAAGCTTCAACGTCTTCCCTGGAATCAGTTTCACCTGTATATTCCAAAGGATAATTGATTCTTATGGTGTAATGTTCCATGGGCTCATCCCATTGGCTGGGTGCCCAGTTAAGAACTGTTAGATCCAAGCCCTCATCAGACACGGTATCTGCTAAGTATCCTGCATCGGCTAAGTTAGCGGTAAAGCGGAATTTGTATGTAAGATATTCTCCCCCCAGGCGCTGTTCCCCTGCGTTAATAATATCCCAATCACCACCGCCTAAGTCGATTATATCGATATCGTGGGGTGTATTGTCGTCTGTAATGACCCATGCGTTATCATAATCAAAGACGGGGTCCAGATTATCAAACCCGGAGATGGTAAAAGCCAGCATAGTTTGACCAGGTACTATGTTGTAGCGCACTGTGTAGGATATTATGGTATTGCCATCGGGCATAAGGATAAGATCTGTTTCGACAAAACCCAAGTTGGCAATGGATGAACCATAGGCTGTCATTCCGAGGGGTGCTAGGACGATGCAAAGTATAAGACTGAGGAGTAAAAGTTTTTTTATCATTTTCTCACCCGGCGATATCAAATTTGTATACGTTATATCCTATATATAAGTCTAGTTTCTTCTAGGAGTAATGTCAATAGAACACAGGGGGACGGTTCTTCTGTGTTGCCGTTCGCACAAGGGGACGGGGGACACAAGGGGACGGTTCTCGTGTGTTGTTATGGTTCCAATTGAATTGGCGCACAGGGGGACGGTTCTTGTGTGTTGCTATGATCCCAATTGAATGGTAAAATGATGAAAGGGGGTGGGGTTATGCCAAGGAAAGCGAGAGAGAAAAGTGATACTGGTATATATCATGTTATGATGAGGGGCATCAATAAACAGACAATTTTTCAGGACGAAGAGGACAATAATAAGTTTTTATATCAATTGGGTGATTGTAAGAAAATTAGTGAATTTGAATTGCTGGCTTATTGCCTGATGGGGAATCATGTGCATCTTTTAATTAAAGAGAAAAAGGAAGGACTGCCTAAGATAATTAAGCGGATCGGGACACGATATGTATATTGGTATAACAATAAATACCAGAGAACCGGCCACCTCTTTCAGGACAGATATAAAAGTGAACCCGTTAATGATATTGCCTACCTTTTTACTGTCTTAAAGTATATACACCAAAATCCTGTAAAGGCGGGATTGTGTAAAACTGTATCAGAATATAGGTGGAGCAGTTATAAAGATTATCTATCACTTGATGGCATTACAGATACCGGGCTGGGTCTATCACTTTTTGGCGAAAATATCAGAAAATCCGTGGAACCCTTTAAAAAGCATATGAATGAGATAGACGACGCGTGCTGCCTTGATATTTCTGACAGCAGAAAGATCTTTGATGCTGAGGCTAAGGCTTTTATTAAAACGTTATGTGAGAATGAAAATGTTAATGACTTCCGGGATATGGGTAAAGAAAAGTATAGGAAAAACATAGCCATCCTTAAAGAAAAAGGGCTTTCAATACGGCAGATCTCTAGGTTAACAGGATTGAGCTTTGCCATCGTGAGAAAAAGGTAGCACCTAAACAATATTAATAACACAGAAGAACCGTCCCCCTGTGTCTTTTTTTGTTCTTGCAAAACTGGGCTATTGAGTGTATAATACTTGCGGCCAAATTAGACATATTTTTTAGGAGAATGATATGGGATACGATTTGATAATAGTTGGAGCAGGACCATCAGGTATATTTACTGCCTATGAACTCAACAGAATAAACCCGGAAAAGAAGATATTATTGATAGAGCAGGGGAAACCCATGGAAAAGAGAAGATGCCCCAAGGATCGCACTAAAGAATGCATAAACTGCAGACCTTTTTGCGATATAACCACGGGATTTTCCGGGGCAGGAGCGTTTTCCGACGGGAAACTCTCTTTAAGCCCCGAGGTAGGCGGAGACTTGCCGGAGCTTATAGGTTTTGAATATGCCCGAGAGCTTATAGAGTATACTGATAAGATATATATTGAATTCGGAGCGGATTTAAGAGTCGAAGGTGTAGAGGACGACCAGGAAATCAAGGAGATCAGAAGAAAAGCAATTGAGGCAGGATTGAAGCTGGTGGATTGCCCTATAAGGCACCTGGGTACAGAAAGAGCTCAATATATATATGGTGAAATAGAAAAGTATCTAATAGACAGAGGAATTGAAATAAGGTTTAATACTAAGGCTGTTGATATCATTGTGGAAGACGGTAAGGTTGCTGGGGTGGTATTGACCGATGCAAGGAAAAGATCCGCTGTCGAGGAATCAATTCACTGTGATACCGTGGTTGTCTCTGCCGGAAGAAAAGGTGCTGACTGGCTAAAAAATCTTTGTGTTAAGCATAATATATCCCATAAAGCGGGGACAGTGGATATAGGGGTAAGAGTAGAGGTAAGAAACGAAGTTATGGAGAGGGTCAATAATGTCCTCTATGAATCAAAGCTTATCGGCTATCCTTTGCCCTTTAGGGATAAGGTCAGAACATTCTGTCAAAACCCCGGGGGCTTTGTCAGCCAGGAAAACTATGATAATAATTTGGCTGTTGTCAACGGACATTCGTATAAGAATAGGAAAACCAATAATACCAATCTGGCTATTTTAAGCTCTCACAATTTCAGCTATCCTTTCAACGAGCCTATTAAGTACGGAACCAAGGTTGCGGAGCTGATGAATATGCTGGGGGACGGTAAAATATTGGTGCAAAGGTATGGGGATATATTAGATGGAAAAAGGACCTGGCAAAAAGAATTATCCAGATCCAATGTTGTCCCGACCCTTCCCGATGCTGTGGCGGGGGATTTAACTTCAGCCATGCCTTACAGAGCCATGACTAATATATTGAATTTTATAGAAGCCCTAAATACCGTAGTGCCGGGCTTTGCGGGGACGGAAACCCTTTTATACGGGCCGGAGGTAAAGTTCTATAGCAATAAGGTAGAGATCTCCAAGGAATTTGAAACCAGTGTCAAAGGCCTCTATTCCCTGGGTGATGCCAGCGGCTGGACCAGAGGGCTTATGATGGCTTCCCTTATGGGTGTAAGGATGGGGCAGATCCTGGCAGGCTCAATCGGCAAAGCATAACCCGTCGAAGACCTCCTCAGCAGGCAAATTTAGATCTTTGATCCTATTGAAGCCTTGGATTTCGAACCATCCAACCTCCCCTTGGCTGTTAACGACGGAACACCACCTATTGTTATCGGTTTCCTTTAAGACGACTTTGTCGCCGGGGTTCAGTGTGATCCCGGCGCTATGATCCGTTCTCGACTTTCTCAGGGTAAATTTGGTAAGCACAGTGACCTCGGTATCCATAAGATAGAGATCTTTGGGGATGTTTTTCAGGGTGAGATCCTTTTCCAGCATGTATTCGTCGTCGTAGAACCATGTTTGCATTATTTGCCCCCTGGTTCTGGTCCTAATAAGCCCCGTGCCATCGATCTGAACGTTTCCCGTAAAGCCCCATGGGGAATCCCCATAGAAGCCTTGTATTTCGCCGATGAGCTTGATATTCTTCCCGTCATAATGGTAGAAGGCGGTCATATAATCATCACTGGGTCCGTATTCACTTACAGCCACCTCTTTAAATCCGTCGCCTTTTACTATATCCACTACGTTAAATTGGGGCTCGACCTGGTCACCGAAAAAATTGCCCTTTGATTCATTGATCTTCAGGGTATATTCATAGAAACTGCCATAAGGGTCATAAGGAAAGAAGATTTGGATTATATCCTCTTTCCCGTCGCCGTCCAGGTCTGCCAATACCAAATGCCTTAAGTTGTCGTCGGTATCATAGTATTCCTCGGGCTCTGTTTCAAAGGGGGTATCCGGATCCTGGGCTTTGTGGGGTTCGTCTTGTGTAGGGGGAGCCCCATTATCGTTTTCTTCCTCATGATGATTATCAGTCAGGTTGTTGTCTATATCCTTATCTTTATCCTTTTGGGTATCTGCTGGGTGTTCATCGAATGGGGTAGAGTTGTTGTCGGCAGAAAGATTGGTGTCCATGGGGGTCTTGCTGGAATTTGGGGATTTCCCACAGCTCCCAAATATCAAGATAAGAATGGTAAGGCAGATCAGAACAACGGATTTGGTTCTTTTCATAACAGGATCCCTCCTTTAATTATGCAGGCCAGCCCATGGGTTGTATCTACAAATATTACAATATTTGTTATTATTATATGTCCCCGGCATTTCATTGTCAAAAGGGTAAAATGGGATTTAATGAATAATTAATATTTAACAGTACAGTGTTTTAGGGGATAATTTCCGGCTGTAATTCCCCGGCTCTATACTGTATAATGTGAGTATTGTCTTGGATCAGATAAAAAGTATTTTATTGGATATAGGGAGCAGATTCAGAAATGACACAATCGAACAAATTGACAGAAGGAAGTATTTTTAAGGCGTTATTTCGTCTGGCCCTTCCTATAATGGGTACATCTTTCGTGGAAATGGCGTATAGTATGACAGATATGATCTGGGTGGGCAGGGTAGGCTCCAGTGCAGTTGCCTCAGTGGGGACAGCAGGCTTTTTCACCTGGCTTGCCATGGCCTTTATCCTCATACCAAAAATCGGGGCAGAGGTGGGGGTAGCCCAATCTGTGGGAAGAGGTGATATGGAGGAAGCCAGAGTCTATATAAGACACGGTATACAGATAACGGTTTTTCTTGCATCCCTTTATGGACTGGTATTGATAGTTTTCCGAAATCCTCTTATAGGTTTTTTTAATTTAAAAGATGTAAAAATAATAGGCGATGCCATAACATATTTGGTGATTGTATCTTTAGGAATGATATTTTATTGCATTAATCCAGTCTTTTCCGCCATATTCAATGGTTATGGGGACAGTAAAACTCCTTTTATTATAAACACCATAGGTCTGGTTATAAATATGGTCCTGGATCCTTTGATGATTCTCGGAATAGGCCCCTTCCCCCGTATGGGGGTGGCAGGAGCCGCTATCGCTACGGTATTGGCCCAGGCTGTGGTAACCCTGGTTTTTATCATTGCCGCCGTTAGAGAACCGAAGCTGTTCTCGGATCTATACCTTTTAGGGGCTCCTGATATGAGCCATATAAACAGGATCACTAAGTTGGGGTTACCCGTTGCGGTACAAAGCGGTATGTTTACTGTATTTGCCATGATTATCGCAAGGATAATTGCCCGCTGGGGTCCCATTCCCATTGCAGTACAGCAGGTAGGCTCTCAGATAGAGGCCATATCCTGGATGACCGGCGGTGGTTTTCAAACAGCCATGAGTACCTTTGTAGGGCAAAACTTCGGTGCAAAGAAATGGACCAGAGTCTACAAAGGTTATTTTTCAGGGATGGCTATTATGTCGGGTATAGGGATAATGGCCACCTGCCTCCTGATATTTGCGGGAAGGCCTATTTTTGCTGTATTTGTACCTGAGGAAGAGACCATAGCTTATGGGGTGATATATCTTAAAGTGCTTGGGTTTTCACAGCTTTTTATGTGTCTTGAGGCCACAACGGCCGGTGCCTTTAACGGGCTGGGGAAAACTATGCCTCCCTCATTAACCGGCGTATTATTAAACGCTTTCAGAATACCGGCGGCTCTTATCCTATCTTCCACGACCCTGGGCTTAAATGGGGTATGGTGGGCTATTAGTATATCTAGTATTCTTAAAGGGATAGTTTTATCCATGTGGTTTATAATCATGCTGAGGAATAATCCCCAGACTAAGGGTATAAAACTACATGATTTGATGCCAAAGGGAGGGGTCTTCCGTACCGCTGAATAAGGAAAGGGTTCTTTTAAAAAATATTTTGTTAAAGTATTGACAAACTACTAATCATGCTTTATACTTATAGTATGAAAAA
>JAAYSJ010000088.1 GCA_012518395.1 Clostridiales bacterium
AAATCCCAAAGTTTTTCTTGACAGGCCTTTAGCCTTATATTAAAATATAATGTGGTGTAAATTACGATCCACTAGCCCCGGATCTCGAAATACATCTGATTTTGAACTAGGAGTGAAATGAATGAAAACCTTCATGGCAAAGGCGCAAGAGGTGGAGCGTAAATGGTACGTAGTCGACGCCGATGGTAAAACATTGGGTAGATTAGCTTCTGAAGTCGCCAAAATTTTAAGGGGTAAGCACAAACCCACATATACCCCGCACGTAGACACCGGGGATCATGTTATCATAGTTAACGCAGAGAAAATTCATCTGACAGGCAAGAAGCCTGATCAGAAACTATATCGCAGGCATAGCCAATATCCAGGCGGGTTAAAGGAAATTCCCTTTCGCGAGCTGATGCAAAAGAGGCCTACCGCAGCTATACACGAGGCAGTAAAGGGGATGCTTCCCAAGAACTCTTTAGGGAGGCAGATGCTAAAGAAACTGCGGGTGTATGCAGGCCCCGATCATGACCACGAGGCACAGCAGCCCGAGACCTTGAACATATAAGGAAACAGAGAGGAGGAAAGGGAATTGGCAAAAGTACAATACTTTGGAACAGGCAGAAGAAAGAAATCCGTTGCAAGAGTAAGATTGATCCCAGGGGATGGGAATATTACTATAAATAAAAGGGAAATCGACGATTATTTTGGTTTGGAGACCCTAAAGGTCATCGCACGTCAGCCATTGGTACTGACCCAGACTGATAATAAATTTGACGTTATAGTGAATGTGCATGGGGGCGGTTATACAGGCCAGGCCGGCGCTATCCGTCACGGCATATCCAGAGCCCTGATAAGAGCTGATGAAGAGCTGAGATCACCTTTAAAGAAGGCTGGCTATCTAACCAGGGATCCGAGGATGAAGGAGAGAAAGAAATACGGTCTTAAAGGAGCCAGAAGGGCGCCTCAATTCTCCAAAAGATAGATCGATTATCATATCTCAGACAAACCGGTTAAGGTCTATAAGAATGAATTTTCGCTTTCAGAGCCGTCATGGGTTAATTCCCTTTGGCGGTTTTTTGTTGTGAAAAATAACCTAAAAATGTATGCAAATCTTTACTTCCCTAACAAAAAATATTTTTAGTTTTCAATGGTTTGCGGAGTTTAATAGTAAATTCAGTGGGTATAAATAGTTTACAATTTACGAAACGGGGCATTAGCAGCCTAATTAGGCTGGACTCATATACATATTGAATAAACAGCCGAAGGATTTCTATGTATCATTGTATCTATTGTATATGAAGGCCAATATGAGCTCTGTTGGAATGAACCATGCTATAGGCAATCAAAATATTTTTTTAGGAGGGGAAACCATGAAAGCATTTTTTATTAGACACTTACGCAAAGCGATTATTACTGTTTTATTTGTAGTATTGATGGCTGCTATGGTTCAGCCGGTTGCTGCACAGGATAATATAACTATAGATACAAGGACGTTGGCTATGGTAAACAAACCTGGGGTTGTTTTGGTGCAGACCACATGGACAGCGGATCTTACCTTTTATGAATTTGCTTTTACAAACGGATTTGAGCAGGACTTGGTTGACACGGTTTATTATTTAGTGGAGACGGGCAGTATAGACAATACTGAGGAAGCTATGTTTTCGGCTATGATACAGCTTATGGCTGATAATATGATCGATTACGTATTCAGTACGGGCAATGTATATCAGGAGCAGACCAGTACAGCGGCAGTAGGAACCGGTTTTATCGTTACACCGGATGGGTATATGGTTACAAACGCCCATGTTGTAGATACAAATGAAGATCAATTATATATGAATTTTGCTATGAGTTCCTTGGAAAACTATGCAGTCGAGAGTACCAACGAATTTATCAGTGAAATGCGTACTCTTGGTTATCAGATGACCCAGGATGAAATTGATGCGATTTTAAATGCCTTTTACCAGTTGTTATCTTACAATATCGAGATTAGCAATCTTCAGACCAGCTATACAGCTTTCCTAGGAAATGTAACGCCGGGTGCTGACGTAAGCACTAAGGGGATAGCCCTTGATTTGCGAAAAATAGGAGCGCCTACACCGGGAAAAGATGTAGCGATTTTAAAGCTTGATAAGACCAATCTGCCTACAGTGACCCTTGGTGACGATTCAGCCACCCGTACCGGCGATACTGTATACGCTATGGGATACCCGGCTGCAGCTACGTTTAATGAAGCGCTTAATATCACTCAGGCGGTGCAGGAGCCTACCCTTACAAGCGGAATAGTCAGTGCGAGAAAGGAAATGGCTGGGGGATGGAGTATCCTTCAAATAGATGCTGCCATTCATGGCGGAAATTCAGGAGGCCCGCTCTTTAACAC
>JAAYSJ010000089.1 GCA_012518395.1 Clostridiales bacterium
ATGATTTAGGTGTCAAAAGCCCTAGTCATATTTTAAATTTGTACCTTGAAAACTTAACACAAATCCCACAAATCCGCCAATTCATAGTATAATATAGGTAGACTACAGTTGGATTGGAAGGTAAATTACAATGTCTTTTGTCAAAAATAGTAGTAGCCAGATATCATTTGATGATAGTACCTTATCTCTAACCGCAAGGGAGAGAAAGTTTCTTAATAAATCCTGGGCAAAGGCTTTTGCAGATAACATATTCCCGGCGATAAAAGAAGAAGATTTTGCTGTTTTATATAGCGATAAGGCTTCGAGACCTAATACCCCGGTTAATATCATTATCAGCACACTTATCCTAAAAGAACTCTTGGGGCTGACGGATGACGAGATCATGGAATCTTTAATGTTTGACATAAGGCTTCAGTATGCACTTCATACGACCAGTTTCAAAGAGCAGCCATTAAGTGATAGAACACTTAGTCGTTTTCGTGAAAGATGCCTTACTTACGAAGCCATGACAGGGATAGATCTTGTTAAAAACTGCATTACCGGACTTTCCACTCAGATCGCTGATATTATGGGTATTAATACTGGATTAAAGCGGATGGACAGTATGATGGTGGCTTCCAACATTAAAAGGCTTTCCCGCCTGGAATTATTGTATACGTGTGTAGCAAACCTTGTAAAGCTCCTTCATAAAAATGAAGATGATATACCATCCGGCATGGCGCATTATTATGAGCCTGATGACTTAAATAAAGTTATCTATCACACGAGAAGTATGGATGTCAGTGAAAAGACGAAACAAGTTCTTTGCGATGCATACCTCCTTGTAAAGAAATGTGCCGGCGACTATGATGAAAGTAGTGAATATCAGCTTCTGGTACGGGTCATTGGCGAGCAGACTATAGAAGATGAGAATGGTTCCTTGGCACTTAAGGATAAAAACGACGAAACTATGGATTCTAAAATCCTTCAAAATCCTGCTGACCCGGATGCAACTTATCGTTTTAAATCAGGTAAGCATCATCGTGGCTATGTTGCAAACTTTACTGAAGATGTAGGCGAAAAAGCGAGTGTTATAACTGATTATGATTATCAGCCTAATACCCACAGTGACAGCCAGTTTCTTAAGGATACTGTCGAGGCATTGGGAGAACAAGAAGAAACAGTTACATTAGTAGCCGACGGTGCTTATGGGGGAGAAGAAAATATAGCCCTGGCAAAGGATAAAAACATAGACCTTGTCACTACCAACTTTCAGGGGAAAAAGCCTGAAGATATATTCGCAGACTTTGAATTTAGTCCTGATGGCAAAAAGGTCCTAAAATGTGCCGGAGGGCAGGTGCCAGCCACCAATAGTTACAACCCCAAGACAGAACAGTGCCGCATTACCCTGAATAAGGCAAAATGTAACAGCTGCCCTTACAAGGAACAGTGTAAGCCGAAGTTTCATAAGACTAAGACATCCAAAGTATTATCATGGAAGACCGTATCAAGGGCCAAGCAACTTCGTTATATGAAAACATCGGAGTTTATGGAGCTGGCAAAGATCCGAAATGGTATAGAATCGCTCCCATCAATACTTAGAAGAAAATATAGGGTAGATGAGATGCCGGTAAGAGGGAAGTTAAAGACCAAACTGTTTTTCGGATTCAAAGTAGCAGCTTTAAACTTTAAGAAACTGCTTGATTACCTAAGCTGTATGGATAATTATGCCCTGGAACCGGAATTTTGCTAAGTATGCGCGTAAGATCTCTGTCTTCATGAAGCAAAAACTCCATTTCGGGACAAAAATATGGTTTGTGTCAAATTTTCAAGGTACAAATAAAAATATTATCTATGAGCAAGTGTCTTTTGACACTCTAATCATGTTATAATGTAATTAAAATTTGCCCTATGTAAATTGGAGGAAAGTCATGAAGAAATGGAAAGGTATAATGGGTAGGGTACAAAAAGTTATATCCAAGGTAGGCCGTTCCATAAAAGATGGTAAACAGAACTTAACCACATGGTGGAAAGCATCCATAGAAAAGTGGAAAAGCTGGTTAGTTAGCAAAAAAGAGCCTGCATCCGAATCAGGCCATCCAATAAAGACCCAAATACAAAACGTAAACAGGTGGTGGAAGGACTCCATGAAAAGTTGGAAAGGCTGGTTAGCTAGTCTAAAGAGACCTAAATCCAGGCCAAAAGATTCTTCAAAAGTTCAAGACGATAAAGATATACAAGAAGATAGTGAGGAAAAGGGCTCAAAATTCTTTCTCAGAAAGAAAAGACAGCCAAATTTCTTTATTTCTGTTTTAGTTACAACCATAAGACTTTTTTTAATACTATTCATACTCATTGGTTTCGCCAGCTTTGGTGCAGTAGCAGGAATAGGCAAGGCATATCTGGATTCTACTCCCGAACTTGATGTGGTTCGTATTGAAGACCAGAATGAAACTACTTTCATTTACGATAAATTTGGTAATCTTATCACTGAATACTATGGTTTTGAAAATCGTATTTGGGCACCTATTGATGAAATCCCTGATAATTTAAGGAAGGCTTTTATCGCTATTGAAGATGCCCGTTTTGAGAGCCATAACGGTATTGATGCTAAGCGTGTATTCGGCTCACTAATACATAATTTAAGCAGCGATACTACCCAGGGTGCCAGTACCATCACCCAGCAGCTCATCAAGAATACAATTTTGACTCAGGAAGTAACTTATAAGAGAAAAATCCAAGAAATGTATCTCGCTGTTCAGCTTGAAAAAAAATATTCCAAGGATCAAATTTTAGAAGCGTATCTTAATACAATTTGGCTAGGTGGTTCTAACTACGGTGTCAAAGCTGCTGCAAAGGATTACTTTGGCAAAGAACTTAGGGAATTAACCCTTCAAGAATGTGCCATGCTAGCAGGTATTACCCGCAACCCATGGGGATATGATCCTAGAGCCAATACTTATACCAGGGATACGCCGGAAAAATCTTACGATAGAACCAATCTGGTATTGCAGCGGATGTATGAAAGCAATTTTATAAATGAAGATCAATACAAAGAGGCTATGATAGAGGAATCACGCTACAATTCCCGACCAATAACTATTAAAGAAAAACCCTCAAGTAATGATTATCCTATGAAATATTTTCTGGAATATGTAATAGATGATGTCCGAGAAAGGATAATGGTGCTTAACAACTGGGAGGGCGATGAAGGATGGCGGAAAGCTGACCAGTACATCTATTCCGGAGGTCTTCATATATACACTACCCTTGATCCAAAGATTCAGCAGGCTGTTGAAGAAGAGGTGTATGAATATAAAAGCCTACCTAAATTCGAAAAATCCATATACAACAAGAGTGAAAGCGGTGTTGACCAGCCCCAAGCGGCAGTAGTGGTTATAGAACAGAATACAGGTGAGCTCCAAGCTATCGTAGGAGGCAAACAGCCTCCTACCGGGAAACGCCAGTTTAACCGGGCTTTTAACCCAAAGGCTCAACTGCCCATCGGGTCTACAATAAAACCGTTGGCTGTGTATGCGCCCTTTATAGAGGCAGGATATCCTGGCGGAATAATTATAGAAAATATCCCCGCTGCCATAGACGGATGGAAACACGGGGAATTACCTTATCCAAGAAACTACGGTGACAGCAAATATGATGGGCCTACCGATGTAAGGAAAGGTATCTTTAAATCCTTAAACGTGGTAGCTGCCAGAATACTCTTAGATCGAATAGGGACTTCATATTCTGTAGAAAAAATGAAGGAACTAGGTTTCAACCCTAAGCATATTCCTGAGGAACCAGCCGCCCTCTCACTTGGAGCCCATGGTAATATCATGATGGAGGTTGCCGGTGCTTACGCAGCCCTCGCCAATAAAGGGGTCTATAGGGAGCCCGTTTCCTTTACCAAAGTCATAGATAAAGATGGTAATGAAATACTCAATACCCTAAAGAACCAGATTACCCGTCAAGTTTTCAAAGAGAGCACTGCGTTTATTCTGACAGATTGGATGCAAGATGTAGTAAACGGAGGAACCGCAACGGTACATATTAGGAATGATAATGGGCAAGCAATCCCCGTTGCAGGGAAAACAGGAACCAATAGTCAATTTAGAGGAGTGTATTTTGCTGGTTATACGCCATACTATACTGCCACCTTATGGATTGGCCATGATGATTTTCAGCCTCCCTTTGTCAAGGGGACAACTGGTGGAAAATTTGCGGCGCCATTATGGGAAAAAATTATGAATAGAATCCACGCTAATCTTGAAAACAAGGATTTTTATGATGAAGTGCCTGAGGATGTGGTCAGGGTTACAGTCTGCGGTGTATCAGGTAAATTACCTAACGGAGAGCTTTGTGCCAGGGATTCAAGTGGCCATGGTTTAGTTACGGAATGGTTCCCGAAAAATGCTGTGCCGAAACCTGATGATATTTGTAACATGCATGTGGAAATAGAAGCATGTCCCTATTCAGGAAAGTATCCTACCCCTTATTGTCCTGAGGAAGGAAGAGAAAAATCAGCTATCATTCTTCTTCCCAAAGATTCACCATACCGATTGTTATCAGATTCAGAACTGGCCAAATATCTACCAGGCGCAGTAAAGGATTTGGATAAGCTGGGCAAGCTGGATTATAAGGATCCCAATGATAGACCTTACTTCTGTAACCTTCACACTAAGGAATGGTATGAGGGTGAACAGCTCCGTGAAGAAATGATAATAGAAGCCTCACAGCTAATCGCGAACGTCAAATCCAATATGGCCAATCCAACTTATGCGCCAAAGCTGGATAAAAAGCGAAGCGATAAGCTAAATAAATCTATTGGCAAACTCGAAGAAGCACTGAAGGAGGGAATTATTGAAATCCCTGATAAATCTTCAAAGGAGCACAAACATATTGATAAATTGCCAGTGTTTGATGGGGTTAAAGTGCAAGAAGAAATGGATCATCTTTCAAAGATCAATAAAGAAATCTTCAAGGAAATAGAAAAAGAGCTTGAAAATGACAAACCCAATAATCCGTCTGAACCACCTGTAAACGGAGAAGATCCACCAGACAACGGAAATGGGGATGATGATTAAAGCAAGTAGAATAAAAAGTTTTGATGTTACATCTAAATTAAAAGGGACAGACATTGTATCCCTTTTGATTTAGCTTTTTTCTTTAGGATTGAATAGAACTGCCGCCAAATAACCAAATACAATTGCTGCCGTGATTCCGCCAGCAGTTGCCATAACGCCCCCGGTAAAGGCTCCAAAAGCCCCAGATTCTTTTACACCTTTTATGGCGCCCTTGGCTAATGAATATCCAAATCCTAATAGTGGAACCGTTGCCCCAGCTCCCCCGAATTCTACGATAGGTTCATATATACCTAATGCAGTGAGAATTACTCCTGCGGTTACAAAGCTTACCAGTATTCTTGCAGGTGTCAGATTAGTCCTATCTAAAAGGATCTGCCCTATAACACAGATTACTCCTCCAGTTATAAACGCTTTTAAATAGTCTATAATTCATCCCCTCTTTTCTATTGATACAGCATGTGCGATACCGGGTATGGAGTCACCTTGTTGGACGCTTATGGTACTGTGCATTGCGCCAGTAGAAGCTATGAGGATGCGATTGAATTCCCCATCCTCCATTTTTTTTAGCAAATAGCCGGCTAATACCGTCGCAGAAGATGCACATCCACTGGCTCCAGCATGAACATCCTGGTCTTCGCTAAAGATCTCGCACCCGCAATCAATAAACCGACTTTCAATGTCATACCCATCTTTCTTTAATAGATCGATGGTGATTTGTCGCCCATATTTCCCCAGATCTCCTGAAACGATGAGATCATAATCTACGGGTCCTCTCCCCGTATCCTCAAAATGTGCCCTAAAAGTATCTGCTGCCGCGGGAGCCATAGCGGCTCCCATATGATTTGCATCCTTTACCCCAAAATCGATGACCCGGCCTGTAGTCACATGAGTAATAACAGGTCCTACTCCTTCAGAAGAGAGCAGTACCCCTCCTGATCCAGTTATGGTCCATTGGGCAGTAGGAGGCCTTTGTACCCCCATTTCCAAAGGGAAACGAAATTGTCTTTCTGCAGTACAAAAATGGCTGGAGGTCACACACAGAACATGATCGGCATAGCCACCATCCACCATAACAGCACCTAATGACATCGTTTGAGTCATGGAAGAACAGGCGCCATAAAGACCGTAATAGGGAATTCCCAAGCTTTTAGCTGCAAAGGTAGGGGTTATTATCTGGTCTAACAGATCTCCACCAAACAGATAATTTATATCATGGGGTTCCTTTTGGGCTTTTTTCAAAATGAGTTCGGCAGTCTCAATATACATTCTTCTTTCGGCCTTTTCCCAACTCTTTTCACCCCAAAGGTCATCTTCCAATATTTTGTCAAAATATCCTGCTAAAGGACCTTCTCCTTCTTTTTTGCCTACTATAGAAGCTCTGGAAGTTATCTTGGGTGGATTTTGATTCATAGCTATTGTTTGCCCACCCAACCTGCTTTTTGCTTTCATCTTAGCTCCTTATCTAACGAAAAAATAGTCAATTAATCCTATTACTACGGAAGTACTAATACCATAAACTAAAACTGGTCCTGCAATGGAAAACAACTTTGCTCCTACTCCTAATACATAGCCTTCCTTTTTAAATTCCATAGCAGGTGATACGATTGAATTGGAGAATCCGGTAATTGGTACAAAAGCTCCGGCACCGCCCCATTTTCCAATTTTCTTATACAAGCCCAAACCGGTTAATACGGCAGCTATAAAGATTAAGGTTATGGAAGTAATGGTCGCTGCATCCTCTTTGTTCATATTGTAAATATTTTTAGAAATATTGCTTATTACCTGACCAATGGTACATATCAACCCGCCTGTTAAAAAGGCCTTAATGCAATTAATTACAATATTTGATGGCGGACTTATACTGTTGACATAATCCCCATAGTCTTTGTTAGTTTTTTTGTCTTTAACACTTATAGAGTCCACAAGAGCGCCTCCCGTTAAAAATATTTTCCTTACCAACATATATCATGCATTACTATTAGCATATGCCTTCATATTAGACCATCCATGAGGATAACTGTTTAGCTACTGTTATTATAACGGATATTGGATATCTCATTTTTTATATTCCTATCTTCAATTAATTTTGTATCTAAGTCGTGCCTTGTCTCTTTTTCTTCCGGATTTTTACCCCCTATTTCCAGGTTTGGTATTTGATTATACTCCATCATTTTTCCATGTACCTTTCGAATACTTATTGTCTGATTCAATATCAAGAAGTATGTCTCATAGAGTACTTTGATATTTTTGTTCCTCCAGAACCAGTCTGGCTCCTTGGAATGTCTTATCCTGCTTCTTTCCACTTTTCTTTGCAAGATCCCATACGAATACTGCACTAATCAAGACGATTATTCCAATTATTATAGAACTAAAGATGACTACTCTCTTTTTTATATTTATCATGTCTATCCTCCCATTACATGATATGCCCAAACAAATAGCGAAACCAAAGTTTTAGAACATACATAATTTGTTCATTTTGCTAAATAGTTTAATTGTATTATGTGTATTTATTGTTTTTTTATCCTAAAAAAACACCTGTTAAGGTGTTAAAATAAATGCTTATTTATAGATGGGCTCGTTTAAATCAAATCTCTCATCCTGAGCAGTACCCTTTTTTCTATTCTGGATACCTGCACTTGGGATATCCCTAATTCGTTGGCAATATCACTTTGGGTTTTATCATGGAAATACCGCATGATTATTATGTATCTCTCACGCTGGGACAACTTTGATAAGACATCCTTAAGTGCGACTCTATCCACTACTTGTGACATCTGTGTATCTTCTTTTGAAACCTTATCAATTAATAATATAGGGTTATCGTCGTCTTCATAGACAACGTCGTAGATAGATGACGGAGTTCTGCTTGCTTCTAAAGCATGGATAATTTCTTCTGGTTCACAGCCTACAGCTTCTGCTATCTCTTGGATGCTGGGTTCTCTGTGCAAAATATTTTTAAGCTGCTCTTTTGCAGCCATGGATTTATTTGCCAATTCCTTTAGCGATCTGCTTACCTTAATTATTCCGTCATCTCTTAAAAACCTTTTTATTTCGCCCATAATCATGGGCACTGCATATGTAGAAAACCTAACATTGTATTGAGGATCATAGTTTTTTATAGCCTTTATCAATCCGATTACACCTATCTGGAATAGATCATCATAATCATATCCTCTGTTCAGAAACCTTTTTATAATGCTCTTTACAAGGGCAATATTTCTTGTTACCAAAATGTCCACTGCCTCTTGATCACCTTGATGAGCTTTTTCCAATAGCAGCAAAGTCTCCTTATGTGGGAGTATACCTTCATCACCTTCTTCCCAGGAGGCATACCCATTTTTCATTTCGTTTCCCTCTCTTTATCTACTGGGCTTCCAAAATGTTTAATCAACTTCACAATCGTCCCTTGACCAGGGGTTGAAGTCACATCTACTTCATCCATAAAAGTTTCCATTACGGTAAAGCCCATACCTGATCGTTCTAATTCAGGCTTAGACGTATATAGGGGCTGCCGGGCTTTTTCAATGTTTTCTATCCCTTTTCCTTGATCAGAAACCCAAGCGATGAGTTTCCTTGGATAGAGGACAGCTTTTATCTCGACATAACCTAGCCCATCCTCATAGCCATGGATGATAGAGTTAGTCACTGCTTCTGAAATTGCAGTTTTAATATCTGTGATCTCCTCAAGGGTGGGGTCATTCTGTGCAACAAAAGCTGCAACCGTTACGCGTGCAAAGGATTCGTTACTGGACCTACTTAAAAACCGTAACACCATTTCGTTAGTTTTGTCCATTTTAATTAACCCCCATATCATTTAGAGCTTCTTCCAATCCGTTATAGGCTCTGATAATCTTATATAACCCGGAAATCCTAAAAATTCTGTCAATATGGGAACTAGTATGGGTGACCCCCAGCTTCCCGCCTCTTTTTGAAATGATTTTATATCTGCCTATTAGCATCCCGATCCCTGAACTGTCCATAAAAGTTAACCCTGTTACGTCCATTGCCATGTTTCTAATTGTGGGATCCTCTAGCCTTTTATCTATAAAATCTCTCACAACGCCTGCTGTATGATGATCCAGTTCCCCCTCTAAAGCAACAATTAATATGCCCTTCCTCTTTTTAGCTGTTACATGCAAGCTTATTACCTCCTTAACACGCTGAGAATTTAGCTTACCCGCATTCATTACTATATTCTTCACCTATATCTATTTCCCTTCAATGAATATTAACTAATATTGTTGGAAGTGCTAAAAAAAAGCTTAGATCCCCTCGACAAATGTCGAGGGGATCTAAGCTTCCATCTTTTATATCTCAACTTCTTGAATCTCCACCCTAATGGATTGAGTTTTATTCATATCTGCCAATATCTGTTTTTCATCAGGCCATGACCTATATTTTTTTCTTTCATCCTCTGTAAGGACTACTTTATCTATAATCTGTCTTCCTGTCATAGTCTTGTCGCTTACGTACGTCTGCATAATGGGATTATTATCTACCACTGTCAGTATCGCATATACATATTTCATAAGATTCCTCAAATCCCTTCCCCTATGTAATTAAAGAAGCATCTTCAGGGCTGGTCGGATGCTCCTATATAAGTTTATAATAATTCTCCCCATAATTCAATATTATCTTATCTAGATTTCCCCTATATCTATATCGTCCTCAATTTCATCCTCTTTTCCCTCCGCTAATATTTCCTCGATATCTAACCTGCTGTGCTTAGCAGTACATAAGACTACAGCATCATAATTGTCTATTATACTTATCTCTTCCGAGATCTCCAGATCCCCTACCCTTATGCTCCGTCTATCACCTAATCTTTCCACCGAAACATTTATACAGTCAGGAATATTATCTGCCAAGCCTTCTACACAAACAGTATTCTTTTGTCGCTGTATTATAATCCCATCTCTATTGACCTTTCCACCGCCCTCAATTCTAATGGGTACTTCCGCTCTTATCTTTTGTCCGCTTTTAAGAGCCAGGGCATCTATATGGATTACTTTTCTGGTTAAAGGATCCCTTTGAACCTCTTTCAATCTTACAGGCCATATATTATTATCCATCATTATTTCAAAGAAAGCATTCTCACCGTCTTCCCTAAGTAAACGGTTTATAGCTTTGATTTCAAATATTATAGGTATAGGGGTTATGGTTTGCCCATAAATAACCCCGGGAACGTATCCCTGTTCCCTTAATACGTTGGCTTTTGTTTTTTGGATTTTTGCCTTGGCTTCAATAGATTTGTTGTGCATTATCTTTATACCTGCCTTTACTATTGTTTCTCTATTATCCCCAAGGCCTTCCAATTTTATTATGCGTTAATCAAAGTATTAATTATCTGCTTTAAGCACCAGATTATCAAGCGTTTCTTCATCCAAAGTTTCTTTCTGTAGTAAAGTATTTGCTATTAAATCCAAAAGGTGTCTGTTTTCCATAAGCAAACACCTGACCTGGCCATAGAATTCGTCTAAACACTTTTTAGCCCCGTCTAAAAGTCTTTCTTGCATCTGCTCTATACCATTACGGTATAAAACATCATAGTTAAGCAAACCCCAGCCATCTGTCATTCCAAAACGTCGAACCATATCCATAAGAACCCCGGTGGCCTTCTCCAGATCGTTAGATGCACCGGTAGTTATATTATCTTTTCCAAAGACTATTTCTTCCGCGCATCTTCCAGCAAGCAAAATTCTTATATTGTTTTCCATATCCCTTTTCTTCAAGTACATAGAATCAGGCGGGATGTTCATGCTGAAACCCCCGGCACCTTTCGTGCTAGGTATTATAGTTACTTTAGATACACGGTTTTCAGGGGCTACCAATTTCGTTACAAGTGCATGTCCAGACTCATGATATGCTGTAATCTTCCTATCCATATCTGATAATGAGCTCCTGTCCTTTTTTTCATACCCTGCGATAACAGTGTAAAAAGCCTTCTCTATATCTGCCTGTTTAATGGTACCGTTTCCCCTTTTGGCTGCTTGAATGGCTGCCTCATTCATCAGGTTCTCAAGCTGAGCGCCACTAAAGTAGACCGTATCGTGAGACAAACTCTTCAAGTCTACATCACTGCCTATGGGCTTATTCCGACTATGAAGCTTCAATATCATTTGCCTTGCACTTACGTCTGGTAAGCCTATTTCTATATGCCTATCAAATCTTCCCGGTCTTAACAGAGCATCATCTAAAGTATCTAGCCTATTGGTAGCTGCTACAACTACAATCCCCTCATTTTCATTGAATCCCGACATTTCAGATAGTAGAGCATTTAAGGTTTGATCCCTCTCATCACTGCCGCCCCCATCGGATCCACCATTTCTCTTTTTTCCAAGGGCATCAATTTCATCTATGAAAATAACGCATTTACCTGCTTGCCTGGCCTTTTTAAAAAGTTCCCTTATTCTCGCAGCACCTACACCTACATACATTTGTACAAAATCCGATCCTGTCAAAGCAAAGAAGGGAACCCCTGCTTCACCGGCAATTGCCTTAGCCAGCAGAGTTTTTCCTGTCCCCGGTGGCCCATATAGAATAATACCCCTGGGCATTCTGGCACCATATTCTGAATATTTTTCGGGATTATTAATAAAATCAATTATTTCCTCCACGCTATTAACTGCTTCCTGATTACCAGCTATATTAGAAAAGTTCACCTTGATCGCTTCTTCTTCCTTAATGCTAGTACCCACCCTAGATGCTTTACCCTGGGCTTGAGGAAATCTTTTGGATATAATTGTAAGAGCCACAGTTAAAATGCCAGCCAAAACAATTAAACTGATCACCTGGCTTAATATTTCGGAGCTCTTTTTTTCTTCCACAGCTATATCCATCTTTAGGAGTTCTTCCTTAAATCCTTCTTTTCTAGGATTATCGGTTATAAATTTGGTACCACCTTTAAGGTCTCCTTGGATAGTGTCACCCTGCCCTAAAAAGACTCTTTCTACCCTGCCTTTCTGTGTTTCCTCTAAAAATTGATTATATGTTAGTTCTTCGGGTACTGGTTTTCTTAAATTCCATACCATAATTGGCAGAATTATAAGTATTACCGCCACTATTGATATGATCACCTTATACTTTCTGTCCAATTTAACAACCCCTTTACCTATTTTATGGCTTTTACGTAAGGCAAGTCCTTACGTAAATCCTTTTTATAGTTCAAATTATCCATTAACATTATCTATCTATATTTTTTGCATTAAATAACGGGTATTTTACTCTATGTCTTTATGTCTAGTTTACATAATACTATAGGCTATTATATAGCATCGGCTGGTACTTTGTCCATGGAATTGTGTGGCATGGTTTATAGATGTGATTAATGGGAATAATATCAAAAAGCATTAACAATACTCAAATTCATTCTGGGGGGAAACTATATGAACCAGCAGGAACCCTTTGTCACAAGACGTGAGAAAAGAATTGATAAAAGAAACAATAGAAAAAAGAAGGCAATTAAAATAATATTGGCAATTCCACTTATTTCGGCTGCCATTTTCCTAACTATTATAGCCTTTTTCCTAGGTACAGCAGTTAGTACTTGGAAAGGTCTTGACATAAACAAGCTGGAAAATATCCAGCAATCATCTTTTGTATATGATTATAGGGATGATAAGATTACAAATATACATGGAAAGGAAAATAGAATTAAAGTTCCATTGTCTGAAATCCCCACACACGTAAAAAATGCTTTTATTGCTGTAGAGGATGTGCGCTTTTATGCACATCCCGGCTTTGATATAAAGAGGCTGGTCTCCTCCCTAATACATAATATCAAAGCAGGCGCCTATGTTCAGGGTGGTGGTACTATTACCCAGCAGATTGTCCGTAACGGTTTTTTGACCCAAAAAAAACTTCTAAGTAGAAAGATCCAAGAAATTTATCTAGCCTATCAACTAGAAAAAGAATATACAAAGGAGCAGATTCTTCAGACCTATCTGAATCTCATATATTTTGGTAAGGGTGCCTATGGTGTAGAGGCAGCTTCCAATAAATATTTTGGTAAGCCTGTGAAGAATATTAGCGTAGCCGAGGGCGCAATGCTGGCTGGAATAATAAAAAATCCTGGACATTATTCCCCTTTGATAGATAAAAAAAGTTCCATGTCAAGGAAAGACTTAGTTTTGGATCTTATGGCTAAAAATGGATTCCTAAGCCCCGAGGAATGTGCTATAGCCAAGGAGGAAATTATAGACCTGAAAGAGACTCAATCCGAAAGTAATATTCATAGCTTTTTTATGGATATGGTGATAAAAGAGGCAGCTGAGGTCTTACGAGTCAAGGAAGAAACCCTTTTTACTAATGGTTATAGAATATACACCACCCTGGACAAGGATCTGCAGGAATATTCGGAAAGTATTTTTGAAAATGAAGACTTTTTCCCTACCAGCCCTGTAACAGGCGAACATTGTCAAGGTGCGCTGGTGGTACTAGACAGTGCTACAGGCGGGATACGCGCCTTAATTGGCGGCAGGGGTCCTGCTGAGCCCATTAGAAAGGCCTTTAATCGGGCGGTACACTCTAAACGCCAGCCAGGCTCTGCCATAAAACCTTTAGTTGTTTATACCCCGGCTCTTGAAAGCTATGGCTATACCCCCGTTACCTTTATAGAAGATGCTCCCTTTACCATAGGCAATTATTCTCCTTCAAATTATGGCGGTAAGTATAGGGGCTGGGTAACCCTCAGGGAAGCAATAGCTATGTCCATAAATGTTCCTGCAGTAAAGGTGCTATATGATATCGGAATAAATGGTGGGATAGGTTTTGCCAAAAGGCTGGGCATACCCTTCGATGAAGAAGATAGAAGTCTTTCTGTTGCTCTAGGTGGATTCCATCGTGGAATCAGTCCTATTGAGTTAGCCAGGGCTTACTCCACCCTGGCTGATAGAGGCAAATACAAAGATTATACTACTATTAGAAGAATTGAGGATCCAAAAGGCGTAACTGTATATAATGCGAATCATCAAAAATCCCAGAATATTTCAGTAGAGTCAACATTCATTATGAATAACATACTAAAATCCTCTATCGACATGGAAGGAGGTACTGCTGCCCGATTGAAGTCCTTGGGCATTCCCCTTGCTGCAAAAACAGGCACAGTACAACTCCCAAATACTAAGGAATTTGAAGGCATTAAAGGAATTAAAGATACCTGGCTGGCGGTCTATAATCCTGATTATGTTTTAACTGTATGGATGGGCTTTGACGTAACCAACACAGAAAACTACCTACCATCGGAAGCTGTAGGTGGCTCCTATCCAGCTGATATTTTAAAAGAATTAATAGAACATATCTATTCTAAAAAGCCTGCCCGCGATTTTGAAAAGCCTTTGAATGTAGTGGAAGTTGAACTGGATGGCAAGGCCTTAAAAGAGCGCCATGAAGTACTTTTGGCTTCCCCGCTTACCCCAGATGACCAGATAGTTTTGGAATATTTCAAACGAGATAATGTCCCTAAGGAGGAAACAGATTATTGGATTATGCCAAATGCTCCCGTGGATTTTGGAATAACACTATCCCAGAAGGGTTTACCCCTTATATCATTTACTCCAGCCCAAAATTTTGCGGCATATGACATCTATAAGTCAGCCAACGGAAAAAACGCCATACTAGCCCATCATATTAATGCGGGAAAGTCCGACAGAATACAATGGGAAGATCCACTAGTTAAGCCTGGGGAAAGCTACAGCTATTTCATAGTAGCCACCCATCCAGAAATAATTATAGATGGGAAACCAATCCAAAGCATTCCGACACCCACAGTAACCATTGCTATACCTGATAGATCTAATACTCCTCCCATAGAAAACCAGGAACAAGCCGGGGACGATTCCGATGAAAATGATAATACCGAAGGGGCGGAAAAGGAAAATAATAAAATCTCAATCCAGATCCCTTAGTGTTGTTCAAGACTTTCCGCCAATATCTATGAACACCTTATCCGGGCAGAGGAATAACCGGGTCTTTTATACTCCGCCTTTTCTAAGGGCTAATAAACAAATATTGTCTGTTAAAACACCTCATTAACGGACTTTCTTTTTCTCTCCAGCCTTTTTTTCCTATGCCTTATTTCATTTATGCCATCCATACCATATGGCGCGTTTCTAGCTATACGCATATGAGTTAATCTCTTTATAGCCTTGTCTGTATACTTTAATGCTTTCTCATAATTTTGCTCATGGTGTTCGTAATACTTGGCTATTTCTATCAAGGGCGTAATCATAAAATTTCCGCCATGATCAACCATATACTTCCACAATTTGATGGCAGGCTTCCATTGTCCCCTTCTTTTATAAAGCATGGCAAGCCTGTTCCTGGCAGCCATCCCTGTATATGGGGTACTACCTGTTTCTATAGACTTTGTATAACAATATGATGACATTTCATCGTCCCCTTGAGCCTCAAAGGATTTCGCCATACCAAACCATTCCTGACAGTGAAGGTGACTTGTTCTATGATCCTTATACATGCACGCCAGTTTTATAAACAAAGCTACCATAGCCAAGATATCATTTGAATTGTGTTCAATAACTATGTTCATAGCGGCCTCATCCCTATCCTGCAAATATTTGTAATAGACACCAGGAATATCTCTGCCAGGGATATCAATAGCCCTATGTTTTTCCAATACGTTTTTTTCCAAAGATATAAGGCTGCAGCTTTCAAGCATGGTTGACCATATCCTTCTAGCAATATGCAACAGATCTATGTGGAATTCCTTATGGTTTATATGAGGGCTAATATGATTGATTATCATCCGGTTTTCGAGCAGGGGATAGTCATAGGATTTGCCGTTAAAACTAATTAATATCTTCCTGTTGTTTAGAGTATTTAAGATACTATTAAGCATACTGAATTCCTCATCGAAATCCCTCATTATATGCTGCTCTATTACAAAGCAATGCTCATTAAAATAACCCAAACCAACCATGAAGGCCAGGGTACCTGCACCTCTTGATAGACCGGTGGTTTCTGTATCCAAAAAAACCAGGTCAGTTATGTTATACCTATAGTCATCATCGTTTAATCCAAACCATTTATGTTCTACTGGATTGTTTATATGGGTCACCCTTTCAAAGGGGATATTTCCATATGAATATCCCAGGGGTACTTCTGTTCTTTTTAATACATGCTTCCCCCACCTAGTCTCTATTATATGCCCGCCTAAACTGCCATGGGCAGGTCTTGTCGTCTTTCCGTCAATATCTTCAACCCTGGAATGGTAATTGGAAGAAATCGTTCTTAGCCTCTCCCTTAGATTGGGAATCATCCAATATCCCCCCTAATATCTTAAAAGCAGAGTCCTTCCCCTGCCCTTGTTCCCCGGCGGCAGGCCCTATACAAGCCGGGCAACCATCGATACACCTACAGTTTAAAATTACTTCCCTGCATCTATCAAAGATCTCATTGTAGATATGGTATACTTTATCGCTCAGACCGATCCCTCCTGGATAGCTATCATAAATATAAAGGGTAGGTTTTCTGGTAAAGGGAGATCGGGTATGATATATAACATTTATGTCCCTGGCATCACACATTAGGAATATTGGACAAATTTGTCCCATCAGGTTAGCTATGCCCATCAGCCCGCCCTGAATTTCGTCCTGACTAAAACCTCCCACAACATCCTCTGGAATACTGAACCAACAAGCGGAAGTATGCATTTCCATCTCAGGCAGATGAACTCTTCCCCAGCCTAAATTCTCGTGGGTATTGAACTTGATCTTCTTAAACATGGTTACCAAGGCAGTCACCATTACTTCCCCATAAGCCTTAAACAGGCCATTTTCCATGTCTTCATTGTCGAATACATCCAATACTTTGAGGTCTACTGCTAGATTCGCATCAGTATAGTAGTCCACATCCACTTTTCTTACATAGGCCTTTTTTTCTTCAAAGTCTAACCGTTCCACCTGGAATTGAATTCCCCCATGGATATATATAGCCTCTTCATGTAGAATCATAGGCGCACTAAAACTATCAACTTCACCGATTACCCTGGGTTTCGGTAATGAAATATCTATTATGATAAAATTATCCTCTGAAGCGCTTCTAAGGCTGATGTCAGCGGCTGGGAAATTTTCTGCCATCCAATACCAACGGTTTCCAACATGCCTTATAATTCTATGCTCTTCAAGGTAAAAAAGGATTTCTGAGAGAGTCTCCACTCCAAACTGCTCACCGTCTTCAAAGGGCAATTCGAATGCTGCGCATTTTATATGACTTAATAATATATGCAGGTTGTTAGGACTAATTAATCCACATTCCGGAGAACCTTCGAGAAAGTATTCAGGATGCTGAATAGTATACTGATCTAAAGGATTGCTGCTGGCGACCAAAATAGCTATAGAGGTACTGTTGCGCCTTCCTGCCCTTCCTGCCTGCTGCCAAGTACTGGCTATACTGCCTGGATACCCGCAAATTATAGCAGTTTCCAGCGAACCTATATCTATGCCCAGCTCTAAAGCGTTTGTGCTTACTACCCCTAAAATACTGCCTTCCCTAAGTCCCTTTTCGATCTGTCGCCTTTCAGTAGGCAAATAACCGCTTCTATATCCCCTTATACCTTTAGGATCACCCTGCTTCTTCTTAACTAATTCTCTCAAATATGTAACCAATACTTCCACTGTCAACCTGCTGCGGGCGAATATAATGGATTGAAGCCCATTTCCTATAAACTGTCCGGCAATCTTTTTAGTTTCCAGTAGAGAGCTGCGCCTGATACCTAATTCCCTATTTACTAAAGGTGGATTATAGAAGATAAAATGTTTTCCCCCGACCGGAGCGCCATTTTCATCTATCAAAGATATAGGCTCACCGATAATCTTCTGAGCTAATTCAAGAGGATTGGCAATGGTGGCGGAACAGCAGATAAAGGTGGGATCAGAACCATAAAAATTGCATATTCTCTTTAAGCGCCTAATAACATTTGCCATATGACTCCCAAACACACCTCTGTACGTATGCATCTCATCAATAACAACAAATTTAAGGTTTTCAAATAACTTAACCCATTTGGTATGATGGGGCATAATACCGGAATGCAGCATATCTGGATTAGTAACAACAATATGCCCTGCCTGTCTGATAGTCTTTCTGGCGTTAGTTGGGGTATCACCATCATAAGTGTAAGTCTTTATATCCGTATCCATAAGTGTTATCATTTCATGGAGTTCACTGACCTGATCCTGAGAAAGAGCCTTGGTGGGAAAGAGATACAGGCTCCTGGCATCATTGTTTTTTAATATTTCGTTTAATACCGGAAGGTTGTAGCAAAGGGTCTTACCCGAAGCTGTAGGGGTAACTATAACAACATTTTTACATTCATTTATTATGTCTAATGCCAAAGCTTGGTGGCAAAAGAGACTGTCAATACCCCTATTCCTTAAAACCCGGACTATCTTGGAACTTAAAAAACCAGGAAAAGGCGAATAAATGCCCTTTCTTGGTTCTATAATTTCCCAGTGGGTTATGTTCTTCATGAAGCCTAAATCATTTTTAATAAATTCCACCAACTGATCTATATTCATAGGACACCCCTGCAAAATAGGTTTTACATACACCTATTATATAGATATTTATCAGGGATGTCTATTCTGATAAAATCCCCTTTCTATGATACAAACTTGTTTAAAAATGCCTGTGTCCGTCCATTTTGGGGGTTTTCGAAGAGCATCTTTGGGGGACCTTCTTCTACTATTAGACCGTCGTCCATGAAGATAATATAGTCAGCCACATTTTTGGCAAAATTCATTTCATGGGTAACGATAATCATTGTCATATTGTCATCAGCTAAGCCCCTGATTACTTTTAAAATTTCTCCTGTCAGCTCGGGATCCAAAGCCGATGTTGGTTCATCAAAAAATAGCATTCTTGGCTTTGTTGCCAGAGCGCGGGCTATAGATACTCTCTGTTGCTGCCCGCCGGATAGTTGCCAGGGATATGCATCCACCTTATCCGATAACCCCATTTTATCCAGTAATTCCCTGCCAGTTTCCATAGCCTCATCAATTGGCTTTTTTTGTACAGTAATTATGGCATCAGTGACATTTTTTATTACGGAAAAATGGGGGAAAAGGTTAAAGTTTTGAAATACTAAGCCAAAATATCTTTGGATTTGCCTTAGCTTTTCCTTTTCCGCATAATTCGCCCTGCCGTCCGTACCCGTAGTCACAGCACTTTCGCCCATATAGAGCAATTCTCCTGAATCTATTTTTTCCAAAAAGCTTATGCACCTTAATAGGGTGGATTTACCAGAACCGGAAGGGCCAATAATGCCTACTACTTTGCCTTCCTCCACACTAAAGGATAGATCCTTGATTACTTCAAGGCTGCCAAAATTCTTTTTTAAGTTTTTAACTTCTAAGAGTTTCATTGAATATCACCCTATCTGTAGACGCTCATTTTTTTCTCTATCCATTCCATGGTATAGGCGACTAACAAATTGAAAATATAATAGAAAATACCCGCCGTGACAAAAGGCAGCATGGTAGTCTGGGCCGCTGAAATCGCTTTTGCTACAGTAAACATTTCGGGATAGGAAATTGCAAAGGCTAAAGAGGTATCCTTAATCAATGTGATTACCTCATTGGTTATGGAGGGTAGAACCCTTTTAATAACCTGGGGTAGTATTATCCTCATAAAGGTTTGGGCTTTGTTATATCCTAGTACCTTTGCAGCATCATATTGTCCGCTATCTATGGATTCGATTCCACCCCTGTATATCTCCCCGAAATATGCTGCATAATTGAAAACAAACCCTATAATTACTGCTATAAACCTATAGCCCCTAGGCAGAGTAATTTTAAATATATAGTATGGGCCAAAATAAACTACCATGAGCTGGAGAATTAATGGAGTCCCACGCATAATAGATATATATAACTTAGTAAAATTCCTTAAAAGCCAATTTTTAGACATCCGACAAAGTGCCACAATTAGACCTAACGGTAATGAAAATATTAATGTTAGCGTATATATTTTAATAGACTCTAACATTCCCTCGCTCAACTTATATACCATTATCTGCCACGCCAATAGCTACTCCACCTCTACCTTTAATATCAGTTGTCTTTTTATATACCATAAGAACTTCGTGCTTTTAAATAACAATGGGATAAACTTATAATTTAATACGTATGTTGCGAAATCATTTACCATTACCGGGCTTTTCCGCAACATACGTTATCTTATCAGATATTGTAACCCCTATTTGCCTATTGTAGTGATATCATCATCAAACCACTTTTTTGATATTTCCGCCATAGTCCCATCGGCAGCCATTTCCTCCAAGGTTTTCTGTACTTTGTCCCTTAGCTCCTCATTACCTAATAAAAAGCCTACACCATATTCTTCCGGAGCCAGAGTTTCTTCCAGTATGGTAAAAATCTCTCCTCTTTTTTCATTTTGGTATATGGCTACAACTTCGTCCATAGCAACAACATCTACACCACCAGATTCAAGATCCATCAGGGCTGCATTATAATTGGCTGCTGTAATGTATTCTCCGAAACTATCAACTAAATCCGGCAGGGCCTCAAGGGCTTTCTCTGCACTGGAATCTACTTGAACAATTACTGATTTACCTGCTAAATCATCCATGGTTTTTATACCAGAGTCTGCTTGAACTACGAAAACCTGATTATTTTTTAGATAAGGTTCTGTCCAGGTGTAATCATCTTCCCTACCATTAATAGTAAAACCATTCCATATGCAATCAATATTCTTTGATTCCAATTCTTTATCCTTGGCATCCCAGGCAATGGGCTGCAATTTAAGTTCCAAATTGAGTCGCTTAGCTACCTCTGCTGCCAATTCAAGATCGAAACCAGTAAATTCTCCATCATCCCCTACAAAACCCATTGGCGGAAAGTCTTGATCAAAACCAACAGTGAAAGTTTTTGAACTTCCCGTGCCACCAGTGCTACTGGAACTACAAGCCACCGCCCCCATTATCGATATAACCGCTACCAAAATAATTAACATAATTTTCTTCACTTTATTTCCTCCTTCATACAATACAATACTAAGTAAATCTACAAACTCCCTATTTTGAACATTTACTTTTCATAGTGCATTATCATATTATTACATTACCACTTTACCACATTAAAGTCAATAGGTATTTTAAAATATTCTGAAATATTTTTCTGAGATATAATAAAACAATATATTCTGTAGAATGAATCTATAATTCTGCAAATTAGATTAATATCTAAATCGTATTTAATAAACGATTTAGATATTATTATATTATGCTTAATTGAGACTAGAAACCTCTTCTTCTGATCCAATCTGCTATATCCGCAGACATATTTAACCTTGCCCTATCCATACCTAATTCTTCTATTGTTTTAGCCATACTATCGGGTTTGAATAAACAACCCTGTAATTTGCCCGGAATTTTTTCTATAAACTTTTCATCCATAGCATCAGAGTATACAGAGGCTTTTACTATTTTACCACGCTCTAACCCTAAACCTATCTCTATATTACCCCAAGGGAAACGGGTGCTGAATTCAATATCAAATTTTGGTGATTCACCAAATCTCCATTCCCAAGATTGATACTTCTCATACAATTTGTTAAGTGCTTCAATATCCATTCCTTCTTCACCCATTTCCAAGCGATCAAAATTACCATATATTTTGCTGAAAGAATGTATTATAGCATCTACCATAATTTCTATATCTAAATCTTCCTTATAATCTACAAGGTTTGTTACCCTTGATCTAACTGACTCGATTCCTTTGGATTTGATTTTGTCCCGGGAGACCCGCAGATATCTAGTCATATTAGCTATATCTGCTGAAACAAGAATAGTGCCATGGTGAAGAGCCGATTTTGACCGATAACTGAAGGCGTTGCCGGAAAATTTTTTATCATCTACTGTCAAATCATTTCTGCCACTAAAAACCGCATTTATACCCAAATTCTTTAATGCATTTAGAATAACTTCTAATTGCTTGTGTACATCATATAACTGCCTGTCCATAATAAATGAAAAATTTAGGTTGCCTAAATCATGAAAAACAGCACCGCCACCAGAGCTTCGGCGAGCCAGCTTTCCTCCTTCGGTTTCCAATAGTTCGGATCTGCACTCCTTCCAGGCGTTCTGGTTCTTACCGATTACTACGGTATTTTGGTTTTGCCATAAATATAGTATCGATTCGCCGGGCCTTACGTGATTTAATAGATATTCCTCCATAGCCAGATTGCGCCATGGATCAACATTTTGGGTAATAACTATCCTTGTATCCATATTCAAAAGAAGCTCTTTTTCATACAGCCATGAGGTGTATGGCCAAGGGCTTATCCTCCTTTATGCCAATTATAAATTTATAACATATATATTATTACAAAAATATTTAAATATCAACAAGACTAATAATGTTTTTCACTTATATTCCCTGTCAAGTTTGTATATTTCCTCCATAACTTTATTTCTTTTGTTATCCATTTTGCTAAAATCCATAGCTCCTATATAATATCTTTCTGCCTTTTCATGAGCCTCGCTTGCCCTAGCGAGAAATCCCACAGCCCCCTCAATTAGATTGCGAAATCTATTTTTCGCTCTTCCAATATCTTCTACAAAATCCTTGGTTACTCCATGATCTATAAAAGTATTAAAGTCTATGTGTTCTTCTATCTGTCTGGAATCAGATAATAGAATTTCATCCCCTAAGACCTGGCTAGTATTTATTACTGCAATCTTAATATCTGGAAAGACAAGTAAATCCAATTCCCCTACTTTCATAGGACAATGAAACTGTTCAGTAGATATCCCCATTTCCATAGCCTGCCCTGCTATCCTGCCAATAGCCTGTGAAACCCCTGAGCCGGGATTTCCCGAAAAAGCATAAACCTTGTATTCAGGATTAATTAAATCAGCCGAGTAATTATATATACCCTTACTACTGATAGCTGATGCAAAATAATGGCCATGTGTTATCTTACCCCTATTATAACCTTCCGTTTTTTCAAAAATATTTTTCATTATCCTAACTAGAGCGACATTATATTCGGCCTTGTTGAAACCTTCTATCAGATGAAATTCCAACTCATGAAAGGCGACGCTGGCTTCCTTCAATTGGCTAAAAGCCAAATTGAATAACTTGGATGCCCTAACATTTAGCTTCAAAACCTCATCCTTAACTTTTATTAACTTAGAGCCATCCCAAAAATCGCCTAGCCATATTATCTCATCAATTATTCCGGGACTTTTTGGTTCAACTGCATGGGGATTTGTGCCATCTAAGAGCATCACATTAACTAGGGGTATAAAAATGGCGTCCAGTGATTCAGGATCTGTTGCACAGCTATACATTATGACATCATAGCCTTGGTTCAAAAAGTGCTTTCCTATACTAAGCATGAAGGTGGATTTGCCTGAGCCAGGACCACCTTTTATAATATAGCGCTTTTGATAGTTCACTCCATGCTGACAATCGAAAAATGAGATAAAACCTTTTGGCGTGTTCCCGCCCAGAAACATTCTTTTTACTTTCCCTTTACCACGCATATGTAATCTTCCCCCTCAAATCAATATTCCATATCTATCATATGCAGATAGCAATAATTTAGGGAGGAAAACTGTTCCTTTAGTTTTATACATCATTATATTAACTTTTTATAGTCGCAACTACTTGATTACTATCCCCAATCCATCGTATTCAGTGAGCCTGCCTTGTCAAGGTCAGAGCCCTTATTGAATTTAGAACAGCTATTAGGGTAACCCCCACATCTGCAAATACCGCACTCCACATGGTTGCTATACCCAATGATCCCAGAATTAGTACAATACCCTTAACACTTAATGCCAAAGCAATGTTTTGCCAAACTATTTTCTTAGTCATTTTTGATATTTTTATGGTCGTTGCAAGTTTATAGGGTTCATCTGTCATTAGCACTATATCTGCTGCCTCAATAGCGGCATCGGAACCAAGGCCGCCCATTGCGATACCAATATCGGCTCTTGCAAGCACTGGTGCATCGTTAATTCCATCTCCAACAAAAACCAGCTTGCCCTTTGATCCTTTTTCCTTGGCCAGGATTTCCATTCTTTCTACCTTCTCATGGGGTAACAGGCTGGTATAAGCCCTATTTAATCCCAGCATTTCCGATACTTTTTCCCCGACTTCTTTAGTATCGCCTGTGAGCATAACTAGATTTTTTATACCCATGGATTTAAGCTCTTTTATAGTCCTTATCGAATCTTCTTTGATTTCGTCGGATACTATTATATGCCCCTTATATTGACCATCAACTGCCATATAAACAATGGTACCCATGGAATCAACCTTTTTACAATCAATACCCATCTTCTTCATCAAGGCAAAATTCCCCGCTAATATACTATGTTCCCAGGTCTGAATAGAGATTCCACTTCCTGGTATCTCTTTGTAGCTCTTAATTTGGGTCTTGTCAATTACTCTTCCATACTCACTCAAAATGGATGTAGCGAGGGGATGAGTTGAGTGGCTCTCTGCTATGGCCGCAAAATAAAGCAATTCTTCTTCAGTTACATCCCCTTTTGGTTGAATTTCTGTAACCCTGAATACCCCCTTAGTAAGGGTGCCTGTTTTGTCAAAGACTACTGTATCTATTCCTGTCATGGCTTCAAGATAATTGCCGCCCTTTACTAAAATACCGTGTCTGGAAGCCCCACCTATCCCCCCGAAAAAGCCTAAAGGTATGGATATAACCAAGGCGCAAGGGCAAGAAATAACCAAAAACACCAAGGCATTGTAAATCCAGACCTTAAAGCTATCCCCCGTTACCAAAGGTGGCATCACAGCCATTGTCAAGGCTGCAAATACGACTAAGGGGGTATAGTACCCTGCAAAACGAGTTATAAAGCTTTCTGTTGGAGCCTTATTTTTTCCCGCATTTTCTACCAGTTCCAGTATCTTTGATAGAGTAGATTGACCAAAAGGTTTAGATACTTGTACTGTAAGTAAACCATTTATGTTAATAAATCCCCCTAAAACTTCATCACCTTCCCTTATCGTCCACGGAACAGATTCCCCTGTAAGAGAAGATGTGTCAACCGATGATTGGCCCTTCAAGATGTGGCCGTCTAAGGGTACCTTCTCCCCCGGTCTGATTATAATTGTCTCCCCAGGCTGGACATCATCGGGGGAAACACGTACTATATCTTCCCCTTGTAAAAGATTTGCGTAATCTGGCCTTATGTCCATTAATTCAGCTATAGATTTTCTTGAACGGTTCACTGCCATATCTTCGAACAGCTCACCTATCTGATAGAACAACAATACAGCAACGCCTTCAGGATACTCGCCTATGGCAAATGCCCCAATCGTAGCTATCCCCATCAAAAAGTTTTCGTCAAATATTTTTCCCCTACTTATATTCGTTACAGCTTTCTTTAAAACGTTGTAGCCAATAATAATATAACTAAATAAAAACAGACTTAAATTTATAGGGTGGCGAAAGCTAAAGGTAACAGCAATTATAAGAAGAATGGTTCCAACTGCAACTCTAATCCACCCCTTACCCACTCCATCTTTTTTATCATCCGCATTTTCAGAATCTTCGTCCCAATCTTCCATTATACTAATGTCCGGTTCTATCTTCTTAAGTACTTTGCGAACCATGTCCATAGTATTAGATTTATCATGGTCAGACTCAACTAAAACAACACCTTTTGCAAAGTTAACATGGGCACTTTTTATGCCTTCCAACCCACCTAACTCAGTTTCTATTCCATAAGCACATTGCGCACAATCTAAACCCTTTAATAAAAACCTATATTTTTGACCCATTAAGCACCTCCATGATGTTGCATTGTGTGGGGAAGTATACCAAGATCGCCTTTTAATACATATCTAATCCCGGGAACAACTACTCGTTTACATGAGCCAATCCTTGAGCAAATACCTGGCGTATATGGTCGTCATCCAGGGAATAATAGACGATTCGCCCATCTTTTCTGTATTTAATCAACCTTGATTGCCTAAGAACTTTTAATTGATGGGAAATGGCTGATTGGCTCATAGACAACAATGCCGCTAAATCACATACACACATTTCTGATATTGAAAGAGAATGAAGAATATTTAGACGGGTAGGATCACTAAACACCTTAAAAAATTCAGCTAAAGACATAACGATATTATCATCCAACATCTTTTTACTTACGTGATTCACAATGTCCTCATGGATTATAGTATACCCACAGGTCTGAATATCATCTTTTCTTGCCCTCATACCACAATTCCTCCATATGAATACTTGTTCACATATTACAGTATGATTTTATCAAGGATATGTGTCTTTGTCAATTAGGACTTTTATATAAAATGGAATAAGGAAGATATGAAATTAGCGCTTAAGTAAAGCATTCAACTGGATTTTATTATGGGGGGTTAATCAAACTGCAAGATTCCCAGTGCCTCGTATGTTTCTTCATCGACAAAATGTGTGTATGGGAGACCCTGATCTTTTTTGAATTTTAAAAGGGCCTGTTTCATGCCCTCCCCATAGATACCGTCTATGGAGCCGTTATAATACTCTTTCAATTTTAACCTAACTTGGACTTCCAATACATGAGATGTCCTATCCCCCGGTGCCAGTGTTTCCGTATAGCTACCTAAGTTTTTATAAGGGCCTCCGTATACAATAACCTTTGTATTATAAGGTACCTGACTATATAAATCCTCCACGTCAGAATTATGCATACGGAAACAACCCCCTGACGCCCTTTGCCCAATGGAATAAGGTTTATTGGTACCATGAATCCCATATATGCCCCAAGGAACATCTATTCCCATCCACCTGGAACCAAATCCTGTACCCCAATTTCGTGCTTTTGATGTAATCTTCCATACCCCTATAGGGGATGGACTATTATCCTTTCCCTGGGCAACGGGATATTTATTTACCAATTCCCCGTTCTTGAATAGATAAAGCATTGATTCGTTGAGATCTATAAAAATATCGTATTCCGAAGTCTGCTCTGGGGAGATAATTGTTTCACTGGAATGGGGTCTTATTTTCTCATCGGTTCCCTCCTTGATGGTGGTAGCATAAAGTAAAGCTATAAGCAAAATATAGAAAGCTACAAATCCAAATTTTCTGATACTCTTCTTGTTCATGTAACCACCTCATCCCCCTTATCATTTTATTATATTCATCTAATTAGGGCATTAGACCCTTTCCTATATTGGGTCTTATTGTTAATAAAATATCGAGTAGGGCTGAATAATTAGTTTATTCAGCGTCTTCTCACACCACCGTACGTACAGTTCAGTATACGGCGGTTCATTAGAAATTAATGTACCATAAGATAGCGTTCAGATAAACGCTTGAGGAATTACCCCCAAGTTTGGAGTGGTTCCCACTACCATGCCCACAGCGGACTTTCACCGCCAAGTTACCGCCCATGCCGGGCACACAAAAAAGGAACACTTAATGTGTTCCCTTCCGAGCAACCTGATTATTATTAAATTCAAAACATAAAGACAACTGAAAAATAGCTTATTTAAACTGAAATTCTATTAGCAGTGCCGGAGACTTCGAAAAGATCACTTATAAGCTCTCTAACTTTTTCATAGACTAATTGTCTTCCTAATTCAATACCCCCTTCAGCGGCTCCATTTTGATATGCCTGTCTTATGTCTGCCCCTACGTTTATTTTTGCTATTCCATTTTTTATAGCTTCCAGAATATATTCTTTTTCTATACCTGAACCCCCATGTAATACAAGAGGTATTCCCGTATTTTCATTAAGCTTTTTTAAGTGGTTGATATTCAGTTTAGCTGTGGGCTTTGCCTGCCCTTTGGCCGCCTCTGATAGTGCCCCATGTATATTACCTATAGCCACTGATAGCCAATCGCATCCCGTCTCCTTTACAAACCTAGATGCTTCTTCCACTCTGGTAAAGCCTTTACCACTTTTAAAAATTTCATCATAAGGCGGCATAGGCCCGGATTCGTGGCCAAGTACAGCTCCCAATTCAGCTTCACATGGAAGACCTGCTTCATGGGCTAAAATACAGATTTCTTTAGTTGATCTGATGTTTTCCTCCAAAGGTAACCTGGATCCATCAACCATCAAGGACATATAACCAAGGTCAATGGCTTCTTTAATTATACTGATATAATCAACTGTTAAATAATCCTCGTCTACAACAGGAACATGATCCAAATGAAGACGAACATGATTATCATCTTTCCAATTAAGATATTCATCACGAACTGCACGTAAACTCTTAGATTCAAATTTCATCCATTCCGGTCTTGCCACCTGAATAAGGGCAAAGGAATTCTCATCTCTCACCGCCTCTACAACAGCTTTTACCATAGGTAGGTAGGGAATGTTAAAGGCAGGTATAACAAACCCCTCTTTGTAAGCAATGTCAATTATTTGTTTTGTATTTATCATATTTATCCCCTCTTTATGCTTTAACTGCATTGTTAATGGTTCACCCTTAGAGATTATAGACTTTGACTATCTTTTTAACAAGCTCCATTTCATTTTGCAGCTTACAGTCAGAAATAAGAAATTCTTCTATACCTTTATTTTTAATTAAAGATTGCATCAAAACAGCTGCCTCATCCTCTTTGTTGTCATACCTAAGACCAATTACTATCCCATCTATGAGATTCAATGGTTCAATCCCCATCTGGGTGCAATATAATGCAGCTCCAACCAACCTATCATTTGCATGCAATTTTCTCAAGGGATCTTTTCCTACCCTGGCTACGGTGTCGCCGAGTGCCCTGTTAGAAAATCGGTTTAATAGATCCTCAATGTGCGATTCAATTTCTTTGTCGGGGACACCGTATTCCTTTACCAAAGCTTTCTTGGTTTCTACCATTGCTGACCTGACCTTTGCTTTCATCTCTTTATTAGCAACACACTCGTAGATATAGCGATAATTTCTTTGCCATCCATAATAAGCAAACATAGAATGAGCCATATTATGTATAAATAATTTCCTCTTAATATAGTAGCCAAAAGGTGAATAAGGAACCAAGTTATTAATTTCTGGAATATTACCAACAAATGCTGCTTTATCGACAGGAAGCCTGTCGTAAGGTTCAACCCATACCCTGAGGATATTGCCTTCTCTCATCTCGTCAGTCATTATGGGCACCATTCTACCTATGGATGCCTCTATCAAACCCAATTTCTTATCAAGTATTTCTTTGTATTCCTCGCCCATCTCCTCTTCGATAAGTCCCCTTAAATAACTGCTTCCATCAATTATATTTTCACATATTAAAATATTTAAAGGGCCGCCAGATCTGTCAAATCTCTTTCTAAGACCAGCGCATATAGGTTTAATAATCTTAGGCAGTACATTTACTCCTACAGAAGTAGCCATAATGTCGGCCTCCGCAATCTCTTCTGCTACCAGATCCAGATCTAAACCATTAACGGCACGGACGTCTTTTACCAGCACTTCCTCCTTTCCCTCGTTAGATACAATTTTTACAGGATAGATCCTGTCCTGGTTCAATTGATCAACGAGTTCCTTAACTACATCAACAAAACATACCTCGTAGCCTGACTCCGATAAAGTCTTACCGATAAAACCCCTACCGATATTACCGGCTCCATACATTACTGCCTTCTTCTTCATTTATCTCACAGCTTTCAATAGATTATATAAAAGTTTATATTTTTCATATCGTTCGTTGTAATACTCTCTTCTTTTCCCATCAGGGTAGTAATAGTTTTTTATTTTTGATAGGGCGCTGGCTGCCTCGGAAATCGAATCATAACTCCCTGCAGCTACTCCAGCTAAAATAGCAGTACCCAGGGTTCCTGCCTCCTCAAACTCCATAGCTGCAATCTTCTTTCCTAGAATATCAGCCCTGATTTGAAGCCACTGAGGTGACCTGGATCCTCCCCCTACCGTTCTTAGCTCCCCAATGCTAATATCGTTAGCCTCGAGAACCTCAATATTGTGCTTCATCTCAAAGGTTTCGCCCTCCATACATGCCTTATAGATTGTCCCTCTCTCTGTCCCTAAAGTAAGATTGATTATTGCACCTTTGGCGTGTATGTCGGGATTTGGGGTAGACGATCCTACGAAATGGGGAAGCACAAAGAGATCAGTTGGATCCTTGGGCATCTCGTTATCTAGGATATGGTAGATTTTAAGATTATCCCTCTCGGCTATTTCTTTGTCTTTTGACGCAAAGGTATCCCTAAACCATTTGAGTAAAGACCCGCCGGTCATATTAAAAGCATAGGTCACATAAATATCTTCAAACAAAAAGGGTACACTGGCATAGGAGGATTTCAACATGCTATTATTTATTCTTGTTCCTTTAAATACGGGGGTTATACAATCAACAGTACCAATACCATTCACTGCCCGCCCAGGCTCAGTTACCCCTGCTCCTACGGCAGCCATTATCTGATCATGACCTCCAAGAACCAGTTTTATTCCCTTATTTATACCCAGTTCGTCAGCCAGGCTTGGGGTGATCTCACCGACAACAGTACCTGTAGCCTTGGTTTCTGGGAATATCCTTGGATCTAGGCCTGCAGCCTCAATTATATTCTTTGACCACTCTTTAGATCCTATGTCAAAGCACATAGTCCTTGCCGCAAGTGAATAGTCGGCAATATATTGGCCCCCAAGCTTATGCAGTATATAATCACCATAAAAGAGTATTTTAGCTGTTCTTTCAATAATTGCTGGATTATTTTTATGTTGCCACATAAGTTTAGAAATAGAATACATAGGGTGGGGTGGATGCCCGGTAATATTCATTATCTCCATTGCGCCCACAATACCCACGAGATCCTCGCATTCCTTTTCCCCACGCTTATCCATATATATAGGGGTATTGCCCAGCTCAGCACCTGCTTTATCCAGCATCACATAGGCTTCACCAAAGGATGAGGTGCATAGGGCTTTGATGTTGATGTTGCCTGCCTTTTTATTTGCCTTTTTAATAATACCCTTGACTGTTCTCCAAACTACCCTAGGGTCTAATTCAAAATGGCCATGTTCATTAGTAGTAACGTCATATTCCCCATATTCATAGGAGAGTATCCTTCCTTGCTCGTCAAAAATTGTAGCTTTTGCGCCAGTCGTGCCAATATCTAGACCAATTAGTGCCATATCATATCCCACCAATACTTTTCAGAAATTCATCAATTTCCTTATTTCCGTCAATTACACCGATTTCAACTTCTATCTTTCTCTCTTCGTGTCCCTTCAATATAGGCAATAGCCCTTTCTCCCGCAATTCTTTTCTGGAATAGCAGAAGGTATTTGATGGCTCTAGAGCTAGTACGTAATCCAACTCATCCTCAACTTTCCAATGGTTCAGATACGGTAACACCCTAGGATCAAATTTAATGTATACAGCCAATCCGTCCATCAATTCCCTATTAGCTATTATAGCATATGCAGCTCCTTTATTCTCATCGAAGCTATGCCAATAATTCTTTTCATAGTTGTTATTACCGGGTTTTTCAAAGGAATAGATATCGTCAATAAATCCTTGTGAATAATCATCATAGGCATGATATTCAGCGGATGTTACATATACTTCTGAATGTTCGTCCAATAAAGGGTAGCCAAAGTTGATATGATAAAGAATAGTAAATGGGGAATCTTTGCTTTTGATATTCCGGACTCTATCCTCAATAGTTATCACAGACTTCCCGATTTTGGAATGGATGTCCCTTAAAACTACATGCATATTTCCATACAATACGCTTTCCTCTACCCTACCAGTTATTCTAATTTCACCGGTATCAAAGTCGGACAGATCACATACTCTAGTAGCTGGTATCGAACTATGCCTACCATGCAGCCCCAGCTCTTCACCATCGTCAATACAGGGTGGCCCTAGATATGTTGTGCCACATGTAGTCAAAAGACCCCCAAAAAATGTTCTTAGCCATTCCGAGCCCTGGCTTTCATAGAATGCAGGATTAACTTCACCGTTGTTTGTCAGATAGACTAGATTTATGCCTTTATATGAAGCCAGGGAAATATCCATTCCTCTGTCCTTGACAACTGTATATTCAAGTCCTGAACCAGTTTTTACGTCGACAGCCCTTGTACCATAGTTATTGCCCTCAGAGAGAATATAATGCCTTGTCCCGGCTGCTTGAAAAGTATTGCCCATTCTCTTAAAAGCTTCCCGTCTTTTGGTTTCTGTGCTGAGATTAAACATTGAACCCCTCCAATCTCATATTAATAGATTCACACCTTAAAACAAATCCTGTGGCATATCCTTATTTCCAACTGAAACTTCTGAGGTCTCAGATACCCCAAGTGCTGCAAGCCATGAATCAGGGGCCTAAGTTTTTGTTTCAGATCAATCATGGGAATACACCACAGGTTCTGTTTAAAGCTTTATTGGGCTTCGCATAAAAACTCTATCTATTTAAGTATTGAATACTTTCTATAGAAGAGTAATCTTAAAGTCCATGATCTCGCAAAAATCTACCATGGTATCGTATATCTCGTCCCCATAAGCTAATATTGCATATTCATTGTTCCAGTTTTGAACTAATTTTTCGATATCACCCTCAGCTTTGACAAAGGCATGGGGCCAGAAGGGGATACCACACTCCAGCTTTCTCTTCTCAACCTCATCTGCTGGTGGTTCAAAGATGCTGCATTTTGCCATGATCATTTCAAATTCTCCATCATTTCGATAGAGTCTGCATAATACTCCAGTGCCCTCTTTAGCAACCAAATCTACTGACAGACCGCCTGCAGATCCTTCCGTAGGAATACCATGAGAAGCAAAGGAAGCTTTACCGCCACTGAATTTTCCCGCCAAGGATGGGGGAACTGTACCATCGGCAATAATCTTAATTTCATTTTTTGCTTTGTCAATATTCTGCAGATCACCATAATAGACTGGATCAGTACTTAATGCGTTAAGCAAAATCACTGTCATTAAGGAATTAAAATCTGATAGTGGCGAGGTTGGAACACGTTCCTCAAGCATCATGCTCTGTAAAAAGCATGTTGCAGAATAGTCGTCACCCAGCCCTGGAAAGGATTGAACTGTGTAAAAATCAAATCCCATTTCTTCTTTTAGCGCTTTCATAGCCAAAAACAATCTCAAGGATCTGTCGGTTTCAGGATTATCTTCTGGAATCTCATGGAAATATTTATCCAGAGATAATCTTAATTTTTCTACATCCTCTTTATCAATGCTTTTTGCTTTATTTATAAGTAATGTGGTATCCCTGGAATCAATGTCTATTCCGAAAGTCTTGGTCCATTGGGAAGGATCCGCGACTCCGCAATTTTGGCCCATGCCCCTTCCACCGAAGGAACAGACCGTTGTAAGATTCAGCATTCTGATAAGGGCGCTGGCACGACAATAGCTGACTATCTTGTTAAGTTCACAGTCATCGTCAGCTTCACCAAAGACAAATCGATGTTTCAACCCAATTTCTTTAAGAGCGGCTGTTAATACCAACCCACCAACCGGTCTCCAGCCCTGAGAACCCGGATGAGTCCATATCACTATCGCTTTGCCTGTAGTAGCAAAGTCTCTAATGGCAGATAGCATGTGAGCAGACCATACCCAAGTCCCGGTAAAAAGTACCACAGCATCAATAGTATCATCTTTCTTATACTTGGAAAATGCTTCTACTGCTTCATTTTTAAAAGATACTACAGTGTCATGCTCGTCCAGTTCCAGTCCCTTGCTCCTTAGGGCCAACTTTGATTTTTCGATCAAAGCATCATCGATAAAATTTTGACCCATAGGATCCTTCAAGCCATCCTTGTGAACACCATAAACGATAAATCCTACCTTCGTTTTTATCATAGCAACCTCCTATAGTATTTTATTAAATTAACCTTTAGGTTAATTCTACTCTCAAGCCCAGGAACAAAAGAAGTCTTCGATGTTTTCCAGAGCAAATCTGACCGCCCCATATACATTGGCTTCACTGCCCAATTCGGAACATACAAGGTCAGGTATAAAAGGGATGTTGGATTCCATCATTTTCTTCCATTCGGGGATAAGAATCCTGCCGACATTAATCCCTATACCTCCGGAAAGAATGATCGCCTCGGGGTTTATTAAAGAAGAGATATTAATTAGTATAACTCCTAAGTATTTCTGGATCCTTGTGAGAATCTCCTCCCTTTTTCTAATAGCCCCAGGAGTATCCAAACTAAATAATTCTTTTAATGAAGAAACCCCTAGTTCAGAATTTTCTATTTCCATATCTATGGATTTGCCGGAAATCAATTGCTCTAAGGATCCTTCATCACTATATTTTTCCAGAATAAACTCCGGTGAGACTGCGGTATAGGCAATTTCACCTGCAGCACCGCTGCCGGTAAATAGATTGCGATTCAATATAAGGGCGCTACCAATTCCTATACTATAGTTTAAATATATAAAGTTCCTATAATCAGTCCCGCAACCCCTCCACATTTCAGCTATTGCCCCTAAATTGACACTGTTTTCAATTACTACCGGACAATTGAAAATCTCTGTTAGACCTTCGGTTATATTGATGCTGCTCCAGCCAGTTGTATAGGGAATCAAGTCAATTCTATTTGTTTTTTTGTTTAACACGCCAGGGGTACCTATACCCAGGCACATAATATCGTTAAAGTTTACTCCACTTTTTTTAATAGCTTTGTTGACGAGGTTATTTAATTGTTTGGCTATTTTTTTGTCATCACTTTTATCTTCCACTTTGTCGGATAGAGTAACAAGAGAATTTCCCAATAAATCTGATATTTTTAACCGTATATAGGATCTGCCCAAATCTATGCCTATCACATATCCTCTCTTTGCATTAAGCTTTAACAAAGTGGACTTTCGACCCATAATATTGTTACCCTCGCCTATTTCGTGTATGTATTTGTTTTCAATGAGGTAATTAACATTGTTGGAAACAGATGGGAAGCTCAGACTAAGGTGCCTTGAAATATCAGCCCTGGAAAGGGGACCTTCGTTTCTCAATAGTTCAATGATCGTTTTTTTGTTCTCTATGCCCAAGCTTTCCGAAGTTAAAATTTTAGTCATTTAAACACCACTTACTTAGTTAGCCTTATTAAGTATCTTACCTATAAATTATCCATTTGTCAATAGTTATTTAAAAATCAAAGAAAGGTGAGCTAGGGTTTATTAAAATATAATTGAATAGGGTAATCAAAAATAATATTAAACAGCCACTGTTCATATTTGACATGAACCAGCGGCTGTTTAAATCTACACTTTTCACATTGGGATCCTATCCTTGTCTTGCATCCGCCCAGAATAGGTTGCAAGGGCAACTACTGTCAATAAATATGGTATTATTCTGGTAATCTCACTGGGTATTCTGAATAGTTGCAGATTGTTAGACAAAGCGTCTGCGAAACCAAACAGCAAGGCAGATATCGACGACAATAGGGGATTCCCTTTGCCCATGGTTTCCGCAGCCAAGGCGATAAATCCCCTCCCCGCCACCATATCCTTTGTAAACATAGAAAGATAAGCCATGGACATAAAAGCCCCTCCGCACCCCGCAAAGATACCACCTAAAATTAATGCCGTCCTACGTATTCTATTAACGGATTTCCCTGCAGTTTCAACGGCATTGGGGGCTTCACCCGCTGCCCTAATATACACACCCAGCCTTGTCCTATCCAAAAAAATATTAATAACAAATATGGAAACTAAGGCTATATAGGTCAATACATTCTGGTTCGAGAGTATGCCCCCCAAAATAGGAATATCCTTTAAAATGGGTATCTTTAAATTAGGCAGTACCTTGCTTGGCAAACCCGTCGACACCCCCTTATCCCCGGTAAGCAAAAACAGGACAAAAACTGTTAGCCCGCTTGCCAAAAGGTTCAGTGCTATACCTGTCAAGATAATATCGGTTCCCAGTCTTAAATGGAAAAAGGCTAGAATCCATGAATATATAATTCCCGAGAGCACCGCTACCAACAAGCCGATCCAGGGGCTTCCTGAATAAGCGCTACCCACTACGCCCATAAGGGCACTGATGAGCATCGCACCCTCAACACTTATATTTACAACTCCTGCCCTTTCTGAGAGTAATACAGCCAAGGTAGCAAACAATATGGGTGTGGTCACGCGAATAACAGAGCTTATGAAATCAACCGTAAATATAAGATTAAATACTCTGCCCATGGGCAATAGCCTCCTTAACAACCATTTTATGCCTAAGCCGTCCTAGTAAGGCCGAAGCAGTTATAAGGACAATCATAATTGACTGGATTACTATTATTAATTCGTAAGGGACATCTGTCAATCTTGCCATTATACTTGATCCAATCCTGAGGTAGGACAGAAACAAGGCAGCAATTGGCACATACTGGGGCTTATTCCTTGCAAGGATAGCAATAATAACACCATCCCATCCATATCCGGGCAAGGAAGTCCACTGAAATCGCTCATACATCCCTAATAATTCCACTGAACCACCAATTCCCGCAATGGCTCCCCCAACAACTTGTGATATTACAATTGCTGAGCCAACTTTAATTCCCGAATAATGAGCAAAATTAGGGTTATTCCCTAAAACACGGATTGAATAACCGGTTCTTGTTCTATAAATAAAAATATATATAAGAAAAATCAATATAGCAACTATAAATACACCCGTATGGATTCTGGTTTTAGGTATAAATTGTGTAAGTTTGGCGTCTGGTGGTATTTTATAAGAAGCAAGCATACCAAAGTTAGGATCCCTCAAGAAAGTATTTAAAAGGTACAAACCTAAATACAGTGCTACATAATTTAGCATCAAGGATGAAACCATTTCATCAGCGTTGAATTTTGCTCTAAGAATTGCAGGAATGTAACACAATAACATACCTGCTAGGCCGCCACCAACAATTGCTACAAACATAAGCATGCCAGGGTGAAGGGAAAGCTTTGTTGTAATAGCGGAAGCTGTAATGGCCCCAATAAAGAAAGCACCTTCGGCACCCAAGTTAAACTGGCCACCTTGAAACATAACACAGACCGCCATACCGGTAAATGATATTGTTATCATGGTCTCAATTACTGTACCAAAATTCCTAAGGGAACTAAGGGGTCCAAAAAGCAATGAGTTCACTGCATCAAGGGGCTGATCACTGACCATAAATATAATCATAAAAGCGATTAAAAGGGAAATAGTTATGGCAAGCGCCGTAGTAGCAATATTAAACCACCAAACTTTACTTAGTTTTCGCATTATAGGCCCTCCCAATCTCCGCGTCACTTTGTTTTTTAACCCCTAGCATATAATTACCCAGTTCTATTTCAGAGACATTTAGTACATCCTCTATGTTGGCTGTAATCTGCCCATTATATAGGACAATAATCCTGTCTGAAAGCCTTTTCAGTTCTTCAAGATCAGCAGATACCAATAAAATAGCACATCCATCATTTCTAAGCTGAATCAATTTCCTATGGATGAATTCCGCAGCCCCGATATCGATACCCCTCGTGGGCTGTTCTGCGATAATTATTTTTGCACCACTGGAAAATTCCCTTGCAACCACAACCCTTTGAATATTTCCGCCAGATAACATCCCAACCTCGGTTTTTTCTGAGGTGGCTCTTATACTATAATCAGAAATCAGGTTTTTCGCCATCTTACGGATTTTTTTTCTGTCCAATAAATTAAAATTATAAATCGATTTGTTATTAAGCATTATAGATATTAAATTGTCCTCGATACTCATATCCTTTGCTATACCAAGAGTCATTCTATCACTTGGTATATATGACATGCCCATATCCCTGAGATCCCTTATGCTTTTGCCTGTTGTAGGCTTTTCAAATAGTTGGACTTCTCCGCTATCTGGCTTTAATATACCTGTAATTATTTCAATGAGCTCATCCTGACCATTACCTTCTACGCCGGCTATGCCTACAATTTCACCTGCTCCAACGGTAAGAGAAATATCATCAACAAGCTTTTTTTTGTTTGCATCTGTCCAAACTAAATTACTAACTGCAAGTCTGTTTTCCAGTACGGGGAATTTGTCCTTTTCTATTATACCGGAAGAACTGCTGCCGACCATCATTGAAGAGATCTCTTGTTGGGATACGTCCTCCGTATTCACAGTAGCAATCATTTCACCCCGTCGCATAACACTGATTCTATCGGATATTTCCTTTACTTCCCTTAATTTATGGGATATAAAAATAACTGTATAGCCCTGTTCCTTTAATACTTTTAGTTGATTGAAAAGCTCCCCTGTCTCCTGGGGTGTTAGTACAGCAGTAGGTTCATCAAGTATCAATACCTTTGCGCCCCTGTAAAGGGCTTTCAAAATCTCAACTTTTTGCTTTAATCCTACAGCCAAATCCGCTGTTATCATATCCGGATCTATCTTAAAATTAAATAATTCTGAAAGTTCTAATACCTTTTGTCGAGCTGTTTTTCTATCTATAAATATTCCCTTTACAGATTCGTATCCAAAAACAACATTCTCCATTACTGTCAAAGATCCAACCAGCATAAAATGTTGATGTACCATCCCAATGCCCAAGGACATAGCATCCTGTGGGGAATGGAAAACCACAGGCCTGTCGTTTATCAAAATTTCTCCGGCGTCCATTTCTTCAAGCCCGTATAATACCTTCATCAATGTGCTTTTCCCCGCACCATTTTCCCCCACTAGAGCATGGATTTCCCCTTCACGAACAGAAAAGTTAACATGTCTATTTGCATATATTCCGTTACCGTAAACCTTGGAAATTTCCTTCATCTGAATTAAATCCGGCATGTTGACCCCCATTTTAGGTTTAGAAGCGGCTTATGCCGCCTCTAAACCAGATCATTAATTCTGCTTAGGCTTAAGGTTAAGGCTGCACTGATTCTTTCATCTCTTCCAATTCCTCTGCAGTCATGTCGAAAGCGCTTTTTACTTTAATCTCACCTTTTTCAATCTTCTCCTGCAATTCTGCTATCTTATCTATCATATCCTGGGTGACTATTCCACGATATATCTCGTTATCCGCCAGCCCAAGGGCGTTTTCCTGTAAGCCTAATACTTCCGTTTCGCCATAAGGCAGTTTGCCCTCTAAATGCAGCTTAATAGCACGAAGTATGGTCTGATCTATATTCTTCAGTACGGAACTGACGATCCATTTTGCAGTATCAGGGTTTGATTCTTTCAGAGCCATAGCTTGGTCGGCATCAACTCCTATTGCATATGCCTCAGCGGTTTTTGCTGCATCAATCAAACCTAAACCTGCCTGGGCGGCAACGTTAAACCCAACGCTGGAACCCAAGTTAAATTGAGCTAAAGCCAATTCCTTGGCCTTTGCTGTATCATCAAAATCGCCGATATAAGATACTGCAACCTTTATATCCTCGACTGTTTCCTGGGCTCCTTGAATATAGCCAACGATGAAATCGTTAATTACGGGTATTTCCATGCCCCCAACAGCGCCGATTATTTTTTGGCCGTTACTAATAGATGAATCACTTGCAATCATAGAGGCCAGGGCCCCTGCCAGATAGCTGGCCTCGTTTTGTTTAAATATCACAGAGTAGACGTTTTTCAAGTCATGATCATCGTATTCTACCGTTGAGTCGAAAATGATGTACTTCTTATCAGGATATTGTGGGGCAACCTTTTCAAGGACTTCCTGCATCTGGTATGTACCAACGATTATTACATCATAATCTTGCTCAGATACATCAAATAGGTTCGGCTCCCACTTGGCGTTATCAAAACCCATCTCAATGACCTTAGTTTCAATACCCAATTCTTCCTTAATTAATGTCATACCGTTGTTGGCTGAATCATGGAAGGATTTGTCGCCTAGATTGCCATTCAAAAGACATACCACCTTTAAAGTATCACCTTTTGCACCATCGGCTTTTTGGCCGGACTTACCACAGGCAACAAGGACAAACACCATCGCAACAATCAGTATAATGGACAATAGCTTCTTATTCACTTTAACCTTCTCCTTTTCTTTATATTAAGGGGGTATCCCCTTCTTATCTTTTATAAGGCTTTTTCATATGGTCAAATATCATATTTACGAATTTATCCCTGTCAACCTTTACAGATATAAAGCAATTGGTTTCTTTACCTGTGATGCCCCATAGATCAGCCACCGTTTCCCCCCGAGTCAATGGATCATTGACGGAAACATCAAGATAGGTCCTTTCGTACTGAATAAGGCTGTCGTCAATCAAAACACCTACACATAAGGCATCATGGACAGGGCAGGATTTGATTCCGAAATGATCAAGGTGGGTTGAAGCAAAAAAGTCAAGAAGCTCGGCAACAATAACCGATACTTTATCACCCTGGGCTCGTAAATTTTCTATATCTTCATTATAGAACACAGCCTTCATTGAAACGTCCAGGGTATTTAAATATATATTGCACCCACTGGAAAAAACAATTTTTGCGGCCTCAGGATCAACATAAATATTAAATTCAGCTGCTGAAGTAATATTACCCGGCGTATATACAGCGCCGCCCATGATTACTATCTTCTCAATGTTATCCTTTATATCAGGTGCTTTAATAAGTGCCATGGCTATATTCGTTAGTGGACCGGTAGGAATTAGGGTGATTTTTTCATCCGATTCTCTAAGAGTTTTTATAATGAAATCAACAGCGTGTTCCTTCTCTATAGGGGTCACCGGAGGCGGAATGTCAGGGCCTCCCAGACCGTCTTCTCCATGGATTATCGCGCCAGTCAACCTGTACAGGTTGTGCATCATGGGATGATTGCAACCTTTATAAACCGGTACATCAAAAACCTCGGCATAATCCAACACTCTTCTGGCATTTCTTACCGTATGTTCGATTTCGCTATTACCAGCAACAGTAGTAACTCCAAGGATTTTAAGATTATCCGCACGAGATGCAAGGAGCAGTGCAATTGCATCATCATGCCCAGGGTCACAGTCAATAATTATTTTTTTCTTATTAGACATATATTGATTCTTCCCTTTCGTTAAATATTTTTTTGAGCTTTTGCACCATGCATATTAGATGGCAAATTAAAAATCGTTTATATTGTGGCTTAGAAATTTGTAGTACATTCTTTCTATTACTTCTTTCTGTTCTTTGGAGATAACTATTTTACCTTTGTATAAAGATATCAGTTCCTTTTCTTTTAATTTAATAATACACCTGTTTATGGTTCTGACACTGACCCCGCAGGTCTCGGCCAATTGCTGCCTTGTTTTTACAACAACCCCCTCATCCTCAGAATGTAATAGCCCTGCCAGCCTAATGATAGCCGGATGTTGCGAGTATTTTATGGCCTCCATAGAAGATTCATAAAGTTTTTTTGCCAAAGCTAATGACAATTTTCTAACTATGTATATGTCCGTTTCAAACCATTTTAAGAAGGTCTTAGACGGTATCCTTATTAAGTCACAATCTGTATATGCCCTGGCATTATAAGCAATAATATTTTCACCTATCAGTGCTTCCATTTCGCCTATCATATTGCCCTCTTTGACAAAAACAACCTTTGTCACATGATCATTTGGATTACTGCTTGAAACCTCTACCACGCCTTTGCAAATAATGAAGATATGATCTAAGGTATCACCATAATGCATAAGGAAGCTATCTCTTCTAATCTTGGTAAAGGTTGTTGATAGCCAGATCCTGTCAGGCATATGGTTAATTATCCCCGAAACTATAGGATATTCCCTAATAATTCTTGCTCTTTCATAAATTTCTATGATAGACCACAGCTTTCACAGAGTATTAGGTTCTTTGTAAATAAAATATGCAATAGCTTCATATACGAAAAAAATGCTTTATTACAGTTTTATAATACCACTTGCCCAGGAGCCACAAAAGGACATGTGTCATCTTTTTTATATTTGTCTAATATATATTTTGCACCAAATTTTCAGATAAGAATATATAGGTCAAAAAATACAGCAACTTCTTCAATAACAAGAAATTTTTCATCATGTGTTACCCCAATTCTTTCACATTCCCCCAATTAAATCAAGAGCATTTTGATCCTTATTATTCTTCAAGGACAGACGAAATGTTCGTTTTTACCAACCCCTTGGAAAGTAGCTTTTGAAGAGCAATTATAATAAATAAGATAAGTGCAGGATAAATCCAAAATGCACCTTTTATACTGATGTAATCCCCCACTGTCCCTATCAAAAAGGGAACAAAGGAACCGCCTACAGCTCCAGACGTCATTAAAATGCCCATTGCAGTACCTTTATTCTCTTGAAATTCCTCTGTAGTAATAGATACCATTACTGGCCAAGCTGTCGCAAATCCAAAGCCGGCGATTATAAAACAAACAAATCCAAAAATAGCGTTATTGATTACTAGTGCAGATGTGACGCTGACCAAAGTTAGAAACAGACCTGCCCTTAGAAAAGTGGATACTTTTCTGTTGGGCACACTGGCTCCTATGGCTCTTCCAATCATCATCCCCATCCAATACCCGGATAAGGCATATGTCCCCCAAACCTGGCTTTTGTATGCAATATTAAAAAATGTAGTCATCCAGAAAGCCAGCCCCCCTTCAATGCCCACATAGACTAACATAGAAATGCTTAGTATCAGCAAATTTCTGTTTCGCAGGAGTTTATAGGATAATCCTTTGTTCTCCCTTTCTACTTCAGCCTCGACAGTTCCCCCAAAGCTAAAGCTGGTAAAGGCTATAGTAATTAAAAAATATAAGCCGATAAATAACATGAAAACATACTTCCAATTTCCAAATCGATTGATTATAAACATGGTAAAAAGCGGCCCAATAGTAGCCCCCAGCACAAAAAACACCTGAGAAATATTTATCGCCTTAATGACCTCTTTGGGGTTAACACTGGATAAAAGGGTAGAGAGGGTGCCCTCTATTACAATAGCCCCACTCCCAATCATGAAAATCCCCACGGCTATGAATATAACCCCTCGTAATAAGCTTATCGTTAATAAACCGGTCATTACTATGCATAAAGCCACAATAATAACAATTTTATTACCCTTTCGGTCACTTATTGCCCCGAATACTAAGGGGGCGGTAATTGACCCTATAAAATACAGGGCTATTAAAATGCCTGTGATGGAATCACTTAGGGAATATTCAGCTGCAATTATTCCAATAATATTTTGATAGCCTGAAAGAAACAATCCTATAAGACCCATAGTCAAGAACGATACAATATTGATTTTTTTATTCACAACAACGGTCTCCCCCATAACGTAATAACGATGCTAATAAAAAGTTATTTATAAATCAAATACCTCAACATTCTTCAATGCCCTGTCTATGAGCACAGTACCATCTACTAGGACTTCGGCGTCCCTTACTGCCTTAACCTTAGGCTTGGTAGTTGGGTGTCTTGGCACAAATACTGTACAGCAATCTTCGTAAGGAAGTATTGATGTCTCATAGGTATTTATTTTCTCTGCTATTTCCATGATTTCAACCTTATCCAGGCCTATAAGCGGCCTGAATACTGTCATATCGACTGCATCATTGGTTGATGCTAACCCCTCCAGGGTCTGACTTGCAACCTGTCCTATGCTTTCACCGGTGACCAAGGCTTGGGATCCTTCCCTAATGGCAATCATCTCCGCAATCTTCATCATAAAACGTCTCATTAGTATAGTTAAGAGCCCATCGGGACATTTTTCGTAAAGCTCCTGTTGTAACTCTGTAAAGGGTACAACATACAGTCTTATGGAACCGCAATACTTAGTAAGCAGCCTACATAGATCTAATACCTTTTCCTTGGATTTATCGCTGGTATAAGGAAAGCTATGGTAATGAACAGCTGTCAATGTAACCCCGCGTTTTGCAATCATCCAACCTGCTACAGGACTATCAATTCCACCAGATAATAGTAAAGTCGCTTTACCGTTAGTACCTACAGGCATGCCTCCAGCACCCGGTATATTCTCATGGTAGGCATAAGCACATTCCCTTATCTCTAGATTGATCCTTATATCCGGATTGTGAACGTCAACCTTTAGACCCTTAAAATTCTGCAGTACAAAGGCTCCTATCTCCCTGCTTAATTCCATGGAATTAAGGGGGAATGTCTTATCAGCCCTTCTGGATTCTATTTTGAAAGTGGGATTTTCTTTTGTAGATTTTTCCATAGCATCGACCATTACATCCTTTACCATGGCTTTGACGGAATCCATACTCTTTTCTGATTTCCAGGCAGGGTTGATCCCTACGATACCGAAAACCATAGATAGGCTGTCAAGTATTGATCCTTCTATTGCAATATTTTCTATATAAATTCTACCTTGCTCTTTATAGACCCGTGGCCTTCCATAATGCTTTAATGCACCTTTTATATTATTAACAAGCCTGTTTTCAAAAAAAGGCCTGTTAAGGCCCTTTAGGTATATTTCTCCGTATCTAATAAGAATTAACCTATCCATAAGGCTCACCTCCTGGTATATTTTTTAACTTGATCTATAGCTGCTCTCAAAATACTGGGAATACAAGATAATTCTTCGAGAGTATTCAAATAGGAAAGACTTATCCGTATCGTCCCCTCAGCCACAAGTTTGTCTGCTCCTATGGCGCTTAGAACATGGCTTTTATCCGATTTTCGGGAAGAACAGGCTGATCCAGTACTTACATACACTCCATGGGTCTCAAGCACATGCATCAATGTTTCCCCTTTGATTCCAGGTATACTGAGGCTTACAATATGGGGTGCCCCCATTCCCGGCTCGGGCCCGTTAATTACAGCTTCTGGTACCGCTTTAAATATTCCTTTTACTAAAGCTGCTTTTATCTCGCTGAGTGTATCCTCTTCCTTTGCCTTTATCTCTTTTATCCAACTAACCGCCTTCCCAAGCCCCACAATACCGGGTAAGTTTTCGGTGCCGCTGCGTATCCCCCATTCTTGTCCTCCGCCCCATTGTCGGGGGTTTATAGATATTCCGTTTTTTACATAAAGTATTCCTATACCCTTAGGAGCATGAATTTTATGCCCGCTGGCGCTTAGTAAATCGATTCCCCATTCCCCGGGTTTTAAATCCAGTCTGCCGAATGACTGCACTGAATCGGTATGAAAAATTATATCAGGGTAATTCCTCTTGAGGTATAACCCTATCTCGCCTAAAGGCTGGATTGAACCGATTTCGCTATTAACATGGCCAATACTAACCAGCACTGTGTTATCTTTTATAGCATTTTTCAATTCCTCTATATCTATAGAGCCATTTTTATCTACTGACAAATAGGTTACGTCCCAACCTTCTCCCTGTAAATAGGCAAAGGTATTTAGTACCGAAGAATGTTCTATTTGGGTTGTTATACAATGGTTCCCAAATCTTTTCCTAGCTGATGCAGCGCCTAAAATTCCAAGATTGTTAGATTCTGTGCCGCCTGATGTAAATATTATTTCTTTATCTTCTGCTCTAATAAACCCAGCTACAATATTTCGGGCATCCTTCATCAAACGTTCGGATTGGAGGCCTAGATGGTGGAGGGAAGAGGGATTGCCAAACTCCTCCGTTAAACATCTGAATACACCGTCTGCAACCTGGCGGGATACTTGTGTGGTTGCAGCATTATCTAAGTATATTTTTTCTATCATCTTCACTTCCTTTATAAGTAGGCTTAAGCATGTAACGAATGGATTCTATTATGAAACCTGTTAGACAATTTTTAGATCAGTTCTTACAACATCTAAATCTTAACAATATATATTGTTTATTCAACCTTGACATTCCTTGGATTATAGATCCTAAACATTTGAACTAGAGCATTGCTTGGTTCAAATACTAATAAGGATTTTTTACCTTCGTGGACAAACAAGCCATAATACAGGCCTGCACCCCGATTTAAGAAATAATTAAACTTTTGTTCTATACCCTTACGGTTCAGCACATTTTGAAAACCTTCATCGCTAATAGGGGCAATTATTTCGAACTCTCTAATATCTGCAGAAAGTAACAACTTCCGTTTATTATTATTAATTATCTTTGCTATATCCAAAATCCCATTAGTAAAGGTATAATCATATTCTATGCGTTGATTATTTCTCAACGCTAAACATCCAAAAGCGATGCTACCAAATATCAAGGTAGCTATAATTGCAGGGATTGAAAAGCCCTTATTATAAATTGACATAAAATTCAATAAAGCAATAAACCCAAAGACAATTATGCCAATAAATGATAGTATATATATTAGTGTGCTAAGCCCAGCGTTAGCCCTGCTTATTGATTCTTCCCGGAAATTATCCAAAATAATCAGCCCCCAGATTTTTATTCATCCAATACAAAGGTTTCCCCATATGACTTACGAACATATCCTATACTATTCTAGCATGTTTTCCTTAATAGTAAAACCCATAGGTAAAAAGCCCGACCCTGCCTAAAATGGCCAACTATTTTCATATTAAAGAAGGAATTTTGTATTAAAATGCGAATTATTACTATAGAAAGGGGAGATAGGTAATGTTTTGCCCATCATGCAATAGAAGAAATCAGTTCTTTTCTAATTATTGCTATCATTGTGGTTATAGATTAAAGGGTCCTGCCGTCCCCGATAAGACCACACTATCTGAAGCTGATGATAATCAAAGGGAGGGTCAAATCTTTAAAGGCTATAGACCTGATCAAACAGAAAAGACCCCAATGCTAATTGGGGAAGCCCTTGTGGACGCCAAAGATCTCCAGGACATAGTTGAAATTTCAGACATTACTCAGGATGTCACAGATGGGGTCGATAAGAATCATGCTGATTCTTATCCTGATGATGAATATAGCCCCCAATGGGAAGATAGTCAATATAGTGATTTCCCCGAAGATCATTCCTTTTATCAGGATAATAAATATTTGAGTGTCGAGCCGAAAGGTAGCTTGGATTTGAATCCGCCGATGCCTTTACGCCGCTATCAAAAAAACAAAGCCCCTACAAGATCAAATATTCTTTCCAAGATAATACTAACCATATCCATTATAGTGCTTATAGGTTTAGTTGTTTTTGTTGCCAATAGGCTTTTAAGTCACAAACCAAAGGATTATACTGGTTTCGAGGGGTCTATCGTTGTATCTTCTGCAGTTGAGCAAACTATAAAGGACGGGGAGAAAGCATATCGCGTTGTTCTCCATTCAGATAATGGACAAGAAGCAGAACTATTGGGGGAAATTGCTATTTTTGATAATGGACTAGCGGAATTTCTTCTTGAAGAAACTACCTTGTATTCCCTCTTCCCCCAATTGAATAGCGACGGTCTTTACGAAGTCGTCCTTGATGTAACTATTAGAGCCTCCAACTTGCCGGATGAAATGGAAAGGATTTCTATAGTCCTACTACCACCTTATCACTATGCGTCATTCACTCTGCTTGAGCCTTCCACTTCAAGTACTGAATTTGATGGTGATAGCACAAAGGTAGTTTTTAAAATTAATCCTGACTCAACAGTCTACATCAACGACCAGGATTTTACACATTTGGTATCAGGCGATGGCAGGTTTGAAAAGAAGTTTAATCTCACGCCTCAGCAAGAAGAGCTAGTTTTAGATATCAGGGTAACCGAGCCCGGCTGTCTCGACAATATACAACAACTTATTTTAAGGAGAACAATAGTTGATGTACCCATAGCTATAGACCAAGTTTCGCCTATTCTATCCGATGAACAATGGGTCAAGGTCACAGGCGTAACTAATCCTAAAGCAACCATTGATACAGATAGGGAAGTATTTGAAGACCCTGTTGTAGACGATACTACGGGAGAGTTTGAAATCTATATTAAGGCCGAATATCCTGGATATACTCCATGTACAATAAAATCAAAGGCCAATGGGAAAGAATCTTCTGTCGAAATTATACTTGACCGGAAAACAGATGTCGATACGTATACTTCCACTGCCTGGAAACCAGATTATGATCAGCTTCAGGGTAATGAAAATCTTAATAGCGGCAGGCATTTTGTCTTTGTTGGGGGTATCAAAGATATCATTAAGACAGGCGAGCAAAACATTTTTACTGTCCAGCTTACAGATTCCGGGGAAAGCGATCGCCTTTTTTATGTGGAATATTGGGGCAACTTTGATATGGAACCTGGTGAAAAAGTAAAAGTATTTGCAAATCGCTGGGGAAATAAAGAAGGGATTCCCCGTTTCTTAGCAAAATACATATATAGACCCTAGGTTTAAACAAACATTAAAAATAGAGCAAAGGGAAAACCGGGCATAGCCCGGTTATATTTAATCCTGTAATTGTTGGAGTTTTACAGGTGCGACAAATTCTTTTCCATCACGCCACACAGTAAATCTAACCAAATCACCAACCTGGAATTTATTAATCTCATCCTTTAGTTGATCAATGGTCTCCACCTTTATATCTTCCACCCCAATGATTATATCCCTAGGTATAAGACCTGCCTTATCCGCAGCACCACCGGAAAATATTTTAACAATAGCTACTCCCTTTGGAAAACCATAATCTTTTGCTATTTCATCCGTTACCTCTTGTATTTGTATGCCCAATCCCGGTCTTTCAACTATCCCTTTTTCTATCAATTGCTCTACTATAGGCATAAAAACATTGGTGGGTATAGCGAAACCAAGACCTTCTGCAGCTGTCTTTAGGGTGTTCATTCCTATAATCTCACCCTCCGAATTCACTAATGCTCCGCCACTATTCCCGGGATTTATAGCTGCATCTGTCTGAATCATAGTATAAGTATACTGGCCAAAGTTTATATGCCTATCCACTGCACTGACTACTCCTACTGTAACAGTGCCAGCTAAAGTATGTCCCAAGGGATTTCCTATGGCAATTGCTAGTTCGCCTTGACGCACCTGATCTGAATCACCCAGTTTCGCTACTGTAAGGTTGCTTTCGTCTATCTTTATAACCGCCACATCAGTAGCAGTGTCCTTACCGATTAGGGTCGCCTCTACTTCTTTACCGCCCTTTAATACAACTGCTAATTCGCTAGCATCTTCGATTACATGGTTATTAGTTACAATGTATCCATCCTCACTTATAACGATGCCAGAGCCATAACCCTCACGATCTTTAGTTGTTGTACCCCAAAATGGATCTATTTGTTCTACTGTAATCCTATTAGTGATACCTACAATAGCAGGGCCAACCTTTTCCGATATTTCTACAACCGGATTATCTGATTTTATAAATAGATCACCCTTTGCCCCCAAAGATGGCAATGTTACAGGTTGACTTTCATTGGGATCATTTTCTTTCATTGGCTCTTCAGACTTATCAAAATCGTTACCTGTAATATTTATTTCAGGCTTGTAGAAAGTTGGTGCAATATAATACATTCCAATGGCGCCTATTAGTAAAAACACTATAGCTATTATAGTGTATTTCCAAACTCCACTTTTTCGTTGATAAGCACTCTCATCAAATTCGTAAAAATTATCCATTATCTTTGCCTCCCTTCGCTTGTATAATATTATAAACGGATTATTTTAATAAAATATGAACTAAATGTAAACTTTGAGCAAAAAGAACCCGACCATTATGATCTATTCCACAAAATTAACCTTTTGATTATTGATATAATATAAAAGACAAATATAAACGCATTTTACGAACCTTGAGTGAATACCGGTATTTACCATACAAAGAATTGAATTGGGTAACATATAGCCGCAAAAATAAAGATTAGCTATGAATGCGCCTGTAACGAAAAGATAAAAATAGTTCCTTCGCCTACAGTGCTATTTACCCATATTTTTTCCCCATGTTCTTCTATTATTCTTTTTACTATGGAAAGACCTAAACCCGTTCCCCGTTCCCCGGCGCTTCGGGATTTGTCAATCTGATAGAACCTATCCCATATCTTTGCGATTTCTTCGCTGGGAATCCCGGGACCTTCATCCTGAATTTTTACATATACCTTTCCGCGGTTTTCCCAAGTTTTTATAACAATTCTACCGCCAAATTTATTAAATTTGATAGCGTTATCCAATAGATTTATTATTACCTGTCTAATCCGATCTACATCAGCATTTACCAAACTTCTCTCATTTTCAAAATCAATTTTTATTTCCATCTCCTTAGCATTGATTTTGCCTTCCCGGGCTATTAAAAGTCTTCTTATTTGTTCATTTATTTCAAAAGAAGTAATATTTAGAGCAACTTGCCCCGACTCGATCTGAGATAAATCCAAAAGTTCATTTATTAATTTATTTAGTCTTTCGGTTTCCTCCAGGGCAATAGATAAGTATTTTTTCTGATCTTCCGGGTCAAAGGTATTATCTAAAATCCCTTGAATATATCCCTTAACGGATGTAAGTGGAGATCTGAGTTCGTGGGATACATTAGCTACAAAGGTTCGTCTCATACTCTCAACATTTTTTAATGATTCGGCCATTGCATTAAAACTAAGAGCCAACTGGCCGGTTTCATCGTTATTTTTTACCTGTATTCGCCTATTGTAATTGCCCTTTGCTATTTCTCTTGATACTTCATTCATTTGGCTTAAGGGTTTAGAAATTCTGCGTGAATTCCAGTATAATAGGATAGCAGAAAATACAGCTGAGAAAAGCACAGCCTTCCATATATCCCCATATAGACCGTAAAGGATCTGGTTAATCCCCTGTACAGGGGTGTGAAAGAAAATCGCTCCCTTGATCCTTTGATCCAATTTTAGCGGTAAACCTACAGTAAGCATGGGCACCGTAAATCTCTCGCCAAATTTACCTATATATCTTATCTCATTTCCTTTCAATACATTAATAATTTCGTCTTTTGTAAAAGGGGCAACTTCCTGACTGTTTGAAGCACCTGGCGTATATTGAAATTGCAATAATCCTATATCGCCAACGACCCTTACTACCCAAATGCTAGTATTATCATATCTGGTAATTCCTTCGCTGATCAGTTTCATATAATCGTGGGAAACCCAGCCCTTGTCATAAAGAGAATAGTGCCTGTTAAGCTCCTCAGCCTCTCTTAATAGCTCCTCTTCTGTAGTTCGTATGATATGTTTTTGCAAAGCTTTGGATAAAAAAAGCCCTGCTATAACTAAAGTTATCAGTATGATAATAAAATACGCTGCCATTAGGCGGGAGAATAGCGAACGGAACATCACTTCACCTCAAATTTGTAGCCTACGCCCCACACAGTCTTTATAGACCAGGTGTTTTTCTCCGAGGCCAGTTTTTCCCTAAGCCTTTTTATATGAACATCAACCGTCCTGGAATCCCCAAAGAAGTCATAACCCCAAACCTGCTCCAACAGCTGTTCTCTCGTAAAAACCTTATTGGGATTAGAAGCCAGAAAATAAAGAAGTTCCAGTTCTTTTGGTGGTAAATCCAAAGTTTTTCCCATAAAAACTGCAGTATAGTCAGTAAAATTAACTGTTAAATTAGGATAGGAAATAATTTTATCTTTTTCCTGTATACCCTTAGTTCTTCTAAGCACTGCTTTCACCCTTGCCATGAGCTCCTTGGGATCAAAAGGCTTTACTATATAATCATCAGCACCCAGTTCCAAGCCTAAAACCTTATCAAAGGTTTCCCCCTTTGCAGTCAGCATAATTATAGGAATTTCACTTAACCTTCTTATATTTTTGCATACCTCCCAGCCATCCATTCCTGGCAGCATTATATCTAATAATACTAAATTTGGGGGATTTTCTTTAAAAGCTGCCAAACCTGACAATCCATCGCTATAATATTCAGTGATATAGCCTTCCTTATCCAAATAAAGCCTTATCAATTGTCCTATATTTGGATCGTCATCTATTATCATTATCCTCAAATCTGAATTATTCATATCTATCAACGCCTTCATAAAAGTTCCTATTAGGTTATAATTATAATTAAAATGGTAGAAATTCAAAAAATTATGCCCTTACTTCAATTCAACAATGGTGACCCCCGATTCACCTTCACCAAATTTGCCTAATCTAAAAGATTTTACATGGGGATGACTTTTTAAATGTTGGTGCATGCCATTCCTTAATACACCTGTTCCCTTCCCATGAATCAACACCACTTCCTTAAACCCGGCTAGAAATACATCATCTAAGTATTTATCTGCGTTCATCAAGGCCTCGTCAAGGCTCTGACCCCTTAAATCCAATTCCATTGCTATTGACCTATTAGCCGTTGATATCTTCTTTGTCGAAACCTTTTTTAGCTGGGGTTCTTTGTCTACTCTTCTGATATTGGAAATATGAACGTTTATTTTCATAATTCCGACTTGTACCTGAACCTCGTCACCTTGGTTTGTAACCCCTAACACCAAACCCCTTTGATCCAAGTTTGATATATACACAGTTTCTCCAGGTTTTAGGTCTTTAAGAGGTTCTTCCCTATCTTGAGGCTGGATTTTAAGGCCTTCGATAGATCTTTCAACACCGGCAATTGCGGTATGCAACTGATCTTTAAATTCTTTCACAGCCTTTTGCTGTTCAATTTGCTGGCCTTGTTGTGCCCGTGTTTTCATTTCACGGATAATTGTATTAGCCTTTTCTTTAGCATCTAACAATATATCCCTGGCTTCCTGTCGAGCCTTAAGGAGGGTTTTTTGTTCATTCTCTCTAATTTGCTTTTCCCGTTCTGCCAACCTGCCTCTTATCTTTTGTATTTCTTCTGAATAGATTTTTGCCTTAGTCCGTTCCTCTATAGTCTCTATCCTATTCCTTTCCATATCAGATAAAACGTCTTCGAAACGGAGGCTCTCTTTGCTTATAAATCCCCTTGCACTTTCTATTATTTCTTCTCTCAGACCTAAACGCTGTGAAATCTCAAAAGCATTGCTCTTACCAGGGATACCCATTACCAAATGATAGGTAGGCTTTAAAGTCTCTATATCAAATTCCATAGATGCGTTTACCATGCCTTCTTTAACCGTAGCAAAGACCTTAAGCTCACTATAGTGTGTAGTAGCTATTGTAAGGACATCTTTGCCTCTAAGAAAATCCAAAATAGCCATAGCTAATGCAGCACCTTCCATTGGATCCGTGCCTGCGCCTAATTCATCAAATAATACTAGGGATCTATCACTGGCTTTATTAACTATATCGGCAATATGAATCATATGGGAAGAAAAGGTGCTAAGACTTTGTTCAATACTTTGTTCATCGCCAATATCAGCATATACATCCTGAAATATGCCCATTTCACTGCCGTGATCAGCGGGTATATGAAATCCGGATTGAACCATCAATACGAATAGACCTGCTGTCTTCAGGGTTACGGTCTTGCCTCCGGTGTTAGGCCCAGTTATGACTAGGGATTTGGATCTATGACCCAGGCTTATAGTAATCGGCACCACCTTGTCTGGTTCGATTAAAGGATGACGGCCATTTTTAATGTTAATTGCAGGAGTATCTAGGATTTTAGGACGAAGCCCATTTATAGCTAGACTGAAAGAAGCCTTGGCAAATATCATATCCAATTTTGTCAATATGTTTAAATTCTTTTGAATGTTATCGTAATGATTCTGCACTATTAAAGTTAAATCTAAAAGGATTTTTTCAATTTCCCGTTGCTCTTCCACCTTGAGACCCCTAAGCTCATTATTAGCCTCAACAACTGCCATAGGTTCAATAAATAGCGTAGCCCCACTGGAAGACTGATCATGGACCATCCCTGGAACATTACCCCTGCTTTCTTGCTTTACCGGGATAACAAATCGCCCGCTTCGGACGGTCACTAAAGGTTCCTGTAAAAACTTTTGGTATTGGGGTGAGTTTATAATACTATTTAGTTTTTCCCTGATCCTCTCATTTGTCCTTTGGATCCGCCTTCTGATGCTTGCAAGTTTGCTACTTGCATAGTCTGATACTTTGTCCTCTGTTTCTATACACCTAAAAATCTCATCCATTAAGGCTTTCTGCCTATGGATTTGTCCAGCATTATCCAATATCCTGGGAATATTATCAGCATGGGGATATTCAGCTATTTTATCTTTGAAACGGCCTGATACCTTTAATACTGCGGCTACCTTTAATAATTCCTCCGCGGTCAATACAGAACCAATCTCAGCTTTGCGAAGTACCATCCCTATGTCAGGAAAATAATCCATTGGGGAAGACCCTAGAAAGACTAGTGCCAAGCATGCCTGGGTTGTGTCATCTAACCAGCCTTCTATCTCTGTAATATGACAAGAAGGCAGGATCCCCCTAATTAAGGCTTTGCCCATATCGGAGCAGGCATAGTCTGCGATTAGTGATACAATTTTATGATATTCTAATACTCTTAGTGTTCTTTGATCTATTGTAACCCCTCCTATAAGTCGCGCTATTATTCTAGTAATATTATTGTTTGCGCTGTTAAAATCCGCAAATAGTTTCTAAGTGTAATTTTCTGCACAAAAAAAGGTGCATAGCTGCACCATAGTGGTATAAGGCAAATGCTATTGTTCCCTCCCTTTTACATAGTTTTTAAGTTTGAGATATAAATCAATTAATTCTGCACCTATTTCAATCTCTTCACTCTTATAATTATTATCCAAGTATCTGCAAAAGTCAATATTATCCCCTGCTATCCGTGATTTTAGTATGGATCTGAGAATTGCGCATTTTTCTATATTATTCTCTATGCTTTCTATAACCTGGAAGATTTGCCTGTTTTCCACGCTTATTTCCCCCATTTGTAATAGGATTAATATATCTTTGATAATAAAAGCTTCTAATCAGTTGAACAAGATGTCCTAATAGCCCATTTATTAACATTAAGTGAGTAGGATAATCAAGAGCATGGTACTAATATTATAAATTCAACACTAAAATTAGAAATCCTCTATTTTCTAATAATTCCCTATAAAATATCCGGAAATTGCCTTCCTTATTATTATATTCATATTATTTCCAATTATTCATTGATACGATACCGTTTACTACTAGATATATTGTTAGCCTATACCTATCCCTGAACCTTGCTATATATCTTGCATTAAATAACGATTATGCTGCTCCCATGAAAATAGAATTTTTATAAGCTGCATAATTTTCATTTTACA
>JAAYSJ010000090.1 GCA_012518395.1 Clostridiales bacterium
CCAAATAAGGGAGGAAGGGGTTGGTAATATGGGTATTATCAAAAATGTGATAACCTTGATGGTTATCTTTATGATTTTTATAGTTACAGCTATAACGCTAACGGTTCTAAAACTAATCAAAGAAGCAAGAATTGGCAAAATGGAATGGTTTCAACAGCAATTTTTGGATCAACAAATGGGATTTTAGCGAATATGTTATAGAAAGTAATCTCCAATACAGATACTGAAAATATTAACAGCACTACGAGACAAAATAAATGATAATAAAGAATCGTTACTATGGGAGGAGAGATATTATGTTAAAAGGTATTCCGTCTATATTATCCCCGGAGCTCTTGAAAGTACTTATGGAAATGGGTCATGGGGATGAAATCGTAATTTCCGACGGCAACTTTCCTGCAGCCAGCATGGCTCAAAGACTGATCCGTTGTGATGGCCATGGTGTCCCAGAAATACTGGACGCAATTTTGGGGCTTTTCCCCCTAGACACCTATGTAGACCATCCTGTGGCCCTAATGGAAGTAGTGGCGGGGGATCCTAAACCTACTATCTGGGACGAATTTCAAAGCATAGTAAAAAAACATGGCGGGAAATTGGAGGATTTTGAGAATATCGAACGGTTTGCATTCTATGAACGATCAAAACGGGCTTACGCAATCGTTGCAACAGGCGAAACGGCTCTATACGCCAATATTATTCTCAAAAAAGGTGTAGTAGTTGACTGACCTTTAAAGTCATTCTGTCCTTTGATGAAAAATCCCATAAAAATCTTGAAAATAGCAGCACAAAATGATATGCTAGGCTTAATATTTGGTTTATTTATAAGGGAAAACCCAGCATGCCGATATAATTAATATTTGGGTTAAATGGAAGGTTACAGGGGCTATAATAAAGATGGTGGGGAGGTCTGGCTTTTGACTAATGAAGAATTCCAAAGCATTGTAATTGAATCCCTAAAGGAATTAAGGGAAGGGCAAAAAGTCCTGGAAGACAGGCAAAGGGCGCTGGAAAATAGGCAAATGGGCTTTGAGGACAAGCAATCGGTACTTGAAAAAGGACAAAAGGAAATCCTCCAGTTAGTAAAAGTTATATACGAACAAACCGCCGACTTAACGGAATTCAAGACTGAAGTAAACGATAAATTAGATATTATGGCTGAGGACAGTGAGGTTATGAAGGGTCTCATTGGAAAGCATGAAGTTGATATTAAAGTAATACAAAAGAAGATGGAACAAAGAACATATAATGCCATTTATTAAATAGGATGGGAACAATAAAGAGGGGAGATCTAAGTTCATATGGACCTTATGCTGTTGGACACAATAGAATTCAGAATTAATATCGATGAACTGCTAAAAAATCTTCGTATAGACAGCGATAGCGAAGACAAGGCTAGGGTCTTGGAACTGGCCGAAAATGCCGAAAACATCGGAAAACCCAAAGTCATATATAAAGAATCGATTATCGATTTTAAAGGCAATGATTATATTGTGACCGGGGGTATTAAATTTTCCAGCCATATCATGAGGGTAAATCTGGATAAAACAGACAGGATATTTCCCTATGTATGTACCTGCGGAAGGGAATTATACCAATGGTCCAAAGATCTGGAAGACATGATGGAACAGTATTGGGCGGACGTGATCATGGAATTAGCCCTAAAAAGTGCTGTTGCATCATTTGAAAACCATATGACAGCATGTTTTGACACTGAGGCCACATCAAATATGAATCCGGGCTCTCTGGAAGATTGGCCCATAAGCCAGCAAAAGGAACTGTTCACTTTGCTGGGCGATCCATATAAAGATATAGGTGTAGAACTAACCGACAGCTATCTCATGTTACCTGTTAAATCCATATCCGGAATCCGCTTCACTTCTGAAGAAGATTTTGTCAACTGTCGTCTCTGCCCCAGGGAAAGGTGTTCAAACCGCCGGGTGGAATATGATAATAGCATCTATAATGAAATATACAAATAACGTATGGGCGACCTTTGGTCTCCCGATACCCAAATATAGAACGTGGATATGATAATGTAGGGGCGACCTGTGGTCGCCCGCAATAAATGGTGATTATATGGATAGATTGCCACACAGAAAAAATATCAGATTAGAGAATCATGATTATTCCCAAGAAGGGCATTATTTTATAACCATATGCACAAAAGATAGAAAAAATATGTTTTGGCCTGTAGGGGCGACCTTTGGTTTGCCATCACCCCAAGGCCAGGATGATGAACACGATAACGTAGGGGCGACCTTTGGTTCATTTTCACCCAAAGGTGAGGATGATGGACACAATAATGTAGGGGCGACCTTGGGTCGCCCGCTATCAAAAATTGGCGATATCGTTGATTCAGAGATCAACAATATCAATAAAATTTATGATAGTGTTGAGATTAATAAATACGTTATTATGCCGAATCATATACACATGATCATAATTTTGGGTTCTGACAGCGGGCGGTCGAAGACCGCCCCTACAATATCCCGTATTATTCAGCAGTTTAAAGGTTCTATTTCTAAAAAGGTTGGTTTTTCGATATGGCAAAAATCCTTCCATGACCATATAATCAGAAATGAACATGAATATCAAGAAATATGGCAATATATTGAAACGAATCCGTTGAAATGGGCTGAGGATGAATATTATATTTAATGCCGACAGCGGGCGACCACAGGTCGCCCCTACATATGCACGATATATCATTTTGTCTGTGGGAACCCTTCTTTAATAAATATTTATTGAATAACGGTAAATATGTATTGACATTGGTTATATTAAGCATATAATGTAATTAAATATATGTTTCGGAGGTGTGCTAAATTGAAGGTGAGCGTTGCGTCTAATATCCTGAAAATCCTCTTAATTATTTTTTCAATCGGTGTAATATTTGTGGGTGTCTATGTATTGCCTGTATTGGCAGGGGAGATGGCTATGGTATATCCTGAAATTGAATATGCCAGATTGCCGGTTCTGATAATGTGTGAAACTTTGTTAGTCTTGTTACTGGCAGGAATAGGGATCATAATGTATCTTCTTAGAACATTTGATAAGGGGTTTACATTTAGCAAGAAATTTCTTAAGGGGCTGGAAGTCTTAGTCTGGATGTGTATCGCTGCATCTATAGGGATAATTATAATTTACCAGTATATAACAATGCTAGGCGGCCCTGATCCTGCTACAGGAATGGCCATGGTTGGCGTAACCTTTATTGTTTGGATAGTGGCAGCTGTAATTATGCTAATTCGTGCAATAGTAAAGCAGGCCATAGCATATAAAGATGACTACGATCTAACTGTGTAGGTGAAAAAATATGATAATCGTAAACTTAGACGTTATGTTGGCCAAGAGAAAAATGAGCGTCACCGAATTGAGTGAAAGAGTAGGCATTACAATGTCTAATATATCCATATTAAAAAACGGAAAGGCGAAGGCTATTAGGTTTAGCACCCTGGAATCAATTTGTAGGGTACTGGAATGTCAACCCGGGGATATCCTGGAATATAAGGGCGAACAGGAAAAATCAAAATAATTATACACAGATTGCAGGATCCCTCCCGTGCCCCCAGCCCATGATCCCTAATCCAGACTTAGTTCTAATCTTATATATGGATCCTCTTCTACTTTATTCTTATTAACTCCTACTATAACCTTATAATCTCCCCTTTGAAGGAAAAGTCTCCTCTCCTCAAAATCATTCTCGAACCTATACAAAATCACCCCTTGACTATTTACGATATTAAGGTGGGCGGGGAGGTCACTATCTATTTTGCCTGTAAAGTAATATATATCCGGAAGCTTCGTGTTGAAGGAGATGACATCCCTTGCATTATTTATGCCCATATTAAAATCAGATGTTACGTTAATTTGGGTCTTTTGGTTGATGATAAAGGGTTGGAGAAACACGAGAATAAATATAGCTACTATCCACCCTATAACATTGGTCTTTTTTCTTCCCTTTGTGGTGTCAAAACTTTTGGACATTAGAAGGATTCCCCTTATCAAAAAGGCAGTTATGGTTCCAAAAACTATTATACCAACCAAATTTCGCAGTTCCGGTTTGAAAATCAGATGAAATATATTCATTAAAAACACTAACCCTTCTAGTATAGCTATAGGGAAGAGTATCTTAACTAATCGATTTGACATTTCCTTTTTAGATGGGATATCCGTATAGATTTCATACTCTTCTTCAGCCTTGGTGCTATCATAGGGCTTTCTGAAATAATGCCATCCATTAAAGGTAGAACAGATATATTCCCAGCCTTGATCTCTAAAATATTCTACATATTCCAGGTGATTTGCAACCTTGGGGTTGAAATCTAACTGATACCGAAAAACTATTGTATCGTCCTTTTCATACTTTGAAGAGAAAGCACCAGCCCAAAACATCTGCCATCCAGATTCTGATTGTTTGTTCAAAAAGTCTATTTCCTTTTGGTAATCCCAAGCCGAAAAAGCCTTGGTAACCCTTTTTACTTTTTTCATAATACTCCCCCCAACAAGCTTTTTGCGTTGTCTATAAGCGCTTTTAAACGAGCATATTCTTCATTAAAAACCTCTTTTCCCAAATCCGTTATTTTGTACAAGCGTTTTCTGGAATTGGCTTCTCTGGTTTGGCTTTCATGAATCCAGCCTCTTTTTAGCATATTATTAATCGCACCATACATAGTTCCTGAGCCGATAATTACCCTGTTATCTGTTAGGTCTATAGTTTCCTGCATAATACCATACCCATGATTTTCCCCCTTATAGAGAGATAATAGAATGTAAAAATAGCTTTCCGTTAAAGGTTCCTTTATTTTGGCCATCTACCATACCCCTTTCGCTATCACTTTATGATCGGAATTACCGGCCAACTATGTTGTTGTATGATATATCGTAACACGACATATGTCGTCTGTCAACATATTACTGGAAATAATTTATATGGAACAAATAATCTGCGTTTGGATGCTTTCTTTCATAAATCCATGGCTTTGAGCAAAGATATGCCAGACGATGTTACCGCCGTGGGCAATCCACGTAGGGTGATTAGTAAGATGTAGTGTTATGTATTTGCCTTATTTCTATCAAAACTCTTAAGGTAAATTTTATCCATATTCTTTAGATAAGTAACGGGGCAAGCCCCATATCTACAGGCTTGCCCCTATCTGTGTAATATCTATTGTAATTAATATCTTCCGTAGGTTTTAGCGGTGTTTATGATAACCTTGGCATTATCAATACTTGAATTCGCCGGGTATTCACAGCCGGTAGACAGTATAAATCCACCGCCTTTTTTAAAGGTATCAATCTCCTTTTTACACTCTTCTTCCACCTCTTGGGCTGTGCCCACCATGCACAGGCTTGGGGGTACATGGCCGATAAGGGTAATATCCTTGCCATATTTTTCTTTGGTTTCGGCATAGGAGGAACAATCATCGGGGACATTGAGAAAGGAAATGGCCTGGGGTCGCATTCTCTTTATCTGGACATCGAAGTAGATGCCGGTACCACAATTGTGGATCATGACCATACAACCGTTTTTATGGATGAGATCCGCCAGGCGCTCCATATATGGACCCTCTAAGGCATCCCACATTGTCTTACTCATGATGGATTGTGAAGCAAACAATGTATCAAACATAATAGCATGAACCCCTGTTTCCATAAGGGCGGTGCAGTATTCCATAAGGGTTTGGGTGACCGCCTCCAAGGCTGGGTGTATGGAATCCGGATCGTCCAAGGCATCCATAAACATCTCCTGTTGACCTCTCATCATGCTGACGATGCCCAAAGGACCAAAAACAAAGGCTGCTACCGGCTTTTCTTTACCTCTGGCCTTCATAAGCATATCACACAGCCTTATATGTTCACCCATCCTATGAGTTTTTCTTGGGTTCACCGGCTCAATATTCCTGTACTCTTCTATGGATTTGATAAGCCTTTCATCCCTAGAGGGGTGAGCAGCCTCATTTTTAGGATAATCGATCTTCTGCCCAAAATCGGCAGCCTCCACGGACAGATCCACCAGTGAACAAATTAAATCAACACCCAGTTCGTCAGTAGCTTTTATTATGGATTCAGCGCATAAATCCGTGTCTTGGCACCATGTAGCATAATCAATCCCTGTAAAAACCCGTGATATGCTGTTGATAAGGGGGTAGACAGGTATATGATCCGCTTCTTTATGTTGAAGTGTTAAGGAAACTCTTTCAATGGAATTCATTTTATTGCCTCCTCGTTTTATGACGTAGTGTCAAGTTTGACACCACATTTTTTATTAAAATCCCTGTAGTTACAAGGGAAATACCGCTTTTATAAATTAAAAAGCAATGACCCTGCATTTCCTGTCTGTACTTTACCATAACAGGGTATCCTATTTATATTATTATATTTCGAAAAATTGTAATCTCTTGTTTTAATGGATCATGTGCTATAAAATATAAGGAGACGGGAAGATGTCCCCCACTTCTTCTGCTTCCGATGTTTTAAGACAGTGAGCAGAAATGTTCGGGAGTTTTCACTAACGATCTCCCGGAGATAAGGCCTAAAAGGCGACTGATAGGAGAGAACTAAATTGATGGAGAATAACAAGGCAGAGATATATTATCTATTTCATAGTGGTTTTGCAGTAAAATTAAAAAATCGTCTATTGATATTTGATTATTATATGGATGAAAACAAAAATGGGAAGAAGGGTTTGGATGGCGGTACCATTTCCGAAGAAGATATCAAAAGTGCTGATTCAGTTTTTGTATTCGTATCCCATAGCCACTTTGATCATTTTAATCCCATAGTATTTGACTGGCAAAAAGCGAATGATAATATTCATTATTTTCTCAGCTACGAGGTAAAAACACCTGCAACCAGCCCAAGATATCATAACCTATACCCTCATGAAGAATACGATAATGGAGATATCAAGGTCAAAGCCTATGGCTCTACTGATTTGGGGGTCTCTTTCTTGGTCGATATCGATGGTCTTAGAATCTTTCATGCAGGGGATCTTAATTGTTGGTTCTGGTATAACGGATCTACGGTTCAGCAGCTTGGGGCAGCCAAGGATATGTTCTTAAATGAATTGGATCAGATAGAGGGAGTGGATATAGATATTGCTTTTTTCCCCGTCGACCCAAGGTTGGAGGATTACTTCTTTCTTGGCGGGGAATATTTCATCAAAAGATTTTATCCCAAGCTATTTGTGCCTATGCACTTTGGCAGAAGAACGGATATAACTGATTCCTTTGCAGAAATGTTCAAGGAATTGCCTATAAGAATAGCGAGGCTATCCCATAGGGGACAGAAGATTACATATTGATTTTTAGGAGGGGTGTTATGTACTTTATAGGAATCGACCTGGGAACTTCGGCGGTAAAGCTATTGCTGATGGACAGGGAAGGTAGTATCAAAAAAAGCGTATCCAAGGAATATCCCATAGACTTTCCAAATCCAGGCTGGTCCGAGCAGAATCCGGAGGACTGGTATAGGGGCACAGCAGAGGGGTTGAAAGAGCTTACCCATGGCATTGATAAGGATGAGATTGCCGGGATAGGGTTGGGGGGTCAGATGCACGGCTTGGTTGTTCTGGATAAGGACGACAGGGTGATAAGACCTGCTATCCTCTGGAATGACGGTAGAACCGGCGTCGAGACAGACTATCTAAATGAAAGAATAGGCCAGGAAAAATTATCGGAGTATGCAGGTAATATTGCCTTTGCCGGGTTTACGGCGCCAAAAATCCTGTGGATGAGAGAACATGAACCCGAAAACTACAAACGTATAGATAAAATCATGCTTCCCAAAGATTATATTGCATATAGGTTGACCGGCGTCCATTGCACAGATCCCTCAGACGCATCTGGTACTTTATTCTTCGATGTAAAAAAGAGAACCTGGTCTGAGGAAATGATGGAGATCTGCGGTATCGCCCGCGAACAATTACCCGATATATATGAAAGCTATGAGGTAGTAGGAACCGTTAAAGAAAACATAGCAGGGGAATTGGGGTTAGGCAAGGATGTAAAGGTTGTCGCCGGAGCAGGGGATAATGCCGCTGCCGCAGTGGGGACAGGTACCGTAGGGGAAGGAAAGTGTAATGTTTCCCTTGGGACCTCCGGTACTATTTTTATTCCCAGCAGGGAATTTAGGGTAGACGAAAATAATACCCTCCATGCCTTTGCCCATGCAGATGGGAACTATCACCTGATGGGCGTGATTTTAAGTGCCGCATCCTGTAATAAATGGTGGATGGAAGATATATTAGATACAGAGGATTTTGCCAGTGAGCAGGATGGTATTGATAATCTTGGCGAAAACCGGGTGTATTTTCTTCCCTACCTTATGGGAGAACGCTCCCCTCACAATGACCCTAATGCCAGGGGTACCTTTATAGGTATGACCTTGGAAACCTCCAGAAAGGATATGACTCTTGCTATGATGGAAGGAGTCGCCTTTGCCATAAGGGATTCCTACGAGGTCGCCAAATCCCTGGGGATTAAGGTGGAGAGGACAAAAATGTGCGGGGGCGGAGCAAAAAGCCCATTATGGAGAAAGATTTTAGCCAATGTCTTGAACCTGAAGGTGGATATTCTTGCCGCTGAAGAAGGGCCTGCCCTGGGCGGGGCTATGTTGGCAGCAGTGGGATGCGGTGAATACAGTTCAGTAGAGGAGATTACAGAAAAGGTAGTAGAGACAGTCCTAACCGTTGAACCCGATCCTGGAATCGCCGCCCTGTACGATAAAAGATATAAGGTGTATAGAAGTATTTATCCCAGACTCAAGGATGTTTTTAAGAAGATGTAGGGTTTATAGCCATCTTCAAGATGGTGAATAATAAAAGAATAAAGGGCTCAAAAATATGAAACGAGGTGCAAAGAATAAGATGAAAAGATCACAAGTAAATGAGAATGTCTTAAGAGCAAAGAAAATGTTGGATTCTATTTCCTTCAGACTTCCCAGATTTGCATATTGGACTATGGAAGAATGGAAGGATAATGACATTGATGTAATTAAAAACACCATGCTGGGATGGGATATTACAGACTTTGGCATGGATAAATTTGAAGAGATAGGTGCAGTTTTATTCACCATCAGAAACGGGGTCGATGGCCAATATGGCACGCCCTATGCTGAAAAAATCATATACTTAAGGGACGGACAGCGCCTGCCCTGCCATTATCATGTGACAAAGACAGAGGACATCATAAACCGGGGCGGCGGCAGATTGTGGATCAAACTTTTCAATGCAGCCGAAGACGGTAGCGTGGACGAGAAAACCCCTGTAGTCTTTTATTCCGATGGTGTAAAGATGGAAGCAAAGCCTGGAGAAAAAGTATACGTGGAGACGGGAAATTCAATTACCCTGACCCCATATATGTACCACATCTTTGGAGCCGAAGGAGAATTGGTAGTGGGAGAAGTATCATCGATTAATGATGATAATACGGATAACTATTTCTCAGAGGATGTCAGCAGGTTTGCAGAGATCGAAGAGGATGAAGCACCTTTAGTACCCCTATGTAATGAATACGATAATCTATAAGGGGAAAGTATCTGGAAGAGAAAGACTTATTTCCTGTATTTTTTAAAATATATCTGAAAGTCATCTGCCCGCATAAATCCATTATTCTATGTGAATTTATACTATGCGGGCAGGATTTCTATATGCTTTATGCGGACGACTTAATTATACTTGACAGCAACCACCGGATGCCCCGCAGCCACAATTACCGCCGCAACCGGTGTGGGAATCCAAACCATGGGCGGTTTGATGAGGGGCGCTGGTATGTCCATTTCGAGAGCAGCAACCACCGCAGCTACTAGCTGTAGGTTCTTGCGCCGGAGCATGGCATTTTGGGCAGTGTGTATTTATTTCTTCATCAAAGATGGCTTGACAGTTGGTGCATTCTATGTGCATCTATTGGTTCCCCCTATATATTTTTAGGCAAAAATAATGCAATTAGTATTATACTATACAAAAAGTGGTTTAGGGAATATAATATTGTTGGAAGTTTCGGAAATTATGGGCAGTTTATTTTAGGGACGAGCCCAAATATTAATTCAAGGAGTGGTTTCATGTTGGCAATAGGCGGCGACCATGCTTCCCCGCAATTGAAAGAGGAAATCAAAAAACATCTGGACGAAAAGAACATAGCATATAAGGATTTTGGGACCTTTTCTGACGAGAGCGTAGATTATCCCACCTATGGCGAAATGGTGGCCAATGCAGTTGCCAGTGGGGAATATGAAAAGGGCATACTTATCTGCGGAACTGGTGTGGGCATGTCCATGACAGCCAATAAAGTCCGGGGAATAAGGGCTGTGGTATGCTCCGATTGCTACAGCGCAGCCCTGTCCAGAAGGCATAATGATGCTAATATATTGGCTTTAGGCGCCAGAGTGGTAGGACCCGATCTGGCAAAGATGATTATAGATACTTGGCTGGAGGCCGAATTTGAGGGAGGCAGACACCAAAACAGGGTAGATTTGATAATGGATGTTGAGAGGAAGAATTTTCAGGCCTGATCTATAAACCTAATGTGGGGGTTTTAACTAAATTATTATGCAAAGAATTATATGGCTATCACCCATAAAGTAAGTTGAACTAAATTACATACAAGATGCTAATATTAGATTGGTATGTTCTAACATTATCCCTTCTATGTAAAGTTCAGCTATATACTTTCTGGGATGAAACCATTATATAGGGATATCAAGGATTAGTTTGATATCCCTTTTTCGAGCATAAATTTGGCTACCTCCTGGGAAGTCGGCAGGGAAGGTTGTGCGCCTTTTCTGCTGACACAGATTGCACCTACAGCATTGGCATATTCTATCGCCTTTTCTACATGGCCGTGTTCAGCCATTTTTACCGCTACTGCTGCGGTAAAGGAATCCCCGGCTGCCGTAGTGTCCACGGCCCGAACCTTGTATGCCGGGAACATTTTGTAATTGCCTCCCTCATATAAGAAGGCTCCTTTATCCCCCATTTTAATAATCACATATTGGGCACCGGTTTCTTTGGCCAGGATTTTTGATGCTTCCAGAGCCGTTTTATCGCCATCTACCAGAACCCCTGTGAGGGCTTGGGCCTCCGTTTCGTTGGGGCTTATTATGTAAACACCTTTAAGCCTGGAAAGATCCAGCTTCATAGATGGGCCAGCATCTAAGACCACAGGGATCTCTTTGGCATGCGCCCTTTCAATAGTATAGAAAACTATTTCTATAGGGATTTCCAGTTGGAGCATCACAGCATCATAATCCCTCTCTAAAGCCTGGTCAACATCCTCTTTGGTAATGCTGTGGTTGGCTCCGGGAAAAACCATTATCCTGTTTTGGCCATTTGCTTCTACCGGTATAACCGCAAGGCCGGTTTGAAAACCTTGATCCTTTTTTATATAGCTTATATCTACGCCGTTATCATTTAAATCATTAAGAAGGATGTTTCCGTTAGAATCGTCACCCACATGGCCACAAAAGGTTACATCCCCGTTTATTCTTGCAGCGGCAACGGCCTGGTTGGCTCCCTTGCCCCCGGGTATATAACTGTACTCATAGCCCAAAACCGTCTCCCCGGCATCCGGAGATCTTTCCAGGTTCATTACGAGATCCATATTGATACTCCCCACAACCAATATCCTTGCTTTCTTATTACCCATGAGTATCCCCCTTTTATTTAATGTAAGATATATTCTTTAATTTCTATGATGCAAAAACATATTGACCCCGGAACAAGAGCTGTCTATAAACAAATAATATCATCATAATCAGTGCTTAACAATGTAGATCCGGGCAATAAATACATATGAATCAGAAAATTTTATATACCGGCATGAAACTTCTCTTGTTTCGAAGGCGTGCACTTATGTTATAATAAATACCAGGTATGATAATAAAACACTATTATTGCGGTAAAATTACATAATATATTTTACGAACAAAAGTAAGGAGAATAGTTTATGGATTCAAAAAAGAGTACCGATCTGGGAAAAACCTATGGCTATGTATGGGATAAATATTCTGATGAAGGACTGGATAAGATATTTTCTTTCTCAGAAGACTACAAGGAATTTATTTCTAAGTGCAAGACTGAGCGAGAATGTGTAACGGAGTTTATCGAGATGGCTGAAGCAAAAGGATACAGGGATTTAGCAACCTTGATGAAAAACGGGGAATCCTTAAAACCGGGGGATAAGGTATATGCGAATAATGCAGGAAAGACCCTAGCCTTATTTGTGATAGGCAGCCAGCTCATGGATAGGGGTCTGAGAATTGTTGGGTCTCATGTTGATTCGCCCAGACTGGACTTAAAGCAGAACCCCTTATATGAAGATTCAGGGTTGGCACTTTTTAAGACCCATTATTACGGCGGGGTTAAGAAATACCAATGGGTTACCCTGCCTATGGCGATCCATGGGGTAGTAATTAAAAAAGACGGCACTAAAGTCGATATTGTAATAGGAGAAGACGAAGAGGATCCTGTAGTGGGGATAACTGATCTTCTTATTCATCTAGCGGCAGATCAGATGGATAAAAAGCTCTCTAAGGCTATTGAGGGAGAGGATCTAAACGTATCGGTGGGTAGTATACCCCTAGGTGACAAAAAGGACGAAGATCGGGTAAAGAAGAATATTCTAAAGCTGGTAAACGATAAATATGGGATAGATGAGGAAGATTTTGTATCAGCGGAGCTGGAAGTGGTCCCGGCTGGCAAGGCTAGAGATTATGGCTTAGATAGAAGCATGGTCATGGCCTATGCCCATGATGACAGGGTCTGTGCTTACACCTCCTTTGAAGCCCTTATGGATATTGAAAACCCCGATAAAACCTGTGTTGCCCTTATGGTGGATAAAGAGGAAATCGGCAGCGTAGGCGCTACAGGGATGACATCCAAATTCTTTGAGAATACAGTAGTCGAGGTAATGAACCTGATGGGGGATTATAGCGAATTGAACCTTCG
>JAAYSJ010000091.1 GCA_012518395.1 Clostridiales bacterium
AAACAAAGCATATGATGAAAGCATACCTAAAATGATGCTGCGTCTTTCCTTTTTCGGTATCTTAACGGGCTCTTCCTTTTCTTTCCCTTTACCCATCCTATCAATGGAATCCCTTCTGAAAACGGAAAGGGGCATCCCATCAATATTCATATTGGCGATCACTCTGCCGTCATCCACAAACTTTTCAGGTTTCTTCCTTTTTTTCAATGAATTCACCTAATCTCTAGTCCTGACTGTATAGGTGACAGGCCACCTTGTGATTCTCCTCGTATTCCTTAAATACGGGTGCCTTCTCGGCACATATCGGCATGGCATAAGGACATCTGGTGCGGAACTTACACCCTGATGGCGGATTGATAGGGCTCGGTATATCCCCCTTCAAAACAATCCGATTCATCTTTACATCCGGATCTGATACAGGCACTGCCGATAGTAGCGCCTTTGAATAGGGGTGCATAGGGTTAGCAAAAACTTTCTTTTTGTCCCCCATCTCCATCATACTTCCCAGGTACATGACCCCGATAGTATCCGAAATATATTCTACCACCGATAGATCATGGGAAATAAACAGATAGGTATAACCATGTTGTTCCTGCAGATCCTTCATAAGGTTGATAATTTGGGACTGAATGGAGACATCCAGAGCGCTCAACGGCTCGTCACAGATTATAAATTTGGGATTTAAGGCCACTGCCCGGGCAATACTTATTCTCTGCCGCTGCCCGCCGGAAAATTCGTGGGGATAGCGATAGTAGTACTGGGGCTGTAACCCGCAATCTCGCATGACCTTTAAGATATAGGATCTGTATTTGGATTTGGGCACGATGTTGTGCTCCTTAACAGCCTCACCGATTATCTCGCCTACAGGCAACCGCGGCGAAAGGCTGGAATAAGGATCCTGAAAGATCATCTGCATCTGGGGCCGCATTTTCCTTAGTTTTCTGCGCGGAACCTTGGCTAAATCCTTGCCGTCAAAGATGACTTGTCCATCGGTCACCTCATGGAGGCGTAAAATGGTACGCCCTACAGTGGTCTTACCGCAGCCCGATTCGCCTACAAGACCCATGGTAGTCCCGCGTTTTATGGTAAAAGAAATATCATCCACGGCTCTTACAGAGACGGGATCTTTCTTAATAGTGAACTTGGATAGTGGGTAGTATTTCTTTAGGTTATTTACTACCAATATATCATCATTCGTTGTTGTTAGATCCATTTTTTCTATAGCCATAGCTACCTACCTTCCCTCCCCATCTTCCTTGTCTTCCTTCTCTTCAGGGAGAATCTCATCACTATACAGAAAGCATGCTGCACGGTGATCAGAATTAAATTGGGTCATTGCAGGATAGTGCCTTTTACAGATATCCATTGCCTTATCACATCTATTATAAAAATAACAATGGTTCGGCATATTGATGGGGTTTGGAACCTGCCCCCTTATGCTGTAAAGCCGGTCTCCTTCAACATGCCCGCCCGGCTTTGATCTCATCAATCCTATGGTGTAGGGATGCTTAGGCTCATGGAAGATTTCCCGTACAGTCCCTTGTTCAATTATCCTGCCGGCATACATGACGACCACATAGTCAGCCATCTCAGCAATTACCCCCAAGTCATGGGTTATAAACATAATGCTTCCATTTATCTTTTCCTTTACGTCCCGCAGGAGTTCCAGGATTTGAGCTTGGATGGTCACGTCCAGGGCTGTTGTAGGTTCATCAGCTATAATAAGCCTGGGGTTACACAATAGCGCCATGGCTATCATGACCCGCTGGCGCATACCCCCCGATAGTTCATGAGGATAGCTGTTATATACCTTTTTCACATCAGCTATGCCTACCAGGTTCAACATTTCTATGGATCTTTCCCGGGCAGAATCGTCTGTTGAATCCTCTTCATGAAGAAGGATGACCTCGTCCATCTGCTCTCCAACCTTAAAAACTGGATTTAGACTGGTCATAGGCTCCTGGAATATCATGGCAATATCCTTGCCACGGATTCGTAGCATCTTATCCCTTGGCATCTTAGTTACATCGTAACATTTGCCATCCTCATCCTGGTAGCGTATACTTCCTTGTGTTATCTGGCCGGTAGGCGCCTGTACCAGCTGCATCAAAGAAAGGCTGGTAACAGATTTCCCGCAGCCGGATTCACCTACTACACCGACTATCTTTCCCTGTGGGATATCAAAGCTGACACCATTAACTGCCTTAACAGTTCCTACGTCTGTAAAAAAGTAGGTATGAAGGTTATCAAATTCCACCACATTTGCGGGGTCCCGCATCTGGGTCAGATACTCTTCTTCCGACACGTTTTTCCTGTTTCTTATCCGCTCGTATTCCTTAATTGTTTTTGTATTTTCTCTGCTTATACGTCTTTCCTCACGAAGAGTCAAATACGTAGAATCATCAATACCTTCTATTTTTTTGCGCTTAAATTTATCCAACAAACCCATGGTGACACCTACCTTTTCATTCTTGGGTCAAATGCGTCCCTAAGACCATCGCCTATAAAGCTGAACCCTAATACCGCTATTACTATGAGGAGCCCTGCAGGCACCCACATATTGGGGTAATAGGCCAGGATTTCTTGTCCTCTTGATGGATCCGCGAGGGCGATCATAGACCCCCATGCAGCTCTGGGAAAGGGTACCCCAAGGGACAAATAGGAGAGAGTCGATTCATAAAGGATAACTCCACCCAAGCCTAATGTAGCACTGACTATGAGCTGGGGCATGGTGTTTGGTACCAGATGCCTGAAAATTTTATTTAGGGGTCTGATGCCCGTAGTTTCAGCGGCCATCATATATTCCTGTTCCCTTAGCATAAGAATCTGACCCCTTACGATACGGGCTACCCCTGTCCACCCCATCAATGTCAAGAATGCCATTAAATAATAGATCCTGTGTTCCGCCGGGATACTTTCTATAGAGTTAATAGTGGCAGACAATATTAATAGTATGGGAAGCCCCGGGAGACAGGCAAAGATATCAACAATCCTCATGATCACCTGATCAACCCATTTGCCGAAATATCCTGCCAATCCGCCTAGAATAATTCCCAGAAAAGTTTCCAGGATAATTACTATAAAAGATATAATGAGTGAAATCCTTCCGCCGTACATAAGGCGAGTCAATATATCAAAACCGGAAGTATCGGTACCCAGCCAATGATCCCTAGAAGGCGGTGCCTTAAAAATAACCAGGGTCTTAGACCTATCATAGTAATCATAAGTCCGGCCATCGGGACCCTTAAATTCGGCGGTGGAAACCATATCCGCATTTCTTTCAATTTTAAAGACTTGGGTTTCCTTGTATCCCCAAGTATGGTTTATGATAAAAGGCCCAACAAAAGAAAACAAAAACACAAAGATTATCATAGCCAGTCCTACGATGGACAGCTTGCTTTTGAAAAACCTCTTTGTCACCATCCGTCCCGGTGAAATGACTCTGAAATTTTGTTCCAGGTCTGTTTCGATATGATCCTCCATATCGGTATAATCCGGTTTTTTGCCTTTTTCTGTATCTATAGCCATTTGATGAAACCCCCTTTATGATAGTTTGACACGGGGGTCAACCACCATGTACATGATATCCGATATTAACATTCCAACCACAGTGAGGATAGACAAAAACATATTATATCCCATGATAAATGGTATGTCCCCTTGCTGTGTAGCCCGTAATGCCATATAGCCAATGCCTGGTATGGCAAACACCGTCTCGGTGATCATAGCTCCCCCGAAAAGCCCCGGTAGCATACCTGACAGCGATGTTATCAGTGGGATCATGGTGTTTCTGAAAGCATGCTTATAAGTTACCGTATGCTCGGAC
>JAAYSJ010000092.1 GCA_012518395.1 Clostridiales bacterium
ATGGAGGCAGCCCAAATTATTATTGTTGATTCGCCTACATATTGTTTTGGTATGACGGGTCAATTGAAAACCTTATTTAACCATTTTGGGTATATGTGGCTTCCACATCGGCCAAGGGGAATTATGTTTAATAAAGTAGGTATTGTGATTTCAACAGCCGCAGGTGGAGGGGCTAACAAAGTGACTAAAGCGTTATCACAACAATTATTTTGGCTTGGGATACCTAAGGTCTTTCGTTACAGTAAAAATGTAAATGCTGCGAGCTGGGAAGAAGTGCCTAAAAAGATTAAAGCATCAATTGAAAAAGAAACGTCAGCGCTTTGTAAAAAGGTCGAGGCCAGGGTAGGAAAGGCAAGCCCTGGTTTTAGGCTAAAGTTTATGTTTAATATGATGAGAATAACCCAGAAACTAAACAATTGGAATATGGTTGACAAAGATTATTGGAAAGAGAATGGTTGGCTTGGCAGGAAGAGACCTTGGCAGCCTAAATGGGCGCAGGGTGGGGGAAGCCGGGGATAAAATAAATAAAAATAAAGTCAACACTTTTCATTTCCCATTCGTCTTATAAGTAGAGACATTAGAAGAGGAGGGGTAATTTGATTGATAGATTATACAAGGACTACCGCAACAAGCTTTTGTGGTATTGTCTAAACCTCTCCCGAAACAATCCTTCAATAGCTGAGGATATAGTGCAGGAGACCTTTATAAAAGCCTTGGAGAACGCCCATATTCTTAATGATTTAACGGATGCACAGTGTCGATCTTGGCTGTACAGGGCTGCAAAAAATAACTTTATCGATAGGGTGAGACGAGCTGCTAATGCACCTAAAGAGGAAGAACCCACATTTAAAGAAGATGATCTAAGCAAAATCATTGTAAGTCAGATGTGTGCCAGCTTGCCGGATAAGGAAAGAACATTATTTTGGATGAGGTATATAGAAGGGTATACTTCAAAAGAATTGGGCGAGCTATTCGATTTATCTCCCTCTACGGTTAGGTCCAGGCTGTCTTCAGCCAGAAGGAAAATGTCTGAATTATATTATAGGGAAAAGGAAAGGTGATTGACATGGAAAAAAAGAATTTATTAATTAATGCTGCAGTCTGTGATGCGAGGAATGTTTCAGAAGCGACGCTGGAGTCCTATAAGGATATAAACATAAATGCGGCCATGGTTATAGTATCCCAGCAAACTAAGGATCTTTTGGCAAAGTACAATGTATCCATGAATACTGCCGAGGCGATAGAGGCCCCTAAAGGTGTTGAAATTATGGTTCAAAACGGTTCTTATGAGATTAAAGACAACACTCTGTTATCAAAATCCGTCATTTTAATTGTGAATGGAAGTCTAAACATTGAAACGAGATCCAAAGAGGTATTAGACAAGTTTATAAATATTCAGGTAAATGGTTCGGTCTCTTATCCAAATGATATAAAGGATAGATTGCCCGTAATTAAAGTAAATGGCAGTACAGATTCTTATCCCGGTGATGCTATTAGGCTTAAAAACAAATTAGTTGTGGATAAAACCTTTATTCTAAGGGCAAAGGGCGAAAAATATTATGTAAGAAGTAAGGTCGTTATAGCGGATAAGGATTTAAATGTAGCCTTATTAAATGAAATGGGGACCAAGTTTATTACAAAAAAAGCTGTTATAGCCGAAGGTCTTTTGGAGGAGGCCTTAGCCCTTTTCGATGAGCACACAGAGATAAAGACTATACCTGACGGGCTGGTTTATACTAGCGATCAAGTGTTAAGCAATGCTTTAATCAGAAAGCATGGGGACAAATTATATGTAGACGGGGATTTAATTATAGATCATGAAGGTGAAGCCGCTTTAGATAATTTATCAAGGGCTAAAATCGAGGGAACCCTATTCATAAGCAGCAAGCTTGTAGAAAAACTTCATGATTTGGATGTAGAATACAACGACTTAGAAGAGACCAAGGGACATCGCATGGGGGATAGGGCATTTTTGACTATTGATAAAAGAAAATTGGATAAATATGCGGACGGGATTGGGGTTTTCGACTGCGGTATTGTAAGCATAAAAGATGATATAACCCCGGAAGAGATAGAAGAAAAATTAGAATTTGTAGATTGCGGCGTTATAAATTGCAATGAGGATCAAAAAAGTGCCATAGAGACCGTTTCAAAGGACGTGGGAATGATTTCTGATAATCAAAATGGAAAGTTAGGGACACTAAAGGGTCTAATGGGGGGTCTCATGGGAGATAAGGATACAAAGGTTATCAACGCCGCCACCTATACCATGTAAGGAAATTATTTACTGATTGACTAGATAGATCAGATGGGGAAGTGAAAGTATGATATTTAAAGAGTATGAAACACAGTATAATGTCCATCCAGCCAGTGATTTGGAAACCTATTGTAAACTGGAAGGTGCAAGTATGCTGTTTATACGCAAACCAGATAAAAATAAGGTAGATGCTAAAAAGTTGGAACAAGCTAGAATAGTTATAGGGAATAAAATCGTAAAGTTAGGACTGCTCGTAGCAGGCTCTCAGAATAAGGGGCTCGCCACCTAGTCTGCCAAAGGAAGTTATGATTATGGAATATACCCTGGGTACATCGGTTCATATTTTTTTTGAGTATGAACCGAATATATTATATTAGTGAGGTTGGATATGGAGTTAAGACGGATTCATGAATCCCAACAAAAAATAAAGATCTCGTCAGACATATTACAGAAGCTACCGGAATGGTTTGGGATACCGGAAGCCACAAAAGATTATATACACTACAGCAGCGAGATGCCTTTCTTCGTAGCGCAGTTGGGGTCCAACGTTATTGGATTTCTAGCAATAAAGGAGAACAATCAATATACAGCAGAGATATATGTAATGGGCGTGGATCCCAACTACCATAGGAAAGGTATCGGAAAAGCGCTGATAGATAATGTTATAAAATGGTGTAGAGAGCATAACTACGAATTTCTACAGGTTAAGACATTAGACGAAACCCATCCCGATATCAACTATGCCTGCACAAGGCGATTCTATGAAACTGTGGGCTTCAGACCCTTGGAGTGCTTGCCAGAATTATGGGGGAAAGATAATCCATGCTTAATAATGGTTATGTATATCGGGGGAATGGGAACTATATGAATTATTTAGCACATGTTTTCCTAGCAAAACAAGGGGATGAGAAAAGTATACTGGGCAACTTCCTTGGGGATTTTGTCAATATAACTACTGAAAGAGTCTATGATGAGGACATTAGGGCGGGTATCCATATGCATCGCAGATTAGATAGCTATACCGATGCCCATCCCATTTTTCAAGCCAGCAGGAGAAGGGTCTCAGCGAAAAACAGACGCTTTGCAGGTGTTTTAGTAGATATATTTTATGACCACTTCCTGGCGAAGCATTGGGGTGTATATTCTGATATTCCTTTGAAAGTATATGCCGATGAATTCTATATGATTTTGGATCGGAATTTTGACATCCTGCCTGATAAATTACAGGGAATGTTGCCCTTTATGATTACAGAGAACTGGTTTGTGCAATACAGAGAGACCCGTGGTATTGAAAGTGTATTGAATCGTATATCAAAAAGATTTGCTCATACGAGACGTCCTTTAGTAGACCCCATTGATGAACTCATAATGAACAATAAAAGTTTAGAAAAAGATTTCATCACATTTTTCCCAGCGATCGAAGATTATGCCCGCCGATTAAGGGTTAAACAAGTATTCCCATAGATAGGGAAATCATTTAATAAGGGGGGAAAAATCGTGGCTGGGGTAAACCCAAAATAATAAGCAGATGGGAATCTGCACTATCCATTAGATTTCGAGCCTAAATTGAAAACAGCTATCCAGCCAGTTCATATTTTTTATATTAAGCGTCCGACAAGTATATCTAGGCCCAGTTGATATCCACCTTTTGGAATTATTATAGGGGGAATACATAATGACTAATAGAAAACTGGGTTTTATTTCCGCAATAATAGCTGGTATGTCAACTGCAATTTTTGCTATGCCGTTGCTTATTGATAATATGATAGTAGTTTCATTTGGAATTTGTAAAGAATAGAAAATTGGTTTAAGAAGAGAATAAACCGTTGATAATAATAGCAAGATTGATAATTCAAAAACAAAGTCCCGGGATGTCTTAATGAAATATACTATGAGAAAGAAGGAGTGTCATGATGAAGAAGGTACTAGTATTAGGCGGGACAGGCTTTTTAGGTTACTACACGGTAAAGGAATTGCTGGGCCATGGGTATGATGTGGTTTCAATTTCACTGCCCCCAATGCCAACAGAAGACCTTTTTGATGGACTGGGTGTTGAAAACCACCTCTTTAATATAAGCGATAAGACTGATGAAGAGCTCCTTGAACACCTACAGGGCGTCTATGCTGTAATATATGCCATCGGTGCTGATGAGAGGATTGTACCTGATGCGCCGGCGTTTACATTCTTTTATGAAAATAACGTATTGCCTACACAGCGGATGGTTCGCTTATCACGGAAGGCTGGGGTAGAAAGCTTTGTTATATTCGGATCATATTTCTCAGAATTTGCCGAGCGCTGGCCTGAAATGAATCTGACTAAAATGGGCTATCCGGCTACGCGATTATTACAGGAACAAATCGGATTTGCCGAAGGCGAGGGGAAAATGCAGGTCACAAGCCTTAGATTACCCTATATTTTTGGCACGATGCCTGGCCGTATGCCCCTTTGGAAGATGTTCACAGACCAGATAAAAGGGCAACCGGTATTTCCAAGTTTACCTGGGGGTACTGCTATGGTCACAGCAAAGCAGGTAGCACAGGCAGCCTATGGGGCTATGGTAAAGGGCGAACATCGTATGACCTATGCCATAGGCGGCATAAATATGAAATACCAGGAGTTCTACCAAATGATGGTCGATGCACTGGGACAAAATGAGACGACCCAAGTGCCTGTTTTGCCCCTTGAAACCCTGCTGCCAAACTTTGAAGCCTTAGATGCAGAGGCTAAAAAGGCAGGAAAGGAACATGGAATTCACCTGGCTGTAGGTGCGAGAATGAATAGCCGTGATTTATATATAGATCCAAAGGTTACAATGGAACAGTTGGGCTATAAAGAAGATGATGTCGTTGGGGCTATCAAGGAAACCCTGAAATTCATCGTTGAAGAAGGTTGAAATGTTGCGGGCGGTCAAAGACCGCCCCTACTTATCGGGATGGGCTGTCTAAATATTGTATACCGAGGCTTTGTTCCAATGATGATTGGATAGATATACAGGAGATGGAGCATCCTCTTATCGAGAATACAGTACCTAATTCTGTTCGTCTGGGGAAAAATCGGGGACTGATAGTGACAGGATCAAATATGTCGGGTAAATCCACGTTTATGAGAACCATTGGGGTTAATGCGCTTTTTGCCCAAACTATTTATACCTGTTTAGCTGATGCATATGAGGGGGGATTTTTTAGGATCATGACCTCCATTAGCCAAGAAGATAATATTATCGGGGGAAAAAGTTACTTTCTTGCGGAAGCAGAATCTTTATTTAGAGTTTGACCATAAGTTAAAAGAAGGTGTATCAACTACCCGAAATGCCCTTAAAATATTGGAGCATCTGGGGTACCCATCTGAGATTGTAGGCAAAGGGCTTCAGCAATAAGTGCCTTTCAAAATCTTTGGTAATCTTGACAAAAATATACTCTATGAATATAATTTATATTCGAGAGTTGCTTTTGCCCTTGACAAGGTCTATCTGGGTAATTTCCATATAGGCAAGGAAAGATCTGATAGCGTTTATTCTTCTTGTATTATTGGTTAAGGGGAATTTGGCAAGGAACAGAGGAATAGTTCTTATATTGTTAAAATGCATACCTCGGATATAAAGGCAAACCTGTTGAAAGATAGGGACGCAAAGCCGCGGGTCTAAAGTATCGTTACTATGACAGCCGGGCTGCCAGTGTAAATGGAATGATTCTTGTACACAATGGGCAATCAGGAGAGGATTGCCTTTTTTAATGCTATAAAGAATAATAGAACGTAAGAATCTTTGAACTGTTTTAGGGGCGGTGCATATGTCTTTTAGAGCAAAATTGATTAGTATAACTACGGCTTTGGGGATTATAATAGTAACGATTTTAACCTTTATCATGGCCGGGTATAATAGAAAGATTTTAATAGAAAGCACGCTGGAAAGCAACAGAAATATTGCGTTGGCTATCTCTATTAATATTGATAACTATCTAGAAGAGCTATCAAGGACGACTAAAACCTTAGCGACGACCCCTGCGATTATAGAATGCATAAAAGAAAGCAATCGGGAATTTGGGCTTTTAGACGGGGCAGACAGGAATAATAGAATCAGGGCGCTGGATGATAAATGGATTAGTATAGACGATAGGAACCATGGATTTATTCAAGAGTATTTATCGAATCCTGTAGCTGAGCATTTAAAAAGACAAAAAGAAGTTATTCCTGATTTGTATGGTGAGATATTTATAACCAATATCTATGGTGCACTCATAGCATCTACAGAGAAACTTACGACATTTTACCATGGTGATAAGTACTGGTGGCTAGAAGGATATAATGGGGGGCGGGGTAAAGTCTTTTTTGACGATAGGGGTTATGATGAAAGCGTGGGTGATTTCGTATTAGGGGTAGTTGTCCCGGTATATGACAAAGGGGATGTCGTTGGGATCCTAAAGAGCAATATGAGAATATTCAGCTTATTTAGCGAAGTTATCGAAAATTACTCCCTATTATACGAACCTGGTGTAGCGAAGATTGCTAGAACTGATGGAGTAATAATATTGGAATCAGATAAAGAGCCATTATCGACAAGAATTGTTGATGAGTTTTTGCCTATGCTTGGGAAAGACGCAAAACATGGCATATATAAAGGTGAAAATAACGAAGATGTTTTAGTTAGTATTAGCCCGATAGCGAATACAATAGAATCAAGCCAATTCAGCTTTGGTGGTGACTATAGTTCCATCGATCACACCATGGGCAATAAAGGTGAAAACTGGGTCGTTGCGTTAAAAATCCCTGGAGAAATTATTGATAACAAAATATACGGACAAACGAAGCAATTTTTGCTGATTGGATTTTTAGCTGTTCTGCTTGTATCCTTATTTACCTTCTTCTTTATAGAGAAGGCAACGAATGATATTAAAAAGCTAGTAACCCTCACAGAAAAGATCGGGCAGGGGGATCTAAACAGATATATAAAGGTTGGATCTAAAGATGAAATCGGCACATTAGCTGATTCTTTCAATAAAATGGTGGACAGACTAAAAGAGACGATGGCTTCAAAAGCTGAGCTTAAAGAAGAGATAGGCAAAAGAATGAAGGTTGAGGAGAAATTAAAGTACCTGTCAACAGTGGATGAATTAACGGGGCTGTATAATAGAAGGGCTTTTAACGATTATCTGGATAAATTAATTGGTTATTCCAAACATTATGGTGAACCGTTATCTATAGCTATTATTGATATTGATCATTTCAAAAAAATTAACGATTCATATGGCCATGACATAGGCGATAAAGTCCTGGTAAAACTATCTGAAGTGTTATCAGAAAATATCCGTAAGGTGGATATTCTTTCCCGCTGGGGAGGGGAGGAGTTTACCATCCTTATGCCAAAAATCAAGGCAGATGAAGCGTATAAAATGGCAGAAAGGCTGCGAAAGACTATTGAGAATACGGAATTTGTAAAAAATATCAATATAACCATAAGCATTGGAGTTACAGAGTTCGAGTACAAGGATACATTTGATGGCATAATTAGAAGGGCGGATAGAGCCCAATATAAGGCAAAGGGCAATGGCAGAAATAACGTTCAGGTATTATGATTGATAAATCTCCTGCCACTTTTATCCTTATATGATATTTACATAAAAGCTATTTTATTATAGAATAATATAAGGGAAATTGTAGAAACATGATGAATGCTGTCTATAAGCCTGGGCGAAACTTTCGAATTAGGGGCGCTGCTTAGATAAAAAAAGCCCAACCGAGCCAAAACCTAATCTTAAGACTGAAGGCACATCAGCCAAAATCACATTATATAAAACTGAAAAAATTATGGCCTGTAAATGTTTATTATCAAAAGTACATGGGGGGCGATGCTATGTGGACAACTATATTTAGGAATAAAAAGAAGTATAGTGACTTAGCCCAAACGAATAAAGGACTTGAAAACAATTCGCAGTTAATGGAGAAACATTTAAATGAGGCTCAGAAACTAGCAGGAATAGGCAGTTGGAAATACGATGTTAAAAAAGATGAGTTCTATGGATCAGATGGGATGTTTAGAATCTATGGTGTTGATCCTTTAGAATTTAAAAATGACTTTAATAGTGTCCTTAAACTAGTGCACCCGGAAGATCGTAAAGTAGTACGGCGGGCAATGAAAGAACATTTAAAGGGGAATACCTTTGAAGACGAATTTCGAATTTGTCAGGCCGATGGAAACGTAAAATATATATTGGGGAAAGGAGAACCCATATTTGATAAAGATGGAGAAGTTATTGCTGTCCTAGGGGTATTGCAGGATATAACAGAAAAAAGGGAACTACAAAAGAAGATAGAACAAAAGCGAAGTGAAATTGAAAAGATCCAAAAGAAATTTGCTGCTTTAATAAAAGGCTCTGCAGATGTATTTGGGATTTTGCAACCTGATGGCACAATAGTTTATATTAGTGAGGCTTCGGAAAAGGTTATAGGATACAGGCCCGAAGAATGTATAGATAAAATAGTATATGACCATTACGATGAATCAGAAAAACAAAACATTGCCAATATGATAGATTCCGTCGTTAACAATCCAAATGAAGGCATTATAGGCAATGTGATTTTTACTACCAAAGCGGGTGATAATATACATTTAGAAGTATATATGCAAAATTTTTTGCATAACCCGGCGATAGAGGGGATCGTAGTAAATTTCAGGGATATTACAAAGAGGGTAAAGGCGGAAGAAAGGGCAATACATATAGCTACCCATGACCAATTAACAGGGCTACCCAATTATTTGCATTTTGAGAAAAAGTGTAGGGCGCATTTTCAACAGCCCCGTAAAACAAACACAAATTTTGCAATATTTATATTGGATATTGATAGCTATAGATATGTAAAAAACACCTTAGGGCATGAGGTCGGAGGGCGCTATATTAAAGAAATAGCCGAAAAATTAATATTATGTTGCGGGACTAAGAGGTACCTTTGCCACTATTCTGATAATCGGTTTATTATAGTAGTAGACCATGTGGATGGATTAGAGGGATATGAATCAATTATCGACGAGGTCTACAGCTTATTTTCCCTTCCCCTGGAGATAGACAGATATAAATTAGATGTAGATTTAAGCATCGGCATAAGAGCTTATCACGAGGACATAAAAGACCCGGAAGAACTCATTAGGCATGCAGAAACTGCCTTGTATCTGGCCAAAAATGAAGGAAAGAATAGACATAAATTTTATTCTAAGGATTTGGATATTCAAAGCTATAAGGAATTCGTTTTGCGTAATGATTTAAGAAATGCAATAGATAATGAAGAACTCACCGTTTATTATCAGCCTATAGTAAATCTCAGAACAAACGAGATACTGGCTGCTGAGATGTTAGTCCGATGGGAACACCCGGAATGGGGTCTGGTTTCCCCCGCCGAGTTTATACTTTTAGCAGAGGAAACACGCTGCATTATCAGAATAGGCCATTGGCTTTTAGAAAAGGTATGTGGATACTATAAACAATGGGTAGATAAAGGATTTTTAAATATAAAGGTCGCTGTAAATTTTTCAAGTATACAATTTTTCGAAATGGACTTTGTTGAAAAAGTTAAAGACACGATCTATAGGCATGGGTTGGATCCCCATTTTCTGATTATGGAAATTACGGAAAATGTACTACTCGAAAAATCAGATACGATTATAGCAGGCATTAATGAATTGCGAGCCTTAGGTATACAGATAGCCCTTGATGATTTTGGGACAGGATATTCATCCCTGGCTTATTTAAATGCCTTTAATATAGACATTATAAAGATCGATGGTACTTTTATAAGAAACTTAATCAAGGATGAAGCCAGTGCCATTATAACAAGCCATATTATAGGGATGGGTCAGGAACTTAAAATCAAGCTGGTTGCTGAACATATAGAGACTTGGGAACAACTAACTTTCTTAAGGGAGCATAGATGCCATACGGGCCAAGGTTATATATTCAGCAAGCCCTTGCCTTTAGAAGATTTCGAAAAAATCCTTGCGAAAGGGGAATGCCCACCGAAAAAGCCAATGGATTCTACCCATTTGGTTGAGAGACGAAAGTTCTTTAGGGTGAAGTTCTTCCAGGCCTTGGAAGCTAGCCTGACTATTCTGGAAATTAAAGGGAAGCAAGTGGGTGCAGGCAGCACAAAGGTACTGATAAAGGATATTGGCCCTGGAGGCCTATGTTTTATCTCCAATCTAAGGCTCCCTATTGCCGATGATATAATATTGCAATTTGAAACAATGTTATTGGATGAGGAAATAAGAGTCAATGGTTATCCAGTGTGGACGGAGGAAATCGGTAATAACCTATTTGAGTATGGTATTGAATTTATAATCGATGAAAATCGAAGGACGGATTTAATTAAGATACTAGGTCAGGTTCAAATTAAGATGAGGAACAATATCTTATTTGCCGAGGGCAGTTTCATTTCGGTATCGCCGGCTGCCTATTTCGGTAAAGGCGGGAGGCCACATTCTGTATAATACCCCAACAAATACATAGGTAGTACTTTACAGAGCAGTATAAAACATGTATAATAACAAATAAAAGTTGAGTAATAAATTTATTTAATAATCAAATTAATCATTCCAAATAATTTATAATATTTTCATGTGGTTATCCTAATATGCTAAATCCAGATATTTGTTAACCGCAGCTGAATTTTTCGGCAAGAAAAATCTTGTAACTACTTATATACTTCACAACCGTGGATCGGCACCTCTCGAACAGTAAGACTTGATAATCTCCTAGATGACTTTTTATCATTATTTGTAAGCTCTTTCACAGAAGGATTCTGTAATAACCTGGATATTTTATCACGATCAGCTATCCCTTAAAAAGACGGATTTTATAATAAGGAAGGAGATCAAGGTGATGAGTAAGGTTAGAGTTGGCGTAATCGGTATCGGTTGGTTCGGAGAAATGCATATCTTTGCATACCAAGGCGTTCCAAATGTAGAGGTTGCAGCACTTTGCACCAGAACGGAATCGCGTCTTGCAGAAATGGCCGCTAAATACGGGGTAAAAAAGACATACACAAATTATCACGACCTGTTAAACGATCCTGAAATAGATGCGGTGTCTATTTGTACCCATGCACCCGATCACTTAGAGCCCATGTTAGCGGCAATCAAATCCGGTAAGCACATATTGCTGGAAAAGCCCATGGCTCTTACAGTGGAAGAATGTGATCAAATGATTGAAGCAGCCAAAGACGCGAAGCAAAATATCATGGTAGGTCATATCTGCCGGTTTGAAAACAATTATGCTATGGCAAGGCAAGAAGTGCTTGATGGCAGAATCGGTGAGGTACTTTCCATCTACGCAAGAAGAAATATCAACGGTGATAGAGCTGTATCCCACTTGCAAAAACTCTCATCTGTCACAGGAGATTCCGTACATGATATCGATTTAATGAATTGGATCATTGGTAAGCCCGTTACCAAAGTTTATACTATGGCGGTGAATGCACGAAACTTGCCAAACTATGATGTAGGCTGGGTTAATCTGCATTATGGCGAGAAAACACTGGGTGTTTCCGAAAGTATCTGGAATCTCCCATCGAAAACTCCATATGCAATTGATGCAAGAATGGAAATCATCGGTACAGAAGGTGCAATTTACGTGAACGAGGCGGCAAGTCCATTAGTTATTGATGATAAAGATGGCCGTTTGATTGCTGAGACAGTATACTGGCCTACGGTGCACGGCAATATAACCGGAGCCTTACACAACGAATTGGCCTATTTTATAGACTGTATCGTCAAAGGTAAAAAGCCCGATATCATAACTTTAGAAGAATCAAGATATGTAATAGAGGTTATCAATGCAGCAGAGCGTTCTGCTGAGACTGGTGAGATCGTATACTTATAATAAGAATTTAGAACCATTCATCGGCTACCCCGAAAGCTAATCCGATTATAAGGAGAGAAAGCAGTTGGATGCAAACCAGATTGATCAATTGGTGGAACAAAACCACAAAGTTCTTATATCAATGCTACAGGATCTAATCAATATCCCCACAGAAAATGCACCGCCTAATGGGTTTGAAAAGAAAGGGCAGGAGTATATAGCGACGGTATTTAAGGAGTTGGGGTTGAAAGTTGATGTTTTTGCCCCAGATGAAATCCAAGGTTTCGATCAGAATCCAGCTTTTTTACAAGGCCAGAATTACGAAAACGGTAGAAAGAATGTGGTCGGTTGCTGGGAAGGCGTAGACGAAGGCAAATCTCTTCTTCTATCCGGCCATATGGACGTTGCCCCTAAAGAACCATTACCCTGGACGGTATGCCAGCCCTTCGAAAGCATCGTTAAAATTGGTCGGGTTTATGGCAGAGGTTCTGCGGATATGAAGGGCGGCTTGGTTGCCGGAATAATGGCTGTAAAATTGATGAAAGAGGCAGGTTTTCGTCCCAAAGGCACGGTGATGATTGAGAGCGTGGTAGACGAGGAATATGCAAGCGGCAACGGCACCATTGCTTCCAGATTGAGGGGATACAATGGTGATTTTAATGTCATAATGGAGCCTTCCGGGCTGACCATCTGCCCACAAAATGTAGGCAGCGTCATGGTGACCATTACCATCAAGGGCAATCCCGGAATGCCTTATACCGGGGAAGAAATTTTCAATATCGCTTATGGCTTGGCGGATATGTTACATATCATACGAGATTTTGAGAAGGAGCGGGAAGCAGGATCTTACCCCGAATTATGGGAGAATGCGG
>JAAYSJ010000093.1 GCA_012518395.1 Clostridiales bacterium
ATTACTGTAGTGACAAAGCAAAACAGGTTGACACAAGGAAGTATCTTTAAAGCATTGTTTAGACTCGCCCTTCCTATCATGGGTACATCCTTTGTCCAGATGGCATACAACATGACGGATATGATCTGGGTAGGTAGGATTGGAACCAGGGCTGTTGCATCGGTGGGAACAGCTGGTTTTTTCTCTTGGCTGGCCATGGCCTTTATCCTAATACCTAAAATAGGTGCAGAAGTTGGGGTTGCCCAATCAGTGGGCAGACAGGATATGGCAGAAGCCAAGGTGTATATAAAACACAGCATTCAGATGATTGTGTTTCTTGCCTTGGCTTATGCATCTATACTAATAATATTCAGGAAACCCTTAATTGGCTTTTTCAATCTAAAGGAAGCAGATATTGTAAATGATGCCATCACATATTTAGTAATCGTATCTTTGGGGATGGTGTTTTTCTTTATCAATCCCGTTTTTTCTGCCATATTCAACGGTTATGGAGAAAGTAGAACGCCCTTTGTGGTAAACTCAATAGGGCTTGTTATAAACATGATTTTAGATCCTTTACTAATATTAGGGTTAGGGCCATTTCCAAGAATGGAGGTGGCAGGTGCTGCTATAGCTACAATATTAGCCCAAGCAGCAGTAACTACTATTTTCCTTATAGTAGCTATGGGAAAGACCAAGCTGTTTTCAGGCTTGTCTCTTTTAAAGGCTCCGGATACAGAGCATATAAAGAAGATTACAAAACTCGGATTACCTGTAGCTCTGCAAAGCGGTTTGTTTACTGGTTTTGCCATGATCACAGCCAGGATAATTGCTCAGTGGGGCCCTATACCAATTGCAGTTGAGAAGGTAGGTTCACAGATAGAATCAATATCCTGGATGACCGGCGGAGGCTTTCAGACAGCAATGAGTACTTTCGCAGGACAAAATTTCGGTGCTAAAAAATGGTCTAGAGTTTTCAAAGGATATTTTGTCGGAATGGCAATTATGTCTGTCATCGGGCTATTTGCGACAGGACTTTTAATATTTGCTGGCAGACCTATCTTTTCTGTGTTTATACCTGAAGAAGAGACAATTCGATATGGGGTAACTTATCTTAAAATATTGGGATTATCACAGCTGTTTATGTGCACAGAAGCCGTGACGGCAGGAGCCTTCAATGGTTTAGGAAGAACTATCCCGCCATCTGTAATTGGTATAACCCTAAATGCATTGCGAATACCCACAGCACTGATGTTATCCTCAACTGCTCTTGGGTTAAACGGCGTGTGGTGGGCTATCAGTATTTCCAGCATACTAAAAGGCATATTGTTGCCTGCCTGGTATATTATCATGCTGAAAAGGAACCCAGAGACAAAGCATCTGAAAATGTCTGATTTTATTTTTAATAGGAGTACAGCTACCAATACTTGATAGCTAGTGCACTGCCATGGATCTTGCATGGCACCCATGCTTCACTGGAACAAACAATTTTGAGAACCCGGCTATCTATGTTAAGCTTATATTAAAACAAATATTGGGAGGTATATATGATTATAGAATACAATGGACATAAGCCAAATATACATGAGAGCTGCTTTGTGGCAGAAAATGCAATCCTTATTGGACGGGTGACCCTAAATAAGAATGCAAGCATATGGTATGGTGCTGTCCTCCGTGGGGATGATAACTATATTTCCATTGGTGAAAGCACAAACATACAGGATAACTGCACACTCCATATTGCGGATAATTTTCCTACAATAATAGGAGACTTTGTCACCATAGGGCATGGTGCTATAGTACATGCTTGCAAGGTGGGTGACAATGTACTGATCGGCATGGGGGCTATAGTATTGGATGGGGCAGAGATAGGGGATAACGTGATCATTGCAGCGGGGTCTTTGGTGCCTCCGGGCAAAAAAATACCGTCAAACACCTTGGTTATGGGATCTCCAGCGAAGGTGACCAGAGATCTGACAGAGAAGGATATATCTAATATAAGAAACTCTGCACTATATTACGTAGCGCTAGCAGAGGACTATAAGAAATAGGATGAATGAATCAGGCTACGCTTTATCTCTCATACGCCTTCTTAAATAATTCGGCTACCATTTCCCGGCTCGGTATCCCTTCGTGGAACTTTTGTCCATCCAGATAATAGGTTGGCACATAGTAATAATCGTATTCATTGGCAATGTCAGGTTGTTCTACTTCATCAATGATTTCAATATCAAGTTCTTTATATTTAGGACTTTCATCAAATAGTTCATCCATGTACAATCTGGCACTTACACAATAGGGGCAGCTTTCCATGGTGAACATCAGTATTTTTTTCATCTTTCGTATCCTCCTTAAAACTTTAGTTACATTATATAATTTATAAATAACCTAATTTTTATTCTACTAACAACTTTGCTCCCCTAATAACACAAGAAATTGTCACCTAATAAGGTTTAAATAGATAATCAGGATTAATAGAATAGTCTATGTTTACGGTACTCTTGTGAAGGGTAACAGAAATTATGAGGATTTCCTATTAGAATCTATCTTAAGAAAAAGGCTTTAATGCTAAAACAAACTGTATATATTTTGCAAGAAGCCAGAATAAAACGAGTAGGGAGGATAAGTATATGGAAAGGAATATTACTAATCAGGTAAGGGGTTATAGGACAAAGGACGGAGCCGGAGTGAGTTTAGTCAGGGTTTTGGGACACCAAACGGTTCATGAATACGATCCGATTTTATTACTTGATTCCTTTGACAGCACAAATCCGGATGACTACACAGCCGGATTTCCTATGCATCCGCACAGAGGTATCGAGACAATCAGTTATGTGTATCGTGGATTTATGACTCATAAGGACAGCTTAGGCAATGAGGATACAATTGGTAATGGAGAAGTTCAATGGATGACAGCAGGTTCCGGTATTATGCATGAAGAAAAACTGCCGGCTGCTGAGCGATTGCTTGGTGTACAGCTTTGGCTGAATCTTCCCGTAAAGGATAAAATGGCTCCTCCAGCTTATAAGAGCATTAAAAACTCAGAAATTGAGGAAATAGAGTTTAATTGGGGCAAATTAAGACTGTTGGCGGGTGAATTCCAAGGAACAAAAGGGTATATGAGCAAATACCTTCCACTTAACTATTATGATTTGCACTTAGAGTCCAATGCATCCCTTGTTTTGCCTACAGAAAGTGAGAGCTCTATCATGCTGTTCACCCTTTTAGGCGACGCATATATCGGGGGTGAGTTGGTTAAGGAAAAGACCGCGGTAAAACTTACCTCTGGGGATACGGTAGAGATAAAGGCTACAGACGAAAAAGCTCAAGTTTTATACATAAGTTCAAAACAACTAGATGAACCGGTGGCTTGGGGTGGTCCTATCGTAATGAATACAAGGGAAGAATTGAATAAAGCCTTTGATGATTTAAAGAGAGGGACATTTATAAAAGATAAAATTTCTTACTGATAATGTTATAAGTAGATGACTTAATAAATTTCTATCTATCGATAGAACAATATTAATCGAAGGATTGGAGTGATTAGAATGAGAAAATTTGAGTATAAGTGCGTATTCATCTGGGGCTTGGGAGAAAAAACTACTAGGATTCTCAATGAATATGGAAGGGAGGGCTGGGAGCTTGTATCTACATGGAGTGTCTGGCATTATTTTAAAAGAGAGATTGAAAGCTAAGTGAACAATATCATATGTTGAGCAAGTGAAATCTTTTTTAGACTACCCTGAGCATATCCTAGGGAGCGATCTTACAAAGCATGGATGAACAAATACAAGAAGAAATGAATGATCTACTTGGCAACAGCTATCCGATTATGCAAGAAACAGAATCATATATTTAACAGAGCACCTATTGCCTGATGATAAGGATTGGTATCTATCTCTTAGCGAGCCAACGGATAATCACCTCTATACAGAATACGAATCCAGCCATACTGAAGGTGCAGGTGTATTGTGCGATTGCATTAAAAATGGTAAAACCTCCTATAAGGAAGTGGCTACAACACCACAGGTGGCTTAATCGACCATCTTGCTATATTTGAGTCCATTGATATATCACTCTTCCTACGGACTTAAGTCGATATGAGATTCCTTATAACGTGTATTATGGCAATTCATCTGACTCTTGGGAAAATAAGGGGGCTCATTTCTAGACATCTCTACTCCAGGCAAAGCATATGGAGTTGCCTGGAGTAGAGAGCAGTTTGACCATCTCTATAAAGAGGAAAACGGGGTCAGAGTATCACGTCCAGATTCACCATGGTATAAACAATTGCATCTCTGGGACAATGGGATGGCATTGATGTATTAACTATTACAAATGACAAAATGGTTGATCAGAATCCAGCAAGTGACCGTTATCTAGAGGTACTAGACGAAGGTGTAAAAGAAAGCTATACCTATAGATGATGAGGAGGTGTGGGATTATTTGAATACGCGAGATTAGCCAGCCAGCTGAGAGCCTAGTTGTAAGACTATAGTTATTGAGTTATAATTGGGATGATGGGATTGCCGAAACTTTTTTAACTGAATTTAACACTTGTTTATGATCTAAGCAAACCATGCATGCGATATTTTACATAACGCAAATAGCGTCTGTTAATAGATAGTATAAGAAGGAGCAACAAATATGCAAAACCTTAAATATAGTGCTGGAGCCGTTAGCAAAGGTTTTTGGTTCCAGGAGTTTAAAAAATATATTGATGAGCTTGGCAAAGGAAAAACCGAGGCCGATATTAAAAAAGAGCAGGAAGAGAACAATCTGTTCTTAGCACCTTCTCCCAGCTACGGCCAAAAAATGATTAATGAGATAGCCAGAAGGGCTAGAGCCCTTCCTGAGGATATATTGGAAATATTCCCTGGGGTCAATGTATCAGACCAAAAGCTTATAAATCTACTTGGCATTATGATGACGGATAGATTGTTCTTTGAATTCATGTACGAGGTTTATAGGGAGGCATTGCTCATGGGAACAAAGAAATTTGAAGATAGAGCGGTGAGAATTTTTTTTAAGAATAAATCAGATCAAAATCACAGGGTAGCAGCTTATACCGAGGAGACCAAAGATAGACTGAGAGCCGCCTATAAAACATACCTACGAGAATCCAATCTACTGATAGATAAGGATGATGGGGCTATATATCAAAGACCACTAATGGATATCTCATTGGAAAATAAGCTAAAAGAGCCGTCACTATATCCATA
>JAAYSJ010000094.1 GCA_012518395.1 Clostridiales bacterium
AGTACGTCACCCATACCAAGTATCCTGGATGCCATTCTGTCGGGATGAAAAGGTTCCAAATCGGTAAGCTTTTCCCCTACGCCAGCAAATTTTATGGGCTTGCCTGTAACAGCCTTTACAGAAAGAGCAGCGCCCCCCCTGGTATCTCCGTCCATCTTGGTAAGAATAACACCGTCTATCCCCAGCTTTTCGTTGAAACTCTCAGCTGCATTGACAGCATCCTGACCCGTCATAGCATCCACCACCAGAAGGATTTCCTGGGGCCTCACGGTATTTTGAACATTTTTGAGCTCTTCCATCAGCTCTTCGTCAATATGAAGCCTGCCTGCGGTATCCAGGATGATCATATCATGGCCCTCGTCCTTTGCATAAGCCAAGGCTTTTTTTGCAATTAATACGGGGCTTTCACTGCCCATCTCAAATACCGGTATGGACAATTGATCTCCTACCACCTGTAATTGCTTTATAGCTGCGGGACGGTATATATCACAGGCTACCAATAGTGGGTTCTTGCCTTCTTTTTTGAAATATCCCCCAAGTTTTCCTGCAGTAGTGGTCTTACCTGCCCCCTGCAATCCTACCATCATAATAATAGTAGGGGGTTTGGTAGCAGTATTTATTCTGCTGGTAGTCCCGCCCATCAGTGAAGTGAGCTCCTCATTTACAACCTTTATGACCTGCTGACCCGGAGTCAGGCTTTTCATGATCTCCTGTCCAACAGCCCGATCACTGATCCTTTTAACCAGATCCTTTACTACCCTAAAGTTGACATCAGCTTCCAGAAGGGCTAATCTAACTTCCCGCATGGCATCCTTTACGTCTTTTTCAGAAAGTTTACCTTTTCCGGTGAGTTTCTTAAATGTTGCTTGAAGTTTGCTTGACAGGCCTTCAAATGCCATACTTGAACCTCCTTATGGCTTATTACCTATTCTTTATATGATAACTCATTGTCTGATTATTTCCTATCCTGTTTCATATAGTCCTTCTACCTGAGGCTTATATCCCATTCCTTAAGCGAATTAACTTTTCCATTATAACATCCAGCTCTTTTTTTAACTGATCCGGTATCTGTCCGGTTGCGTTTCCCCATTTTGTCCTTATATTCTCCAAATCCCCAAAGACCTCTGCTAAAACATTCGATATCTTAACCTTGGCTTCTAAAAACTCCATATTCCCGTCCAAATCCATAAGTATTTCTTCCGATCTTCTTATAAGATCGTATACCCCTTGCCGGCTTATACCAAGTTGCTCTCCTATCTCGGAAAGGGATAAATCATAATTATAATAGAGATCCATAGCATCTTTCTGCCTGTCGGTAAGCATACCGCCATAAATTTCTAGTAACAACCCCATTTGCAGAAATTTTTCCATCCTAACGCTCCATAACTATAACGTCTATCCCTGTAAAGTATTTTTACTTTACAGCTTGAAATTATAGTATAATTAATTTCATCTGTCAACAATTTTCTCACATTTTATGGCCAAAAGAGTATTAGATCGCATCCTATGATCTATGGCAATGATTTAATAATAGGGCGCTATATCCCAAAAGTAAGCAATACTTACAATCTGCATAGAATAAAAAAGGGGATATGCTATCCGAATAGAGCCTCGGTAAAATCCTCCGGCGTAAAAGGCTGAAGATCCTCCGCTTGTTCCCCTACTCCAATAAAACGTATGGGCAGATCTAATTCTGATTTTATTGCTATGATAATACCACCCTTGGCAGTACCATCAAGCTTTGTAAGAATAATACCCGTAACACCCACTGTTTCTTTGAATAATTTTGCTTGAGACACTGCATTTTGCCCTGTAGTGGCATCCAATACCAAAAGCACCTCTTTTTGTGCCTCCGGGTATTCCCTATCTATAACCCTGTTCATCTTTTCCAGTTCATTCATAAGGTTCTTCTTGCTGTGGAGTCTGCCTGCAGTATCGCACATTAGAATATCAATATTTCTGGATTTAGCTGCCTGTATAGCATCAAAGATTACAGCAGCAGGGTCAGAACCCTCGGTCTGAGAAATTACGTCTACACCTGCACGGTCTCCCCAAATCTGCAGTTGTTCCGATGCAGCAGCCCTAAATGTATCCCCAGCGGCTATTAAAATAGTGTTGCCTTGCTTTCTGTAGAGGTTGGATAATTTCCCTATTGTTGTAGTCTTGCCCACCCCATTGACCCCTACTACCAAAAAAACCGTTGGGGCAATCGTCTCAAAACTGTCTTTATTAGCTAACACCGAAACTATCTTTTTCTTTAGCAAATTCTTGATCTCATCGGCATGGCCAATCTTTTTTTCCTTTACTTGATTGCGAAGTTCATCTACAATCTCTATAGAAGTATTAACGCCCACATCGGCAATAATAAGGATTTCTTCCAATTCGTCAAAAAACTCATCGTCTATATCACGGTAATATCTTATAAGCTCGTCTACCCTATGGGTAAACCCCTGCCTTGCCTTACCCAGACCTTTTTTTAGTCTGGAAAAAAAACCTTTCTTTTTATCCCCATTGCTTTCCATGATGTCTTCCTTTCTATATCCACATTTAACTTTTAGCTAGCCATTTCATCTTCCAGTCTTACGGATATCATCCTGGAAACCCCTTTTTCCTCCATAGCTACGCCATATAATACATCGCTAACTTCCATAGTACCCCTCCTATGGGTGATCATTACAAACTGGGTTCTTTCGCTCAGGTTCGTCAAAAACTGTCCGAAACTTTGTATGTTTTGATCATCTAAAGCCGCCTCAATTTCATCCAATACGCAAAACGAAGTAGGCTTGCGTTCCAGAATAGCAAATAATATTGAGATGGCTGTTAATGCTTTTTCTCCACCTGACAATAAAGATATACTCTGAAGCTTCTTTCCCGGTGGCTGGGCTACTATCTCAACCCCTGAGGCTAAGACATCATCAGGATCCTCTAATACAAGTTCAGCCTTTCCGCCGCCGAATAGCCGGGAAAAAACCTGTCCAAAATGTCGATTTATAATAGCAAATTCACCTATAAATTTTTCCTTCATAGTAGCTGTAATACCCCTGATAATTTCGTTTAAATCTTCCTTTGCCTTTATGAGGTCTTCTTTTTGACGGGTAAGGAATTGATAACGCTCCCTCACCAGCCTATATTCTTCCACAGCATTTACATTAACAGTACCCAGGCTATTTATTCTTTCCTTTATTTCCTGAATTCCTTTTCTTATCTGGGTAATACTCAAACTTTCGTCCCTATACTTTAAAGCATGTCCATAGGATACCTGATATTCCTCCCAGATATTATTTTGAGTATTGTCTATTTCAGCTTCAGCCCTGGACAATTGGATCTCCATGTTATTTCTCTTAGTCCCTAAATCTTCTACCACAGATCGTAAATTTTTTACCCTGCTTTCAATATTCCCTGCATTTTCATTGAGAGCCGTCTTTTCAGACTGTTTTCCCTCAAATAAGCTCTCAAATTTCAGTACTTTTTCGTTTAAGCTACCTGTCTTAAGTGAGTAGCCTGCTATCTTTTGTTTATATATAACCATGGATTCCGAATTCTCATCCAGTTTTTTGAGTTTTTCTTTGATGTCGGTAGAATAGGATTTTAGTTCCTTATTCAACTGAACCTGTCTTTCTTCTAAAAAGTATACTTTATGCTGAATTCCTGCTATTTCTACCTTTAGCTTTGTTAATTGCTGCTCTATCCTATCCTTTTCTTTAATTGAATCTTCAACAGATATATCTGTGCTATCTGCCATAACCCTTAATGAGTTGCATCGTTCCTTCAATCCGTCTATCAATTGTTCCTGTTCCTGTATAGATTCCAGCATTGCTGCTTTTTCTAGTTGCAGCCTGGCTTTGGTCTCATTGAGGTCTTGTATCTCCCGATCCATTTTCTTCATTTGGAGACTGATCCCTTCCAGACGTTCTTTTTCAGCAGCAAATTCTACCTCCAATTCATGGATCCTGTGGGAAATTGTTTTGACATTCTGGTTCATCAAACTCAGTTCTGTTAATAATACATCTTTGTCCTTTATAGTTATTTCAACTTCGTTGGCTACTTTGGATATACTAGCTTTTAAGCCCTCTATCTCTTTGCTCCGGCCAATAATATCAGTTTTCCCTTTAAATATACTGCCCCCTGTTATAGATCCCCCAGCATTTATTACGTCACCTGCCAGAGTGACTATTCTGAAAGAATGGGAAAATCTTTTTGCCATTTCTATTGCCTGATCCAAATTCTCAGTAATAACTACTCTTCCTAGTAGATAATTAAAAACAGGCCAATATTCAGAATCGAATCCTATAATATCAGTACCTCTGCCCAGGCAACCCTCCATGGTCAAGGCAGACTGTTCAGTCTTATTCAAACCCCTACCCCTCAAAGAAGAGATTGGAAGAAAGGTAGCCCTTCCCAGCTTCCCATGTTTCAAAAAATCTATTAGAAATTTAGCATCCTGCTCATCATGGGTTACTATGTGCTGTAGGCTGGATCCCAATGCGGTTTCCATAGCTGCTTCAAATCCTTTGGGAACATCAATAAGCTCTGCAACCACTCCGCAAACTCTTTCCTTAATAGATTCATTCTTCCGGGCAGCCAGCATTATATCCTTAACGCCTCTGTGGTAACCTTCATAAGCACTAGACATTTCGGATAGGACATTAAGTCTTGACCTGTCAGATTCTAATTTGCGTTTTTTAGATTGAATTATATTTTCCAGCCCGTTAAGCCTTTTTTCGAGCTCACCCGCTTTTTTCTTAAAAGTTGTTTTTTCTTCTTTATATGTAGATAGGGCTTGTCTTAAAGTTTTAACATAATCTGTTTTCGTCCTATAATTTATAACCAAACCTGCTTTAGTCTTTGCCAGTTCCTCTATTTGCAACTGATTGTTCTCCACTTGTTTCCCGATACCTTCCTTTATGGCTTGAAATCTAGTTGTTTTATTCCCTGCTTCACCTAATGCTTTTTGCGCCTCTGCCAGCTCCTCTTTCCTATGCCTGGCCTCTGTATGGACTACAGACAAAGCCTTTTGGATTTCCGACAGTCTTGCTTCCAAATCCGCGGAACACGAAAGTTTTTCTTGAAGAATTTTGTTTTCGCTCTTTAAAGCTTCTATGATATGAAGTTTTTGATCTTTTAATTCGTCGGCTTCCTGTTTCTTTTCTCTTATCTCATCTTCCAACCTGGATTTTTCGCTATCTAAATGGGAGATTCTTTCTTTGAGAACCTTAGTTTTTCCTTTAAACTTCTCAATTTCATTCAAAGCAGAGTATTTATCCTCCCTGAGAGATTGAATCTCATTGTCTAATAATTCCAGCCTTTCTTTAAGAGTGGTTACCTCCAATTCATGCTCACTTATAACTTTTCGATGGTTTAATATATCCCGATCAAGACTGTCTGTAGTTTCTTTTATTCTCTCTGCCTTATTTTTGTGGCTGTCATATTCCAAAATGAATTTATTAAGATCGTATACTTTTAATTTGTCACGGAGGGACAGATATTCTTTCGCCGCATTACTTTGTTGCTCCAAAGGCTTTAGTCTGTTCTCTATCTCCCCCAGAATATCCTCCACTCGTATAATATTCTCCTGAGTATTTTGAAGCTTGCGTTCCGATTCTTGTTTCCTGGTCCTATATTTAATGATGCCTGCAGCCTCTTCAAAGACCAACCTTCTATTCTCAGATTGGGCGCTGATTATTTCCTCGACTTTACCCTGACCTATGATAGAGTACCCCTCTTTACCCACCCCTGTATCCATAAATAACTCTATAATATCCTTTAGTCTGCATGATGAGCGATTTATGTAGTATTCACTCTCTCCAGATCTAAAAACCCTTCTAGTTATGGTTACTTCAGTAAAATCTATCGGAAGAACGTGATCGGAATTATCCAAGGTTAGGGATACCTCAGCAAAGCCCAGGGGCTTACGTACCTGAGTGCCCGAAAAAATTATATCCTCCATCCTGCCACCCCTTAAGGACTTGGCACTCTGCTCACCTAAAACCCACCTAATAGCATCGGCAACATTGCTCTTACCACTTCCGTTAGGCCCTACAATAGCTGTAATACCTTTATCAAATTCTATTTCTATTCTATCAGCAAAGGATTTAAAACCGTACATTTCCAGCTTCTTAAGTACCAACCCTACACACCTCTTATCTATATGTTTTCCAACGCTCTTTTTGCTGCCTGCTGTTCCGCTTCTTTCTTGCTTCTTCCTTTCCCTTTTCCAATAATTTTACCGTCGTAGGAGACTTGTATAACAAAGGTTTTTGAGTGATCAGGCCCTCTTTCTGCTACTACGTTATAAGCAATATCCTTATCGCCATTTCTCTGTAATTCTTCCTGCAAAAGCGTCTTGTAATCTTGAAAACCTCTGCCCTGGGAATTTCTATCTATAATTGGCTTAAATAAATTTATCACCAGTTCCCTTGCCTTTGCTAGCCCACCCTCAAGGTAAACTGCCCCTATAATCGCTTCCATAGCATCAGCTAGTACAGAATCTCTGTCCCTTCCGCCTGAATTGCTTTCGCCTCTACCCAGATAAAGAAAATGGCCAAGATCAATTCCTCTGGCTATTTCCGCTAACGCAACCTCTGAAACTATGCCTGCTCTCATCCTGGTCAAATTCCCTTCCTTATATTCTTTGAACATATTATATAGATAGCTGGCTATTATCATTCCCAAAACGGAATCCCCCAGGAATTCAAGCCTTTCATTGTCCGGGATGTCGCCTCTACTCTCATTAGCGTAGGAACTATGAGTCAAAGCGTTTTTTAGTAGCCTGGGCTCCTCAAATTTATATCCAATTTTTTTTTCAAGTTCTTCAGTATCTTTAACATCTCTATCTGTCATCAGCCTTCTCCTTCATAATAAATGAACTTTGGTTTAAGCCTATTATAGGGTTTTCCCCTTGGTGACGCAAGGGTTGGGCAAAAAAAATAGGGATCCTGCGTAATGGGAATCCCTAATATTTTTAAACCCTATTCCACAAATCTCTTTAATAGAATAGAAGCATTTTGGCCACCAAATCCCAAGGAATTGGATAAGGCATACTCTATTTTTGCTGCTCTGCCGAGATTAGGAACATAGTCCAGGTCACATTCCGGGTCGGGTGTGGAATAGTTTATGGTAGGAACGATAAACTGTTCCTGTAGCGTCTTAACAACTGCTATAGCTTCTACCCCACCTGCAGCGCCTAAAAGGTGTCCTGTCATAGATTTAGTTGAACTAACTGCCAGTTTGTAGGCGTGATCTCCAAAGACAGTTTTTATCGCTATGGTTTCAAATTTGTCATTATATGGAGTCGAAGTACCATGGGCATTAATATAGTCAACCATTTCGGGTTCAATTCCCGCGTATCGGATTGCCTCTTCCATAGCTTTTGCGCCGCCTTCCCCATTAGGGGCAGGTGCAGTAATATGATAAGCATCGGCAGTAGAACCGTAGCCTACTATTTCAGCCAGAATATCTGCTCCCCTGTCCGTAGCATGTTCGTAGCTTTCCAGCACCAACATGCCCGCACCCTCACCCATTACAAAGCCATCCCTGTCTGCATCAAAGGGCCTGGATGCCCTTTTGGGATCTTCATTTCTGGTGGATAGAGCCTTCATGGAGCAAAATCCCGCCAAAGCCAAAGGTGTAATAGTGGCCTCGCTTCCTCCTGTAATTATAACATCGGCATCATTAAATCTGATGGCTCTAAATGCCTCACCAATGGCATTAGTTGCCGAAGCACATGCGGTAACCGTTGTAATATTTATACCTTTTGCCCCTATTGCAATAGCGATCTGCCCAGCGGCCATATTGCCAATCATCATAGGAATAAAGAAAGGACTTACCCTATTGGGCCCCTTTGAATAAAGAATTGATGCCTGTTTTTCCAAGGTCTCCAAACCGCCTATGCCTGTACCCAAAATAACGCCTGTTCGTCGACTGTCTCCCTTATCTATACTAAGACCTGAATCTTTTATTGCCATATTAGCAGCCGCTACAGCAAATTGGGTGAACCTATCCATCCTCCTTGCTTCTTTACGATCAATAAAATCTTCTGGATCAAAGCCTTTTACCATTGCGGCCATATGGGATGTAAACTCTTTAACATCAAATCTATCGATCTCTTCTATACCATTTTTACCTTGCTTCAATGAATCCCAAAAAATATCTGTATTATTCCCTAAAGGGGTTATAGCCCCCATTCCTGTTATTACAACTCTATTTGGCATAGGATCCTCCTAAACATAACAAAAATATACTCCTAATATAATATAAAATATGATTGCTAATACTCACATTTGTTTATAGAAACATAGGATGAATGTATATGCTACGGACAGAAACTTATTGGATCCGTGCAGCATAATCATTACTCAATGCAAAATACATAGATAACGAGCCCCCAAAAAGGAGGCTCGAATCTATTGGCCAGTTATCATGTATGACTGTTAATGTAATTGATAACATCACCTACTGTAGAAATCTTTTCTGCCTCTGCGTCTGGAATTTCCATATCATATTCTTCTTCCAAAGCCATAATTAGTTCCACGATATCCAGAGAATCTGCACCTAAATCATCAATAAATGAGGCCTCCATAGTAACCTTATCTGCGTCTATCCCTAGCTGCTCAATAATAATGTCCTTAACTTTATCAAAACTCATCTAATTACACCTCCTTTCAGTGATCTGTTTCGTCGGAAATATTTTGGTTGAATACATTGTCTGGATAGGAATATAATTTCCCCCATAAAATATACTATCCATAAATGATTCAACCTATTTCTGTGATAATGATAGTATTACATTACCATTCCCCCGTCAATATTTATTACCTGTCCCGTAATATATGAGCTGTATTCTGATGCCAAGAATGCCGCCAGACTCGCTACATCTTCCGGGTCTCCGTACCTCCCCAGGGGAATATTCGATAATAGGCTCTTTCTAACCTCTTCCGGGAGGGCATCAGTCATGTCGGTATCGATAAAACCTGGGGCTATAACGTTTACCAAGATGTTTCTTGAGGCAAGCTCTTTTGCGACAGATTTGGAAAATCCTATAACGCCCGCCTTGGCCGCAGCATAGTTAGTCTGCCCAATATTGCCCGCTACACCTGCTATGGAAGAAATATTAATTATCCTGCCCCAACGTTTTTTCATCATTATCCTTGAAACAGCTTTCGTACAATTAAATACACCTTTTAAGCTTATATCTACTACCCTATCCCAATCTTCTTCCTTCATCCTGATAAGGAGCCCGTCCCGGGTTATTCCAGCATTATTCACCAGAATATCCAGAGTCCCCCACTTTTCCATTACTGATTCAATAATACTATTAACCTGCTTTGGATCTGACACATCCCCTAATGCTAATAGGGCTTTCCCACCATTACTTTCAATAGTGTTGACCACTTCATTGGCTGCATCAATGTTAGACGAATAGTTTACGGCCACAGCTGTGCCCAGCCGGGCAAGTCGTATGGCTATAGCTCTGCCTATTCCCCTGGAGGCCCCTGTAACAAGGGCGACCCTTCCTAAAAGATCCATTTATCTAGCCCCCAATCCTTCCAATGTTTTCTCCAATGATGCCATATCTTCTATATTGTATCCGCTGACTTCCCTGGATATTTTTTTTATAAAACCGTTTAGTGCTCTTCCTGGACCTAGTTCAATGAAAGTGCCAATTTCTTGATCTATTATGTATCTAATGCTGTCCTCCCACCTTACAGGGCTTGTAACCTGTAGTATCAGGTTGTCTTTAATCTTTTCGGGATCCTTTTCCGGTTTGGCAAAGACATTATTTACTACTGGTATAACAGGCTCTTTAATCTTAATCTTTGCCAGCTCAGACCCCAACTGAACCCCAGCCTGTTTGAGTAATGGTGAATGAAATGGTGCACTCACTGGGAGCATAACTGCCCTCTTGGCTCCCATGTCCCTAGCTAAGCTACATACCTTATCAACGGCAGTTTTGTGGCCTGATACAACTATCTGTCCCGGGCAATTATAATTTGCAGGCTTTACCAAGCCCTCATCTACTACAGAACTGCAGCACTCTTCGACCTGATTAGAGGTAAGCCCGATTATCGCAGCCATTGCCCCTACACCTATCGGTACTGCCTGCTGCATAAACTTGCCCCTTTTTCGGACAAGGGGCATTGCGTCCTCCAGTTCCAAAGCATCAGCAGATATCAGGGCGCTATACTCCCCAAGGCTCAAGCCGGCTGCAATTTTCGGCCTAATTCCGTATTCCCCTAAGGCAGTTAAGGCGGCTATACTGATTAAAAGAATAGCAGGCTGAGTATTTTCTGTCTTCTGTAATTCTGTCTCCGGTCCGTAAAAACAAAGGTTTGTTATATCTTCACCTAGAATATCGTTTGCCCTTTTAAAAACCTTTTTCACACTATCAAAATTATCATAGAGATCCTTACCCATACCAACATACTGTGACCCTTGACCGGAAAATATAAATGCTATAGCTTTCCTGGCATCCTCAGCTAATATGCCCATTTTATCAATGCTGACGCCCATGTTAATCCACCTCCAAAGCCCACCAAAACAATATTATGTCCCCTTTTAATCAGACCCTCCCTTACAGCCCCGTCCAAGGCTACAGGTATAGAAGCTGCTGACATATTGCCATATCGATCAAGGTTAACATAGACTTTGTCTTTGGTTAAGTTTAACCTTTTTCTGGCTCCTTCGATTATTCTTATATTAGCCTGATGGGGTACTAAATAATCTACACATTCCCGGGTAAGACCTGCTAGTTTTACAGCCTCCATGGCAGCTGATGCCATTATACGTACGGCGAACTTAAATACTTCACTTCCATCCATATAAAAGTAATGGAGGCCTTGTTCCACCGTTTCCAATGAAGCAGGTTTTCTGGAACCTCCCGCCTCTACTTTTAGGAGCTCGCCACCACTCCCGTCTGCCCCCATATATTGGGACAATATACCCACTTCACTGTCTACCCTGCTTATAACAACTGCCCCTGCACCGTCCCCGAACAGGACACAGGTATTTCTATCCTTCCAATCGGTAAATCTACTGAGGCATTCTGCGCCTATCACCAAAATATTTTCGTATGTACCTGTGGCCACAAATTGTTTTGCTGTTATAATGCCATAAATAAACCCTGAACAAGCGGCGTTTATATCAAAAGCTGCAGCGTTTACTGCCCCTATACTATACTGTACGATGCAAGCAGTGGACGGAACGTTATTATCTGGTGTCACCGTCGCTACTAATATAAGGTCTATTTCTTCAGGGGCAAGGCCTGACTCTTTCATGGCCCTTTTCGCAGCGATTACTGCCATATCCGATGTAGCCATGTTGGCATGAGCTATACGTCTTTCCCTTATGCCCGTTCGTGTGACAATCCATTCGTCAGTAGTCTCCACAATATTTTCCAGATCTTTATTAGTCACTATATTATCAGGGACATAACTACCCGTACTGATGATGCCACTACAAAATAATGCGCCCATATTATACCTCCCCGTCCTCCGTTATGATACTAGTCTTTATGCTATTCAGAACCTGCCTATCCATAAATAGCTTCCCCTGCCGTATGGCATTCTTAATTGCCCTGGCATCAGAGCTGCCATGGGCTTTTATAATGCCTCCGTTTACTCCTAAGAGGGGAGCCCCCCCATGTTCTGCATAGTCCATAGATTCCTTTAGACCATTTAGACGGGGTTTTAATAGCAAAGACCCAATCTTGGGCAAAATCCCGCTGGTGAATTCCTCTTTCATCATTCCAAACAGATTTGAAGCAAACCCTTCTATGAGCTTAAGTATGATATTCCCTGTGAAGCCATCACAAATAACTATATCCGTTATTCCTGACAGTATTTCTCTGGCCTCTATATTCCCTGTAAAATTTATATCCTTTTTATCCTTTAAAAGAGTATAGGCCGCCTTGGTTAGTTCGTTGCCCTTACCTTCTTCGACACCGTTATTTACAAGGGATACCCTGGGATTATCCCTGTTAAACACCTTTTCCATATACACTGAACCCATTACGGCGAATTGAACTAGGTTTTCCGGTTTGCACTCTGTATTTGCTCCTGCATCCATTAAGAGCACCGGCTCTTTTCTGGTGGGAATCAACGGAGCCAGGGCGGGTCTGCCTATACCCTTTATACGGCCAACTCTTAAAAGTCCCCCTGCCATAAGCGCGCCTGTATTGCCAGCAGAAATAAAAACGCTGTCTGGCTCTTTTTTTAACATATCAAAACCCCTTACCATAGAAGAATCATTTTTCCGCCTTATAGCCGCTACAGGGGCTTCATCTGCCTCTATAATCTCTTCAGCGTTAAGTATTTCAAAAGATTCCATTGGGGCGTTTAAGGAGGTTAAATGTTTCCTTATGATATTCTCCTTACCCGCTAAAGTTAGATTAATACCATATTCTCTAACTGCTTCTATACACCCTTTTAATATTTCAACCGGAGCATTATCTCCACCCATTACATCAACTATAATCCTCATTGCTATTACCTCCAGATATATTATCCTTTTCCTCCGGTCCGATGGAAACCAATATAAACTTACCTCTGAACGCTTCTTCCTGCTTTACCCTGATTTTTACCCATACGAAATATTTGTTCCCGCGCTGGCGTACCACCTCTGCTTTTGCTACCAGCTTATCTCCAGCATAAATCGGCATTTTATATTTAATATTAGCGACCCCTGTAAGAGCCACCTTAGCATCTATAACTGCCAAAGCAAGAGATTCAGCCTGGGCAAATATGTAATGACCCCTGACTATTCTTGAACGTTGAAAAACCATATCATCGGTGGTATTAAGAATAGAGATGCCACCCCTGCCCAGTTCAACATCAACCAGTTCACCTATTATCTCTTTCCCTTCGATGGATCTCAGCTTGCTGTAATTTCGTTCAGCAACAGTTTTTATTCTTTCCCTTAATTCAGGGATTCCAAGCTCTAATCTGTCCAATCTTATAGTCTGTATGCTAACGTTATATAGTTCACTAAGCTCCTCATCGGTAGTAAATGGATCCTCATTTAGACCCTTCAGTAACTGTAATTGGCGATTCTTTTTAGTCAATGTGACCTTTGACATAATCAATCTTCCTTTATGCCTTAAAATTCAATATATTAAGTACCAAATCTACGGTAAAAGTCTTTTTACAAAGCATAAATTCCCGGTTAAAATATAATTAGGATCTGGTACTAGACGTAGTATATAATATTTAATACTAATTTGCAACCTGTTTTTTATTCGGGCTTTATAGACCCCTATATGCCTTAATAAGTGGTTATATTATTCCTCGCTGATGGTTATGTATATATGTTGGCTTAAAAGGTGTTGCCTTCAATCAAATTAGAAAAATAACTTAAAAAAAGAAACCTATTTTTCATAGGTTTCCAGTTTAATCGTTTTCTACTTTAATTACTTGTTTTTTATCATAATACCCGCATTCTTTGCACACCCTATGGGATAATCTCATTGTTCCGCACTGGGGACATTCCGTCATAGGCGGCAAGCTGGCCTTCCAATTAGCTCTGCGGCTATTTCTCCTTGCTTTGGATGTTCTCCTTTTTGGTACTGCCATTATCCTTACACCTCCCCATCCCTATCCGCAAAAATTTTCTTCATTACTTCTAATCTAGGGTCTATAGTTTGATCCTCTAAATTATAGCACTTGCATTCTTTTATATTCAAGTTTGTACCGCATTGGGTGCATAGACCCCTGCATCCCTGGCTGCATTTCCTTTGGATAGGCAGCCTAAGCAAAAATTCACTAATAACAATATCCCCCAGCTCTATAGATTCATTGGCGTAGGTATATATATCAGGGTTATCTCCATCAGAAATTGCCTTAAGATTCACCTCTATATCATAATCTACTATATAATCATAGTGTTCTAAACACACACCACATTGTAGAGCCGCAGCCCCACCCAAGTGAGCCCGAAGCAAAATCAATTCCCCCAAATTCACCACAGTACCTTCCATTTGCAGCGGATCCCGGAATAAAATCGTTTCATGCCCAAAGGGAATGTTCCCGATCTCTACCCAACCACTAAAGTCCTTGGAAGAACCCACCTCTACTAAGATATCAGATATATCAATTTTCAACATCGATCACTCCAACTTCACTGGTGAGCGGTTTTATTATATAGACTGGCCTATCCTTTGTCAATAGTTCATGGTCAAAAAACTAGATCCAAGGTCTCCCTTGCTATCATTAATTCCTCATTAGTCAGAACCACCAGAACCTTCACCTTTGAATCATCGGCGTTTATTTCCCCGTTATATTCCGGTCTGTTTCTTACGGTTCTGTTCCGCTCATCGTCTATCTTTATGCCAATAAACTCCATATCTCCACAGGCAGCAGCTCTTACCTCAGGTGTATTCTCCCCTATTCCGGCGGTAAATACAATACAATCTACTCCACCCATAGCTGCCGCATAGGCTCCAATATACTTTTTTACCTCATAGTTAAATACATCTAGGGCTAGCTGGGCACGTCCTTTCCCTTCAACTGCGGCACTATGAAGATCCCTAAAATCACTACTTATTCCTGATAATCCTAGCATGCCTGATTCTTTATTTAGGATGCTATTTACTTCTTCACAACTCAAATTCTTTTTTTCCATCATGTAACTTAAGATAGCAGGGTCTATACTGCCGCTCCTGGTACCCATAGGCAACCCTTCTAATGGGGTGAAGCCCATACTGGTATCCACCGATTTCCCATGATCTACGGCAGCTATACTAGATCCATTACCCAAATGACAGGTTATAATCTTTAATGATTCCAAAGGTTTTCCTAAAATATTGGCTGCTTTTATAGCTACATATTTATGGGAGGTTCCGTGGAAGCCGTAACGTCTAACTCCAAATCTCTCATAGGCCTCATAGGGAATGGCGTACATAAAAGCCTTTTGGGGCATAGTTTGATGAAAAGCTGTATCAAAAACCGCAACCATAGGGGTATTAGGCATCATTTTCCTGCAGGCCTCAATACCCATTATATTGGCTGGATTATGAAGGGGTGCCAGTTCAACATTCGCTTTTATAGCCTCCATGACTTCGTCATTTATAATGGCGGAATTGGCGAAATCTTCACCGCCATGTACCACTCTATGACCCACAGCCCTAATTTCTTCCATACTGTCCAAGACCCCATGCTCATTATCCATCAAGGTCTCAATGACCTGTTTTATCGCTGCGTTATGATCTGCGAAATCACCATGGATTTCTATCGTTTCCCCACCCTGGGGGGTATGCTTTAATAAAGGTTCAGCCATACCTATCCTTTCCAGATTACCCTTGGCTAAAACACTTTCATCTTTCATGTTTATGAGTTGATATTTAAGGGAAGAACTCCCGGCGTTTACTACTAATACCTTCATGATTAATCCTCCTAATCTAATACTGGGCTTCCAGAGCAGTGATGGCTACAACATTAACAATATCTTCAGCAGTACATCCCCTGGAAAGATCATTTACAGGTCTTGCCAAGCCCTGGCTAAGCGGCCCTAAAGCCATGGCTTTTGCCAGCCTTTCAGTCAGCTTATAAGCTATATTACCTGCACCTAAGTCGGGGAAAATAAGTACATTAGCCTTTCCCGCAACAGGACTGCCCGGTGATTTCTTCTGGCCTATTTCAATATCAAGGGCTGCATCTGCCTGCAGTTCACCATCAATCAACAGATCAGGATCCATCTCCTTTGCAAGCCTTGTCGCCTCTGCCATCTTTTCAGCTGATTCATGACTGGCACTGCCCATGGTTGAAAAAGATAACATGGCCACCTTTGGTTCCATATCTGCCAAAATTCTTGCCGATTCTGCAGCACTAATCGCTATTGAAGCTAAATCCTCAGCTGTAGGATTAGGATTAAGGCCACAATCTGAATATATAAATACCCCATCTTCCCCATATTGGCAATCCGGTACTACCATCAAAAAACAGCTTGATGCGATCTTTATGCCTGGGCGGGTCTTTATTATTTGAAGTACAGGCCTCCAAACTTCGGGTGTGCTATAGACAGCGCCGGCTACCATGCCATCAGCATCCCCTAATTTCACCATCATACAGCCGAAATACAAAGGATCCAAAATAATCTGTGCGGCCTTTTCTGCTGTCATACCCTTATGCTTTCGCAGCTCTACTAACTCATCGATATAGTCGTTCCGCTTTTCAGATTTCAAGGGATCAATCAAGGTAGCACCCACTAGATCTATGTCACCCGCTTTTTCCCTTATTGCCCTTTCATCGCCTACAAGGATTATTTCAGCAATTCCCCTATCAAGGATTTCCCTGCATGCCTTAAGCGTCCTTTCATCGGTAGCTTCGGGCAGCACGATGGTTTTTTTGTTAGCCTTTGCTTTTTCTATGATTCTCTCCATAATGCCCATGAACAATAAAACTCCTTTCATTTTCTAATATACAGATTGTCCCATGGTTCGACTCAATCTTTGTATATCCATTATACCATTATCGTTAAAAATGTGACGATATTTTCAACCCTCTAATTATTCTACATAGTTTGTCAAAATCCTTTATTTAGATCTGAAATCTCCATAATCATTATTCATTTACTATTTATCTTGATAACAAAACCTCACTCTGTATATAATTATTATATCCCATTATCATAATCTTTTAAAGGAATGAAAGCCCTTGTTAAAGGTATTAGGAATAGTTGCAGAGTACAATCCCTTCCACAATGGTCATCTATATCACTTGGAAAAAGCCAAGGATATAATAAAACCTGATTTTACTGTCGCTGTAATGTCAGGGAATTTTACACAGAGGGGTGAGCCTGCCATTATCGATAAATGGTCACGAACAAAGATGGCTTTAGAAAATGGTATAGATTTAGTCCTCGAACTGCCTGTCCTATATGCCTGTCAAACAGCTGAATTGTTTTCCGCCGCTGCTGTCCGGATATTAAATAGTACAGGCATTATAACCCATATGGCTTTCGGCAGTGAATATGACAATATCAACCATTTAAAAACTCTTGCTCAAATCCTGTATGAGGAGCCTCCACAATATAGAAAATCCCTTAAGCTCAGCCTCAGGAAGGGTCTTTCTTTTCCTAATGCTCGCCTGAATGCCCTAAAAGAATATTTTTCCCAATTGTCCGAGCACAGCTGCCTGGAGCCGAATCTCATTGATACGATTTTAGTTGGATCCAATTCCATACTGGCTCTTGAGTATCTGAAAATTCTAATAGAACTTAGAAGCACTATCCAGCCAGTAATTATACCCAGAATAGGTTCTCAATACAATACTTATCAAATTGAAACCCCATATTCCAGCGCGACTGCTATTCGCCATTCCATTTTATCAAGCGCCAGCTGGGATACTATAAGCCCTTCCCTCCCATCTATATCCTTGAAAATTTTAAAAGATGAAATCAATATGGGTCAGGGTCCCGTTGCCCTACAATCCATTGAACAAATTCTACTAGGAATAATCAGGCGCTCTACCCTAAAGGAGATTTCTCAATGGATGGATGTAGAGGAAGGCCTGGAATACCGCATAAAAAAAAGTGCCAATGGCTGCACCAATATAACGAATTTCCTTATCAGAACCAAGACAAAACGCTATACCCTTACTAGGCTTCAGAGAATTCTTATTCATGGACTTTTAGATATCAAGACCACCGATACAAATTATTTCGAAAACATAGGTGGGCCACCCTATATTCGTGTATTAGGTTTTAATATGGCAGCTACCAGACTTCTCAGGGCTCTTAAAGAAAAGTCAAAGCTACCCATTATAAATAAAGCCGCACACTACTTTCGACATGGGAACAAGGATATAGACCGGATGTTTCAATACGAGATCCTGGCTGGTGACCTTTATGCCCTTGGGTACCCTAATCCCGGGAAGAGAAAAGGAGGCCAAGAATTTACCCGGGGCTTGATCAGGATCCATCCTCAATAACTTTGACAACCCCCAATATCTCATCTATCACCTCAAGGGTAGCCCTTTTCCCTTCGGCTATACATTCGTCTGCCTTATCAAAAAGTAGTGGGTTTATATCCATCAAGTCAGGATAAATGTATATATCTTCTTCGGATACGTTGTTCTCCACCAAAGCCAACTCCATGACTTCAAAGGATTGCAAAATTATCCCCAGTATGTTGGTCGGATCCCCGTGCATACCCCGAAATCCCACATCTACACCTATTATAATATCTGCGCCCATATCTTTGACCACCCCAGCAGGTATGCGTTCCAACAGACCCCCATCGACTAATACCTGCTCATTATGGATAACGGGTACAAATATTCCTGGAATTGAAATGCTAGCCCGGACTGCCTTAGCAACCTTTCCGCTGCTGATTATTACAGAGCTATTGGTCTTCAAGTCCACAGCTGTTACTTTCAATGGGATTCTAAGCTGATCAAAGGTCATATCCCTAGTAAGCAATCGGACAAACTCCTCCAGCCTATCTCCCTTAATAAAACCTAATTTTGGGACTGCAACATCATAATACATCTTCATATCGAGGTTCTTAGCGATTGCAGCCATAACTGCCGGCGATATACCTGCCGCATATAAGGAGCCTACCAAAGCCCCTATACTACTTCCTGCAATAAAATCCGGAAAAATATCATTTTCTTCCAAGACTTGCAAAACGCCTATGTGGGCCAAACCCCTTGAAGCGCCCGCACCTAATGCCAATCCTATTTTGGGCCTATTCTTCATAACCCCGTCGCTCCTTAAATATAATAAAACAAAGCACTATGATCTGCAAAGGGGGAGAATACAGTTTGCGTTTGTCAAATAAAGGATATCAGAAGCCAATTATTGCCCTTGCATCCATTATTATTATCGGGCTGATTATTTATTACCCGGAACGTTCCCTGCAGTCTGCGCTTAAAGGAATAAATACATGGGTACATGTTGTATTGCCCGCCCTGCTCCCCTTCTTTATCGTATCAGAAACCCTAATACATTCAGGTATTGTAGACTTTTTATCTATACTATTGAACCCCATAATGAGACCCCTTTTCAATTGCCCAGGATACGGATCTTTCGTATGGATTATGAGCATAACCTCCGGCTATCCTATGGGGCCAAAGCTTATATCCACCCTTTATGAAGAAAACAAAATTACTAAAATTGAAGGCCATAGAATGCTTGCTTTTTGTAATACCTCAGGTCCATTATTTATGATGGGCGCGGTAGGCATTGGCATGCTAAAAAACCCTCAATCAGGAAGAATAATTGCCATCAGCCATTATATATCTGCACTTATTATGGGCTTGATTTTTCGATTCTACGGCAATAAAAAAACTAATAGTCATTATACAGACAAAAGTCCGGAACCAAAAGTCACCATTAGAAGATTCTTTAAAAATAGCCAAGCCAAAACCAAAAGCCTGGGTTCCATCCTAGGTGATTCTGTCCGAAATTCAATGCAGACGCAATTATTGATTGGCGGATTCATAATATTATTTTCAGTAATAATAAATTTACTTCTGGGGGGAGACCCTGTTGCTAATTCAAATGAAACCCCGGTGCGTTTGGCTTTTATACTTACCCGAACTCCTCTTCCAATAAAACCCATAATCGCCGGTATTATGGAGGTTACTACCGGTTGTCAATTGGTAAGCGAAAGTGCTCTGTCCCCATCCATAACATTATCGGTGATTTCTTTTATTATTGGCTGGGGTGGATTTTCCATTCACAGCCAAGCCATCAGCCTTATGGCGAATACGGATTTGTCAATATCTCTATATCTCTTTACTAAGCTGCTACATGGCATTATAGCAGCCCTAGTTACGTACGTTCTGACAGAATCCCCCATTCCTTTTTCCGCCCCCGCCTATAGCGATTTTAGCGGGGTACAAAGCCCATATATAATCAAAACTTTTACAGCATCTTTACAATTATTGCTATCAACTATATTGGGTATTATTGCCTTGCTATTGATATCGTTAGTTATAAAAATTATCAAAAGCAAGAATACTAAATCTATATCTAATATTAATCGATAATAACCCTTATGTATTAAGTAATCGAATTTAATTCTTCCCTATTCTTCCTTAATACCTCGATCTGCTGTATTAAAATATTTTCGACCTCTTCCAGGAGACCATCTGCATATTCCTTGGAACCTAAGCGGATTTCCTTTGCGCTATCTTGGGAATTTTCCATAATTTCACGGGCTTGTTTGTAGGCCTTTTGGGTTATTTCATTCTCCTCGACAAGGGATTCGATTTTCTTTTCTGCTTCCTTTAAGATTGCCTCGGATTCTTTTTGTGCATCGACTAATATTTTCTGTCTTTCCATTCTAATCCATTCGGCCTGCTTTATTTCCTCGGGCATATTAAGCCTTATATCTTTGACGATCTCAAGACATTTCTCCCTGTTTACCAGAGCCCTGCTCCCAAATAAAACCCCTGTTCCGTTTTCCAGCTCTTCTTCCAATACATCTAATAAGCTAAGGATATTCAAGGATATTCCCCCCATCCTATTTTTGTTTTAATTTAAGATAAACATCCCTTATTATACTTTCGGGTACCAACCCGGCTATACATCCCCCTAAACCAGCTACCTCCTTTACTGCACTGGAGCTTAGAAAGGAATATTGACTATTTGTCATTAGAAAAATGGTCTCTATTTCCGGATCCAGTTTCCTGTTAATAAGGGCCATTTGGAACTCGTATTCGAAATCAGAAATAGCCCTTAAGCCCTTTATTATTACATTAGCATTTCTTTTATGTAGATAATCTATCAATAGACCCTCAAAGCTATCGATTTCCACCTTTGGCATATCCTTGGTGGCCCTTGATAACAACTCGACCCTTTCATCGTAGGTAAATAAAGGTTTTTTGCTATAGTTCCTGACCACAGATACTATTACTCTGTCAAACATCCTGGAAGAACGTTCAATTACATCCATATGCCCATTAGTAACCGGATCAAAGCTTCCGGGGTAAACACCAATTTTCATCTAGTCCCATCCTTCCTATAGAAACTCACCATGGTTCCGCCGTATCTGCGCTGATCATAACGTAGCAAACCTGCCTGTCTATGGGGCAGAATAACCTTGGCATCATGCTCTGCGACAACAATACCGGTGCCGTCTAATATATTCAAATCCTCTATTGAAGACAACACTTTTTCGCCCAAACCAATATGATACGGTGGATCCATAAAAATAATATCAAAAACCATGCCAAGCCGTTTCAATTCTGGCAAGTAGCGCAAAACATCGTTTCTGATAATTTCTGATTGCCCTTTATAACCAAGGGCTATGCAATTCTCTTTGACGGTCTTTATTGCCTCCCCATTTTTATCAACAAAAACTACCTTTTCAGCCCCCCTACTCAAAGCCTCAAGCCCTAGATTTCCCGTTCCCGCAAATAGATCCAGTACCACACTTTCTTGCAATCTGTCTTGGATTATATTGAAAACAGATTCTTTGACCTTATCGGAAGTCGGCCGGGTGTTTCTACCCTTTACAGACTTTAGGATTCTTCCTTTTGAACGCCCTGCAATAATACGCAAATTCCTTCCTCCCAAAATATGCAAACTCTATGATTGCCATATGGTCTTACTATATCATAAGGACTTGGGATATACGCAAACAAAATGTTACTAAGATCTATTTTCCCCGCAAAATTAGAAGACAGAAATAGCCTTTAATAAGAACCTTTGTCACACTGTATATAATATAATTTTAACATATGGAAGATTGGGAAACAAGACCTGCTTAAAATCTAATATATCCCTTAATATAATCGGGTAGGAGGTAGACGATTAGTTCGTCTACCGACCTCCCACACCACCACTCATGCGGTTCCGCAAGTGGCGGTTCCAAAGTTTACAATTATTTAGCAGAATAACATTCCAGCAGACTGAGAT
>JAAYSJ010000095.1 GCA_012518395.1 Clostridiales bacterium
AAAGCAAATAACGGTAAATACAGCTGGAAATTTTAAAGAGAAAATTAAGCAAAAAGTAGGGGTGAAGCTAAAAAGCCTAACCTTGAAATAGAGTAATATTAAGCTCTTCGAGTTTTCGAGAGCGTACTAATTTTAATTGGGAGGGATTTAGATGGCAGATAAAATATTGAATACAGAAGAACTTTTAATAATTCTAAAAAAATATAGATATAAGCAACTTCATATTCATCATACGTGGAAACCCACACACAAAGATTTTAATGGAAGAAATCATCTCCGGTTGCAGCAGGGAATGAGGAATTATCACGTTAATACCCGGGGCTGGAAGGATATAGGACATCATCTGGCATTGATGCCCGATGGTAAATGGGTAACTGGCAGACCATTTAATCAAACTCCGGCCAGTATAAAAGGATGGAACACTGGGGCACTGGCTATTGAGATGGTAGGCAACTTCGATACTCCAGGCACTGGGGCATATAATTCGTCTGGCCATGACAAGCTGGAAGGTAAGCAAGAAGAAAGTATGTTGGCATTGATACAATATTATGGCAAGCGTTTTGGTTACTCTGGTGTTAAGTTCCACAGAGAAGGTCCAGGGGTGGCTAAAACTTGTCCCGGAACCAGCCTTAACAAGATAAAATTATTGACAGAAGCGAAAGCTTTTAAACCCGGAAAGGGGGATAGTAATATGGCGCTTAGAAGAGGAGACAAGGATCTTGGAATCACAAATCTTCAGTTAAATTTAATCATGCTCGGCTACGGAAGCATTATGGAACCATATGGTGCGGATGGAAGCTTTGGTCCAGCTACGGAGACAGCATTAAAAGCATTCCAAAAAAACAACGGACTAGCTGTTGACGGTGTGGCCGGTCCGGCAACCCAGGCCAAAATATCAGAACTTCTTAAAAAGGCCGGTGGTTCTTCAACTGATTATAAGAAATTATATGATGACGCTAAGGCTAAACTGGATGCAATTAAAAAAATTGTCGTTTAAATAAAGGGATCCCAGATTTTCCCCGGATCCCTTTATTTCACCCTATAAATTAAGTAACATAAGCAGAGTTATTTTAATATTATGTAATATCAACGGTGTTTATCCCTGACTTAATGACAACTAATTCGCCATAAATATAATTGATATATTGAGGAAAGGAAGATTTATATGAGTGAACAAGACAATAAAGATACGAATGCCATAGAAGTTCAGCAAAATAGACCGGCTAACGAGTGTATTCGCGTAAACAAAGTCTATGATTGGATCGTTCTTGCGACAGAAAGAGTCGAGGAGATCCCTATTCCTGTTGAAGATTTAGAGATTATTCAGGGGGCTTTAGATCTTGGTCATACCCTTACAGTTACAGGAACCATAAATTTACCCGATGATATAATCACTGAGATTGTAAGCGTTATCAGAAAAGTCCTAATCATAGATGGGAAGCCGATTGAAATCGGCTGTGCCCAAATATTAAAAACAGTAACATTAAATATCAGTGTTTTTGATGATACCAATGGCGTTGCTCCTATAGTTGAGTTCCTGAGTACCTTCCAAATTCTTGAGAGAGCCGGGGTCTGCTTCCCAGAGCCATTCACTACTGATAATATAGTTCTGAATGTAACAAGTGCAGACGCTGTTGCGTTAAGCCCTGTGCCTATAAATGATAATTTCCTTTTCGAGGTTGGAATTTGTCAAGAATTGCAGGTCGAAACTGAAGTCAAGCTTGAAGTGCTAGCCAAGTTTTGCGAACCCAGAGACAACACTATCAACTGTAATTTGGATACTATATCATGTACAAGACCAACGTACCCTCACCAATGTCCAACAATATTTCCCGGCAGATAAACACAAAAATTTATGATTTCTGATTATCACTAATGACTTATCCTAACAAATATGCGTGGGAAGTAACCATCTTCCCGCGCATATTAAAATCACATATCTTTAAACATCACATACAATAGAATAGGAACAAATAATTTATAAGGGGCTTAGTATTATGAAAATAAACTGGCTGGATTTTCTTATAATAATCCTCGCTTCATCCAGTGTTTACCATCTGATAATCAGTGAGATTTCTGTATATTTTTCTTCAAAATCATACCTGAGTAAATGGATATTGAGGCTTATTATCTCTATCATCACGGTCTCTGTATTCTATTTTATCCCCAATGCCTATACTTACTTATTAGTATTATCATGTGCTGGTGCCATTGAACTATTCAAAAGCCTTATAAAGCTGCAGACCGAGACTATAACAAATGATTCAAAAGGTCATGAAAAAATTGTGGATTCGATTGATAAGGTGAAGATAGGCAATTACAACAATACCAGCCCTATCACTAATAGCAAAGAATCACAACGGGACAACCGGAAGGGTGTTGGAAATGATATCGCAGAAGCAAAAAGAAACGCCCCTAATGCAATCAAACAAAATAAGCCCACTATAAGTACTACTACAAAATCAAAGAGCCCCAAAATTATTAGAAGTAACCGTACATATGAATTGCAGGAATTTCTAGAAGAGAGCGCGGATCAGAATATACTGTTAAGTCACACTCTACAATCCAATCTTGAGCATTCGAAATCAGCTGGAAGCTACAAGAAGGATTGAACGGATTATTCCTTCTTGATTCCGGGATATCATGTAAATAAAAAACTTGTTTAGCAGAATTGCTAAACAAGTTTTTATGTAATCTGGCTCCCCAGGCTGGATTCGAACCAGCAACCCCTCGGTTAACAGC
>JAAYSJ010000096.1 GCA_012518395.1 Clostridiales bacterium
AAAGTTATTGCTGATTTTATTTGCAATTTCCTGTATAATTAGTTCCATAAGAGTATCTCCCTTTCTGTGGATTTGTTTGCTTGAACAATATTTTATCACAGATGAGATACTCTTTACTTTTTATCTCCAGATTTCCCCATAGTAATTTTACACTAACGGACATGCCCAGGTATTATTAAATTGGGAATTGAATGTTAAGGTACAATAGATAGGTAACAGAAAAAGAATAAAAATAGCTCCAAATATGATATTATCTGCTTGTATTTCACAAGGACATCTTGCAGACGAAATTTTTCAAACATGGTATACCTCCTTATCTATTACGCAAGCCCATATTTATTTCATCGGCAACAAGCTTAAGCACCGGCCTAATTATTTCTTCGTTGCTCTGAAGTAGTAATAAAGGCCCTAATTTTGTGGGAGCCTTATGATAAATGGATCATTGATATCGTCAAGATTTTATCTGCCTTCTGGATGCTTAATGTTTATAATGGAAGATTCATGTATTATGTTTCCAATGATCCATTTTGTCTTCCTCTAAACTACTTTTCCAGCCGAATACTAAATCGTCTAATTCATCGTTTATAATGTCATCTAATATTGATACCTGTTCTTGCAATACAAAAATTTTATAGTCATAGTTATTATCGTTAAAAGATTGATATTCAAACAGTATCCCCGCTAGTTCCCATTACACCTTTTCAAGCTTTTTCTTCATTAGCATTTCCTCCTTTAGATTTTGTTTAATAGAGGTATCTAGAATAACTCTTCAAAACGATTTGCCCTAATCAGCATAGCATTTTCCCGTCCACCACCTATGGGAATACGATAATACATTTCATGCTTTATGCGGTTGATAGTAACGGATCCTTTACCTAATTCGAAGATTTTCTGTGTTTCAGATTGATCAATTACTGCAACCTCGCTCTCTGATAAATCAGTCACGCCACAAATAAGCACAACCATAAGATTGGAACCCTTCCGTATATAATTTTTGATCTCTAACTTATCTTGATCTGTAAATGTGAATACCCAGCTCTTGTAATTTGGAGTTTTTGTATCTTGTTTGTCTGCCCTATATTTCATAAAGAGTATGCAGTTATTCCTATCTGTACCTAAGTCATATATCTGTCTATTTTGGCCGCTTTCTACTAATATTGGCCTTATACCGTTATTTAGCAGCATTGATAATATTGCCCCATAGTAAAAATCAGATATCTTTATCTTTGACAATTTGCTTGCCCCCTATATAAATTCATTTTTATAATAGTAAGTTCCCTCTATAGTTTGCCGATTTGGTGTTATACGTTTTCTATTAAACCATAGCAATATCTGATATATTGGCTTCTATGCTGCGAAAATTCTAATCCCTGTTCTTTAAGACTATCCAATATATATTTATCTAAAGCATATGGTCCCGTTAATTGTAAGGCCTTTGCTTTGCTAATCTCAATTTTTACTTTATATTTTCCCATTGTGATATTATAAGTGTCTGGCGTGATATCCAGTTTGAATTTATAATCAAATTCTTTGCTTATGGTATTCACCAAAAATCGTATAAATCGGTCATTAGGACTGTTGTGTGCAATATGCCCCCTTATCCATCCAGATGTATTCACCCTTACACCGCCTTTTATTACATATGGTATAGTATCTTTCTACAGGCTTCTATATAATTCCTTTATATTTGCAAAATATTACAAGTCTTGTTTATCCTTTTCTTCAAATATTCTTTCGCACTCTATTTTTGCCATCCTGCCAAATTCCTCATCGGTTACCCCTAAAAAGGCTGCTATATTAGATAATAGATCCTCGGCCTCTTCTTCAAACATCTCATCGAGGACATCCTCGGGGATAAGTCCGATTTTGTTCATACCGCCTTGGCTTTCCACATAGTTCGATAAGTGCTCATATAACCCCCTTTCAATTATTTCTAATTCGTTTACTGTGTAAAATGAATTTTCCCGTGGGATTTCATAGGCATATATCCTGCACATCTCTTTAATATCATATACATTATCCGGTTCGCAGTGAAATTCGCTTATAAAACGCAACTCCTCATTAACACCTACATAGTAATCCCATATTTCCTTTGATGACATGTTTTTAAGGTTGATTAGCTTTCTCTCAATATTTGACATACACTTTTCCCCCCTTTTTGATAGTCTGTATTATCCCATATATATAAATATCCGCTAATATATCAAAATGTAAAGTGATTTTTAGAGAATCTCATACACTTTTTAAACATAAATAAGTATGGCTTCCAACGCTGAGCACAAATTGGGCATGCTATCAAGGCCCTAACCTCGCATAAGGTATTAGACCCCCATCTATAGTTTGCTTCCTTAATTATTAATGATCCTCATGTCGTATTGTATAAAGAATGCGTATTTGCCCGGGCGACCACAGGTCGCCCCTGCCCATTAGGGGAATGGCATTGATGTCACATTTCCTATTGATACCGTAATTGCAGTAGGGGCGCACCCCTGGTCGCCTATGCAAATAGGCGCGACATTAAATGTGGTAGGGAACGACACAGGGGTCGTTCCGCCAACATAGACGATATAGAAACCCGGAACGACACAGGGGTCGTTCCCTAC